>JBBSUW010000023.1:0-29763 GCA_038234025.1 Flavobacteriales bacterium
ACATTATTTCAGGCCGCGCTCTATGAGACCAATGTGAATTCAAAGCTTACCTTGCTAAAGGACGGCCGCGAGCTTATGGATTATCTCAACGATGAAGAGAACAAACTGCCGCACATACTTTTCCTGGACCTTAACATGCCAGGAAAATCAGGTGGCGATTGCCTTACCGAAATTCGCAGAACACCGCGCCTCAGCGAAGTGAGCGTCGCGATCTATTCGACGTCAAACTCGGAAAAAGACATTGAGGACACTTTGAGCGGTGGCGCAAATGTTTACATCCACAAGCCCAACGATTTTGAAAAACTAAAACATGTGATCAAGCACGTGCTTAAGATGAACTGGCAATTCCACACATCGGGACTCAACAAAGAGACGTTTTTCCTATCGGTCTAAACAAAATTTTACAATGATAAAAAATCCCGCTCTCCAGTGGGATTTTTTTGGGCGTGTCCTCGTTCCGCGCTGCTGCCGCGCTCGGGAATTGGTCGGGCTTTGTGCTTCAATCTTTTCTTTTCGCCTTAAACTTTGCCCGAAAGGAGAAAAAAAGAAAAGCATTTTTCGCTGCAATCCCTCCCGTGAGCTTCCTTTTGCTCAGCTCCTGCGATATCTACAATTGTTGTCTTGGCACACCACATATAATACCAACTCCAAATCTATCGCTAAATTAAAAGGCCGCGAATTTCTTCGCAGCCTCTCATATTTAAATACGGAAAGCAATTACTCCATCGCATTAAAGTTAATGTTGTGATAAGCTTTGTCGGTCAAAGTTTGATCCGCCTTTTTCTCTTCCTCGAGCGTTTGCCCCAAGAGTTTTTTGCATTCGCTCATTCCCAGGGTTTCGGCAAAGGCGCACAAAGTTCCATAAGTAGCAATCTCATAATGCTCTATTTTTTGCGAAGCCGCGATTATTCCCGCATCGCGAACCGCTCCTATTTCTGTTCCGGCCACGATTTCATCGCCTTCCTTGATTAGACCTGCCATCGCCTCGCATTTTTTGGCGACAGCCTTTTCCCCGATTTTCGAGAAAACTTCCTCCAATCTTTGTACTTGGTTCTCCGTTTCAGTCAAGTGGTTTTCCAATGCTGATTTCAGTTCGCGCGATGTTGCGTTCTTTGCCATCTTCGGCAGCGCTTTTGTCAACGCTTTTTCTGCCCAATAAATATCCTTGAGCGAATCGATGAACAATTCCTTCAATCCTTCGGCTGCAGATTTCTTTGCCTTGGTCTTGTTGCCTTTTGAAGCTGAATCTTTTGAAGCTGGTTTTTTGTCAGAAGATGATTTTTTCTCTTCCGCTTTTGTTGCAGGTTTTTTCGTTTCCGATTTTGAACTGGTTGGTGTTTTCATAATATTTAATATTGTTATTGGTTGTTTAAAGCTTACGCAAGATCATTAATCTAGACGAAACACTTTTACAACTTTTGATTTCATAGTGGTACAATTTGATAAACTTGCGCAAGGTTTCAGTTCGCACTTGTTTTTATTATTTTTGCCAACGAATATAATTTATGGAGAACAATAATTTGCCGAAGGGTTTTTTCACTAAAAATCCATCTCTATTGATCACGGAGTTCCGCTATTTTATCGCCTTACGTTTTGGGGTGATTTTTGCGCTAAATATGCAGTCCACGATTTTGTTTTTCTGGATATACCAAATTACGTCAAGCAAGCTCTCACTTGGACTTGTTGGTTTGGCCGAAGTTATTCCGGCCGTCGGATTCTCGTTTTTCTCGGGACATTTCGTGGACCTTAATGAAAAACGGAAAATGGTGCTGACCTGTTTGATCGGCTATGTTTTCATCGCGCTGGGATTGGCAACGGCGGCCACCTTCTACAATGGATATATGGAAGTCGCCAATCTTCAGTACATTATTTATGCATTTGTTTTTCTCGGTGGCGCGTTCAGATCGTTTTATGCGCCCTCGATGTTCGCGCTCTTCGGACAATTGATGCCAAAGACACATTATGCCAACGCCACGGGTTTCAGCAGTATGGCATGGCAGCTCGGTGCCGTTTTTGGTCCGCTTGTTGCCGGTTTTGCAATTGCCTGGTTTGGTATACCGTCCTCATTGTGGGCGATTTTTGTGCTCGAAATCTTCTTGATTTTTCCACTTTTTGCTATTGCCGCCCGGCCATTGGTCAAAAAAATCAGAGAACCAATTATGGCAAGTCTCACCGAAGGTTTGCGTTTTGTATGGAACACGCCCACACTTTTGGGCGCACTGAGCCTCGACATGTTCTCGGTTCTTTTTGGCGGAGCCATTGCGCTTTTGCCCGTTTATCAAAAAGAAATATTGTTCGTCAACGAAATGGGTTTTGGCATCCTTCGCGCCGCGCCCGGAATTGGTGCTTTGGTAACGCTCGGAATTTTGGCGTTCATTCCCTTGAAATCAAATCCCGGTCACAAACTATTTTGGTGCGTTGGTGGTTTTGCGGTCTCGATCATCATCTTTGGCATTTCCAAAAACTTCTACCTTTCGTTTTTTATGCTTTTGTTTTCTGGAATGTTCGACGCGGTCTCGGTCGTGATCCGCAGCACTATTTTACAGCTCGTAACGCCAGATCACATGCGCGGAAGGGTTTCTGCGGTCAACACTATGTTCGTGAGCTCATCCAACGAGCTAGGCGATTTTGAGAGCGGCGTTACCGCGCATTGGCTTGGTCCGGTTCGCGCGGTGGTTATGGGCGGTTGTATCACGCTTGGCGTTGTGGTGGCCACTTTTTTCAAAGCGCCGCAATTGCGCAATTTTTCATTTGAGGAACATACAGAAACGGACAAAATTAAAACCTAAGGTCATTCGATTCCATTGATGAAAGCGGCCATTTCCGATGATCTGAGGATTTTGTCGGGCTGCATTTTTTTGATCGCCGCTGCCGGCATATATGGAACTTCGGCATCTTCGGGATTTTGTACAACCGCATAACCGTTAAGCTCCTTTATTTTCAAAAGTCCTTCCGATCCATCGGAATTTGCGCCAGATAACAATATTGCAACCATTCCCTGGCCATATTCTGCAGCGGCAGATTTCATCGAAACATCAATGCTTGGGCGGCTATGGTTTACTTTTTCGGAAATATCGAGCGCAAGTTTTTTGTTGCTGTCAAACAAGAGATGATAATCGGCGGGCGCGATATAAATCGATGATGCATATAGAACGGTATGGTCTTCGACCTCGCGAACCGTGAGTTTTGTCTTGCGCGCCACCAGATTCTCAAGCGTGTGGTCTTCGCTGTTCTTGCGATGAATGACCACAATTATTGGAAATCGTTTTGCCTTGAGCTCGGGCAGAATACGAAGGAGAACATCCAAACTTCCGGCCGAACCACATATCATCAAAAGATCGCACTTTACCTTATCTTCTGCCATATCTTGAGCTTGTCAAATTGTCTGAAATTGTCGTTCACCTCCGAATATTTTATGGATTCTTTTGTGCCTAGCGCCAAGTATCCGCCTAGTGCAAGACTATTGTCGAACAATTGCAATGCACGACCTTGTAGAAGATTGTCGAAATATATAAGAACGTTGCGGCAGAGGATAAGGTCGAACTCATTGAAAGAATTGTCCGACACAAGACTGTGCTGCGAAAAAACCATTTTGGCGGAGAGATCTTCGCCAAATTTTGCCATGCCATAATTTGCTGAATAGTATTTTGAAAAGTCCTGTTCTCCGCCGCTGTTGATGTAATTTTCGGAATATTGTTTCATCATCTTCAAAGAGAAAACGCCTTGTTTTGCTCTTTTCAAAACATCTTCATTAATGTCTGTGGCATATATCAGTGATTTTTGCAAAAGGTTTGCCTCCTTCAGCATTATCGCCATCGAATAGACTTCTTGTCCTGTCGCGCAGCCGGCATGCCAGATTCTAATAAATGGTTTTGTTGCCAAAAACGGAAGAATCTCCTTGCGAAGCGCTCGATAGAACATTGGGTCGCGAAACATTTCGGTAACGTTAACAGTGATTTCCTCCACGATTCGATTGTGATAGTTTTCGTCTGATCGAATTTTTGAGATCAGACCCTGAAAATCCTCGAGTCCGTCTATATCAATCAATCGGTCAAAACGTCTTTTGAGCGAGGCGCGAGTATAACCACCAAAGTCAAAGCCCTGATATTGATGAACTTCGCTGATGATGAGTTCTATTTCGTGGTCGTTGATCATTTATGGTTTTTAAGTCTGGACATGATCGCCAAAAGTTTGTCCACGTCCACGGGTTTTGAAATATAGCCATCGGCGCCAGTTGCCAGACATCGCTGTTCATCGCCCACCATGGCTTGTGCGGTCACGGAAATTATAGGTATGTTGTCCATTCCGTCCATTTTTTTCATCAATGGGATTGCCTCATAACCGTCCATTTCTGGCATCATCATATCAATCAGCACATAATCTATGTCAGCATTTTTCTTGAGAACATCGATGCCTGCTTCGGCGCTTGCTGCTGTTAGGCAAATAAACTTTTTTGCGCCGAGCACTGCGCGCAATGCAAAGATGTTGCGGTTGTCATCGTCAATTATCAGCACTTTTTTGTTTTCCAATGGAATCTTTTTTATGGAATTATTTTGAATCGTAAAGCCAAACTCGCAGCAGCGACAGCAATTGATCGATATCAACAGGTTTCGTGATATAATCAGAGGCGCCGGCGTTGATGCACTTTTCTCGATCGCCGGTCATTGCTTTTGCCGTAACGGCGATTACGGGAAGTCGGCGCAATTTTGGGTTTTCCCGAATCTTTTTTGCCGTTTCATAACCGTCCATGTTCGGCATCATCATATCGAGCAGCACAACATCGGTTTTCGGATTTTCGGCAAGGACCTGAAGGGCTTCCCGGCCATCGATTGCGGTTATAACGTTCATTTTCAGAACTTCAAGCGATTTGGTCAGCGAATAGATATTGCGAACATCATCATCAACCACCAGAACGGTTTTTCCGCTCAGCACATCATTGAGTTGAGAAAGCTTTTTTGAAGATTTGCCACCACCCCTTTGTTTGTCATCTTCGACCAGGTGCAGGAACAGCGAAACCTCGTCGAGCATTCGTTTGTAAGAATGGGCTGTTTTCACAATAATCGAATCTGCGTACTTTTTGATTTTGACCTCTTCGGTCAGCGAAAGGCTTTTTCCGGTAAAAACGATCACGGGAAGATTTTCGAGCCCCGGATTCTTTTTGATGTCCTCCAGGATTTTGTACGCTTTTTGATCGGGAATGCCCATATCGAGGATCACGCTATTGATTTTATCGTCGGTCAAAGCCTTGATGCCATCGGTAACGTCACTTTTGATGTCGCTTTTGATATTGAACGTTTCAAGATAGTATGCCAGCGCTTTGGCATGCTTTGGATTGTCCTCGATAATCAAAACCTTTTGGGATTCCTTATTAACGATTTGCTCGATCCTCTTGAAAACTTCGGGCATTTCATCAAACGCGTCAGGCTTGTGCAGAAATTTTACCGCACCTTGCAGAAGGCTTTCTTGCCTAAGTTTGTGCGATGACATAATATGTACGGGTATATGCCGCGTGCTGCTATCGGTCTTGAGTTCTTCCATCACTTCCCAACCACTTCTGATCGGGAGTTCGATGTCGAGAAGTATCCCGATAGGATTGTACTTTACCGCATAGTTGAGCGCCCTGTCTCCACGAACGCATACAATTCCTTTGTAATCTCTTGATCTGGTGAATTCGAGCAGCGATTTTGCAAAATTGGGGTCGTCTTCAACAATGAGGATTATCTTGTCGCCATCGGTCAAGCTTTCCCTGTCGTCATCTACCGCCGGCGGGATTACTTGGCTTATGTAGGGTTTGATTGCTGCGGGCGGTGCTTGTTCAACAATGCTCGGCGCGATTTCGGCAAAAGCCGGTGGTATCTCCTGAAAAGTCGATGCCAGTGGAATTCGCAAAGTGAAAGTACTGCCCTTGCCGGGCTCGCTGTCGAGCAGAATATCGCCGTGCAAAAGTTTTGCAAGCTCTCGGCTTATCGAAAGTCCAAGCCCTGTGCCGCCATATTTCCTTTTCGTGGAACCGTCGGCCTGTTGGAATGCTTCAAATACAAGTGGCTGCTGCGCTGGCGCAATTCCTATTCCGGTATCGGCAACACTGAAGCAGATGATTTTTGGATTTTTTATATCAGGTTCGATGGAAACTTTTACCGAACCTTCCATTGTAAATTTCAATGCATTTGAAACAAGGTTTTTCAGGATTTGTTCGAGTCGCATCTTGTCGGTCTTGATGACCAGCGGCGCCTTGGAATCATCCACGATAAAGTCGATGTTTTTTTGCTTGGCGACTTGAGTGAAAAGGTCTTTGAGACCATCGGAAACCTCATTTATCGAAAGATGAACAATGTGTAGGTCCATTTTCCCTGCTTCTATTTTTGAAAGATCCAGTATTTCATCGATCAGCGCCAAAAGACCGTTTCCGCTGCTGTTGATAACCTTTGAAAATTCCACTTGTTCGGGAGTCATATTTGTATCAATATTTTCCGAGAGCAATCGGCTCAACAGTAGTATGGAGTTGAGCGGCGTACGGAGCTCATGCGACATGTTTGCCAAGAATTCTGATTTGTACCGGGTCGAAATTTCGAGTGCTTCAGATTTTTTCTGGATCTCGGTATTCTGTTCTTCGAGAAGCACGCTGCGTTCGGCAAGTTCCTCGTTGGTTTGTTGAAGTTCCTCTTGCTGCACCCGAAGTTCTTCCTCGGAAGCCTGGAGCTTTTCGGTCTTGGTCTCGAGCTCGGCGTTCATTCCCTCAAGTTCGGTATGCTGAAAGCGAAGTTCCTCCGATTGTGCCTGCGTTTCTTCCAAGAGTTCGGCAAGTCGTCTTCTGTGCTGGGCCGAACGTATAGCGATACCTATATTATTGCCCACAAGCGTGAGAAACTTGTAGGTAACCTTGTCGATCGGCACAATCGAGGCAAGTTCGGCAACGCCTTCCAGCTCGTTCTCGAACAAAGGAATGGCAATGATGTGCGATGGTTTCATTTCGCCCAACGCATAGCTGACAGTGATTTCTTCTTGTTTGAAATCGCGCAGCTGCAAAACCTTCTTTGACTTGGCCGCTTCGCCTACAAGACCTTGGCCGTGCATTAAGATTTCTCGGTTCTCATTTGGAAAATAATTATAGCTTCCACAGAAACGCAAATTTTCATCCTCGGAGATATACAGAACTCCGGCGGCACATTCGGTATATTCGCAAAGCTGCTTGATAATGTCATTACAGAGTTTCTCAAGCGTTTTCTCGCCAAGCATTACATTATTGAGGGTGGCTATTCCGGCTTGAAGCCATTCTTGATCGGCAAGGTCGTTAAAAGATCCTTGCAATGAAGATGCCATTGCCGTGATCGAAACCCCGACGTTTCCGAGAGAATCTTTCATGACGTCGTTTATCGAAACGTCATAATTGCCACCCGAAATTTTAGTGGCTAGAACGTTGATTGCCTCGATGCGCATTTCGGTTTCACGATCTTTTTTTACAAGTTCGCTTTGCAGTCGATTGCGCTCGGTATAATCAGAAAGAATTCGGATAAAAAAGACAATGCTTATCAATAGCGCTATCACCGCGGCGGCAACGATCATAAGCGAGCTGTACATCCCGAACCGTTCCGCAGTGAGCGTGCGTTTTTTGAGAAGTACCAGCTCGTTTTTTTCCATTGTTTTTAAAAGTCCTTGAGCCTTGCTCATCAACTGCGTTCCGCGCTCAATGTCAGTGGCGGTCGCAACATAACCTTTGGATCGCTCGTCCACTCTGTAGTCCAAGAAGGAAAATAGTTGTTGTTTTGTACTTCGCAAGTTTTCTACGTTCGCCGCTTGCTCGGCGTTATCGCTTACCAGTTTTGAAAGTTTTGCAATGTAAACATCGGCCAGTGCCTTGCTGGTGGTGACGTCTTTGGCATACTCCGTCTTGCCAGTTATCAAGAATCCTCGAACATTGGTTTGGGCATCAACCATATTTCCTTTGGCTTCGCTTATGTTATACAAAACATCTTGTGTGTGGTTTACCGCAAAATTGCTGTCGAGCAAGCTGCCTATGCTAAAGAAAGAAGCGATTGAGCTCGCCAATAATACGGTCATAGATATACCGAAACCTACAAGCAGATTCCTTTTGAAATTTCCCTCCATATCAAGATTTTTTTGCGTCAAGCACGGGCAGGACGATTATGAATTGAGCTCCTTCGCCAACTTTGCTCTTTGCCGTGATGAAGCCGTCGTGCTTTTCGATGATTTTTTTTGCGATCGAAAGTCCGATGCCGGTACCTTCAAACGTTGTGCGATCGTGAAGTCTTTGAAAAATGACGAATATTTTATCGAGATACGCTTCGTCGAAGCCGATTCCATTATCGGTGAAAGTCATTCGGAAGAATTTTCCGTTTTCTGACGCAGGCGCATCGATTGATTTTGATTCTATTCTTTCTGATGCAATGTTGATTTTCGGTGTTGTATCGGCATCGGTGAACTTGATGCTATTGGTTATCAGATTTTGGAAGACCTGACGCAATTGGCTCGGAACGCCGTTTATCTTTTCAAGATTTCCGACGGTAATTGTGGCCGAGCTTTCAGAAATACGCTCCTCAAGATCGCCGATCACCTCTTTTGCAATTTTGTTGAGATCTACAATTTCAGGTCGAGCCTTGGCGCTCAGTCTAGAGAATTCAAGTAAATCGGTAATGAGCAAGGTCATTCTTTCTGAGGCGTTTAGGGTTCGATTGATATACTCGATTGCCTGCTCGTCATTGTTAACGAATCTCTCGCGGATCAGCTTTACAAAGATCTCGATCTTGCGCAGCGGTTCTTTAAGGTCATGAGAAACAACCCACGCAAACTGCTGTAGCTCATTGTTCTTCAGTTCCAGCTCATCGTTTTTTTCAACAAGCTCGAGGGTTCGGTCTTTTACCTTTCGCTCAAGGTTCTCCTGGGCGTCCTTTCGAATCTCGATTTCCTTGTTCAGGAGATCTCGGGTTGCCTTGAGTTCGTTGGTCTGGTTAAAGAGCTTTAGAAAAGTCTTCACCTTTAAGATCAATAAATCTGGATCGACGGGCTTGGTGATATAATCGACAGCTCCGGTGGCGTAGCCTTTGGAAATATATTTTTTTTCCTTGCTGAGTGCAGAAAGAAAAATAACGGGAATATCCTTTGTACGATTGCTGCCGGCCAACGTTTCTGCCACTTCAAAACCGTCCATTCCCGGCATCTGAACATCGAGGATTATGAGTGCGTATTCTTTTTTTAAAATGAGTTTGAGCGCCTCCTCGCCGGATTGTGCAGAATCCGACTCAAGATTATGGAGCAGTAGGATTTTCTGCAGCGGAATAATATTTTCTATTCGATCGTCAACGATTAATATCATTTGTTTCAGGATTTAGGTTGTAGAACCTCCCAAAACTTTGGTCGAGGAGATAAAAAATGAATGTTTGTTAAAATGGACGATCATTGTTGGTGGTTATGATAAAATTGCTTCTCGTTACTTTGTGGTTCTCCCAGTCAATTTCGACAACTTTCGAAATTGCCGACTTGAGTTCATCCGGCGAGGAAGGTTTAGAAAGATAGCAACTTGCGCCTAGGTCAAAACACTTGTTGACCGTAACCTCATCAACTGCAGTGGAAAGGACAACAACGGGAATGTGGCAAAATGCTTTGGACGATTTTATTTCAATCAACACTTGAAAACCATCTTTCACAGGCATATTAAGATCCAAAAAAACCATCGACGGCGCCGGTGGTGGATTTTTCAAAGTATTGAGCATATCATCTGCAAGTTCAAATAAGCTTACGGTTTCGCCCAAAACCTCCGTGGCTTCCTGGAAAAACATACGATCGTCCTCGTCGTCATCCACATAAAAAAGCGTTGTCTGAATTTCCATTACCATATCCTCATTTTTTTAACAATCATCAAATATAGCCAATTAAAATTTTCCTTTCTAAAATGTTTTTGAGTAGGTGTGAGCAGCTTTCATCGTTTTGTCCAGAGCATATTGCAGTACCAATTATTTGTGTCGCAGAACATGTTTTCATTCACGAAACCGATCTCGGAAGCGATGGTCGCTATCTCGTTTTTCGTGAACTTTTGCGAAAGCTCCATATTAATCGCTTCATATTGTTCAAAATCAAAAGTGCGGTCGCCAATGTTTACACTTTGTTCCGTCTTGCTCACCAAAAAACTACGACAAGCGCCCGTCATGGGGTTGTAGATCGGAAAATGCTCGAAATTTTCGGGCACAAAATCGGCGTCGAGCTCACGATTGATTCTTTTCAAAAGATTCAGGTTGAACTCGACGGTGAGTCCGCCTTCATCATTGTAAGCGGACAAAATCCTCTGCGGTTCTTTTTTCAAATCAAACCCGATCAAGAGTCTGTCACCGGAATTCATTTGCGCATAAAGCTTCGTCAGAAAGTTGACAGCGTCCTCCACTTCAAAATTGCCGATGCTCGAGCCCAAGAACAGTAGCACTTTTCTATTGGAATTTTTTGCGTAGGCAATTTTCAGCATTTCAAGATATTCGCCGGCAAGTCCATTTACTGTGATTCCTGGAACGCGATCAGGCATTTCATCTTCCAGGAGCGCGATAATGTTCTCCGAAATATCAATCGGTACATACGAGAAATTTGCGCTTCGTTCGCTAAGTTTTTTAAGCAAATGCGTTGATTTAATGGCATCGCCTGCGCCAAGCTCGATGATTTCAAATTCATCGCCATTAGTTAAGGTTCGTGCAATGTCTTCTGATTGATCGGCAAAGATCTCCATATCGCAGTCTGTGAGATAATAATCATCGCAAGCCATAATTTGCTGAAAAATCGCGTCGCCATTGACGTCGTAAAAATATTTTGAAGAAAGATTTTTCTGTTCGGCAGAAAGTCCGGCTATAATCTCTTCGCGAAATTTACTTGGCATATATAATTATTGTGCTAGCCTGATCCCGGTGAATTGCCATTGCAGGTGCGGATGAAAAAAATTTCGATAGGTTTTTCGGCTGTGCTTTTCTGGCGTGGCGATCGACGCTCCGCGAAGCACCATTTGACTCACCATAAATTTGCCATTGTACTCACCGGTGGCATCTTGGGCTATCTTGAATCCCGGATACGGAAGATACGCGCTCGAAGTCCATTCCCAGCGCTTTCCCCATTCAAATAGGTCACTCGCGATCTCCCACTCGGTTTCCAGCGGCAAGCGCAATTTTTTCCAAGAAGCGTAAGCACAGGCCTCATAGAAATTGATGTGAGTTACGGGAGCTTTTTCCAGCAGCGGAACGAGACCGGCCAATGTATATTGATGCCATCTGCCTTCGATTTGATGCCAGTATAAAGGCGAATTTACTTTTTTCTGATTTACCCAATCCCAACCTTCGGCATGCCAAAATCTAAAATTGGAATAACCACCATCATTGATGAACTCCAGATAGCCCGCGTTTGTTTCCAATTGGCTGCTGATAGAAAACCCATTGGTATAAACCTTGTGCTTATTGTGTTCGTTATCAAAGCCAAAGCCCTCGCCATCAAAACCGACACTGTACAAACCTTCGGTTATTTCTATCCAGCTATTTAACGTTTCAATTTTCGGATTTTCGTTTGTTTCTGATGAATATTGAGGAAATAGCGGGTTGTGACCCAAAATATATTTGATGTCGGTGAGCAGCAGTTCTTGATGTTGCTGTTCGTGATTGAGACCGAGCGTGAAAATCGTTTCGATTTCTGGGGTAATGGAATCTTGAAGAAAATCTTCGATCGCGCGGTCAACATATTTACGATATTCATAAATTTCGGAAACGCTTGGGCGACTCAGATTTCCGCGATCCGTGCGAATCACTCGAGCACCGATGCCGTCATAATAGCTGTTGAAAACATAGTTGTACAAGGGGTCAAAAACTTGGTAGCCAGAATTGAATGACTGAAGAATCATCGTCTCAAAAAACCAAGTTGTGTGTCCCAAATGCCACTTTGGCGGACTAACATCAACAATAGGCTGCACCACATAATCCTCGGTCTGCAAATGTGCGCAAATGGATTCGCTGTGCGCCCGAACTTTTCTGTATTGCTGCAAAAGCGCGCTGCACAAAGCCTTTTGCCCACTGTGGTGAACCTGTTTATCGTGATGTAATTCTTTATGGAGCATATACTTAGCGGTTGGCGTGCAAGATGCGAGCGCGTAAAATGGATTGTTTCAAAATTTGTGAATTAGCCACCTTATTGGCTTATACAATGCATTCAAAAGGTTATATGATTTCCATAACATCAGCAGTTGAACAACGCTTAATTTAAACATAATCAACAAGTTATTTGTATCGGCGCCAGTGCTGACATCTTATTAAATGACAATCCGAATAAGTTTTTAACAAAACTTTAAAATCTTTAAATATATTTACAAAGAGTTTTCGAAGGTATTATTGAGCGTTAAAAATACGCAGTCAAAATTACCTCTTCTCGGTTTATATGAAACACAATTCTTCGGATACAGCGGTTCTGATTTTTGCCCGAAGTGCACAAAAAGAATCGCTTTCCAAAATCATTTCGCGCGATAGTAAGCAGAATTTGCGCTTTTGGCAATTTCTGAACAATCACGTTATACAAACAGTTGCCAGCAGCGGTCTTTCGTATTACATATCGGATGAAAGTTCACAATGTCCAGGCAATTTTGGTCAAAAGCTTTCTTCCGCTGTTGAATCTATTTTCTCTAAAGGTTATTCAAATGTGATCGTTATTGGTAACGATTGTTTGGCGCTTAAGTCCAAGCATATACGTGCCGCGCACGAATCCCTTCAAAACCGTACCTCTGCAATTGGCGCGGACCATCATGGTGGCGCGTACTTGATCGCGGTGAATAGAACGGCGTTCAAAAAATCCGCCTTTGACAAAATTCCTTGGCAAACAGCAAAGGTGTACGAATCTTTGGTTCAATTTTGCGACAACAACTTTCTCGATCTCGAGAAGCTTTCTGATCTCAACAATCGAGAGGCACTGGATGATGCATTGTCCTCGGGCAAAATCCCAGTGCATATCGCGCTGGCAATCTGGAGAATTTTCAATCCAAAGACCACTACAAAATTCTTTAGTGTAATCTCGCATACGCAATATCGAAGTTCTGCCAATGTGAATAAAGGTTCGCCGTTTGGTTTCGTTATTTAAATTTTCAAACAATTTTTTAAATGAAATCAAATTCCCATGAAAAAACTCTTCATATTGGCGTTTTTGTGCGCCACCAATTTTATTTTTGCCCAGCAAGATCTTACAGTATCTGTTGTGGACATTACAACTCAAAAACCGATAGCTGAGACTGAAGTTTCGCTTGTCAACAGTTCGCGAAACGCAAATTATATACAAACCACGAACGCCCAGGGAAAAGTGATTTTCCGAAACGTTCCGGCGCTGGACGGTTACCAAGTTGTTTTTGGGGGCAACGCAAATTATGCCCCGCAAACTTCATCAATGATCGGTGTTAGGTCAAACGAAAATCCAACAGTAACACTTGCGCTTGTCACGATGTCCACCGAACAGCTTCAGGAAATTGTTGTTCAATCTGGCGCGACGACCAAGATCAACAGCCGCGATGCCGAGGTTTCTTTTGAACTGAAGGCAGCAGAAATTCAGGAGATTCCCGTTGAAGGTCGCGACATTACAAGAGTGCTATACAGACTTCCGAACGTGACGCAGGCAACGGGATTTTTTCCCGAAGCGCCAAATGTGAGCATCAATGGTGCCAATCCGCTTTTTGCGTCTTATTTGATCGACGGACTTGACAACAACGAGCGTTTTCTTGGTGGTCAAAAATTCAACATTCCATCGGGATTCGTCAAGAACATAACTGTACTGACATCCAACTTTTCGGCAGAGTACGGACTTACGGGAAGCGGAATCATAGACGTTACTCCTAGGTCCGGAACGAACAAGCAGACCGCTGAAGTATTTTTCATCACGCGCCCGGGCCCGGCGATCGACAGCAAATCATCATTTGCGCAGCGCGATCTTTCGGGCAACCAAGTCAAGGACGGCTTTGCGCGTTATCAGTTTGGTGCGGGCGTGGGCGGTGCTTTGGTAAAGGATAAAACCTTTTACTATTTCAATGCAGAAAACACCGTCGATGTAAAGGACAACCTTTTGAATGTGCCACAACTTGGTGTGAACCAAACCGTACGTGGCCAGAACAATTTCCAGTATTTTTCGGGAAAGATCGACCAATTGTGGAACAAGAATTTTCAGACATCATTTCGTGGAAACCTTGGCAATGTTGAGATTGAAAGACAGGGAGGAGGTCTTGACGGCGGCGTCTCTTTCAACTCGGCAGGCAATACGCAGCAGCGACGCAGCCTTCTGCTAGCCATAAAAAACTCTTATAACCTAGGGAAAGCAACAGGAGAAACAAATGTTCAATACAGCAGATTTTCGTGGGATTATGCCAAGGCGAACAATCAAAACTCGCCACAGGTAGTTGTCCAGGATCCAAATGGCGAGACCATCGCAGTGCTCGGCAATCCGGGGTATGTTTTTGATGAACTCGAAAACACGATCCAGGCACAGCAAAAATTCAAGTTCTATCTTGACAACCATACGTTCAAAACCGGTCTGAACTATATTCGTGGCGACCATCAATTATTTGGTGGTGGAAATCCTTTTGGTAATTATACAGTACAGTTGACACAAAACGAGATCATTGGTATTATCCAAAGTGGCGTTGGTGCAAACCTCGGCGTGAACGATATTCCCCTTTCGGCGCAGGTTCTTAACTACAATGTTGAACTGCGGCCTAAAAGCTTCGGAACGCACCAGGATATTTATTCCGCATATTTGGAAGACCTTTGGTCGGTTACTCCTCGGTTGAATGTTACGCTGGGACTTCGCTATGATTATGACAATCTTTCCAAAGGAGGCAGCGACCAAGGCGATATGGACAACATCGCACCACGTGCCAACTTCAACTTCAAGCTGACAGAAAAAAGCAGCATCCGCGGCGGTTATGCGCTGGCATATGGCAAAATCCCGTATGCTGTTTACAGCGATGCCCTTCAGCAGAACACGAATTCGGCCGATTATAAAAAGCAGATCCAACAATTCGTTAACCTCGGAATCCTTCCGGCAAGCACCAACGTGGATCAAGTGACTTTTGACGGAAACGTTTCGGCCAGCCTTTCGGGAATCAATTATCTGCAAGGACCATCGGGAGCATCTTTGCAGGATCAGCGCGAGGGTGCATTTTCTGGCGAGCGAAGAATATTGAACCCCAATGGTTACGACAATCCCTATTCACACCAGATCACACTGGGCTACCAATTGCAGATCGATAACGAGAAGCTTTTCTTTGTTGACCTTGTGCACAACCGTGGTGAGAATCTCTTCAGGCTTCGAAACCTGAACGCGGCCGCGCCATACTATGTCGACCCGAACAATCCGGTGATACGAACTATGGAAGAAGCAGATGCAACGCGCCCAATCCCAATAGTTAACGGCTCGGCAACAATCAACGGAGAAACCGTCACCGGAGTTGCGAGAAATGTTGTGATGAGCGAATCTGAAGGACATTCGAGATATTATGCGATGAGCATGAACTATCAGAAAGCGCGAGGCAAAAACGATTATTCGTACCGGATCAATTACACGCTTTCGCAATTGAAGAACGACACCGAGGATATCAATTTCCGTGCAATGGACGGCAATGATTTTGGCTTGGAATATGGCCCATCAATCAATGACAGAACCCACAATATCAACGGAATATACAACTATTACCCTTTCAGGGGTACAACGATTACGCTGGCTGGACTCTTGCAGAGCGGACAACCGATCAACAGGATTCCACTAGGTTTTGGAACCACCGACCTTAACGGTGATGGAAGCAGTTTCGGCGATGCATACGTTGGCAACAGCGACCGTTTTCCAGGAGAATCGCGCAACAACGACCGATTGCCGTGGAGCACCACTTTCGATATTGGGCTGCAGCACCAAATTGCGATCGGACAAGGAAAACTTGAGTTTAGAGGTGATGTTTTCAATCTCTTCAACGCTGAAAACCTTAGCGGCTACAGCAATAATGCAACGCAGAGCAACCAGATTCAGGGCGGTTCAAAAGCGAGCGGACTATTTGTGAAAAGAAATGCTTCGCCACCACGACAATTCCAGTTTGGGGTTAGATATTTATTTTAGGAAAACATCTGGCAAATTAAAATGCGGAACAATTGTTCCGCATTTTTTTTATAGAAAATTTGAAACCTCGAAAACACTTTCGCCGTATTTAGCAGTGCAAAAGACTTTTCTATAAATTAAAGGGAAGTATTTTGGATTTGGATTAAAGATTGCGTTAAACTTATGCAAATCGCCATAATTCCGGAAGGGTTACTAATTAACTTGCAATAAAATTTTTAAAAAGTTATGAAATATACCATCAAATTATTGTTTTCTATTTTTCTGATGACCGCAGTTGGTTGCGGCGGAAATGCCCAGACGAAGAGGCTTGTTCTAGAAGCAAAAGACGGAATGCAGACCGCAGTTTTCGCTGAAGGATGTTTCTGGTGCGCCGAACATATTTTTGAAGATGTCCCTGGCGTTTCCGAAGCAATTTCGGGCTATGCTGGAGGAACGACAAAAAATCCAAGCTATGAGCAAGTTGGCGCGCACACAACTGGTCACGCCGAAGCAGTGCTGGTTTATTACGATCCAAAAGTAATCAATTATCAAGAGCTTGTGAATGTTTTTTTTGCAAGTCATGACCCAACAACGTTGAACAAACAAGGTCCGGATGTCGGCGACAGCTATCGTTCGGTGGCTTTTTATGAAAACGATGAACAAAAGAAAATAATTGAGAACACGATTAAAAAGCTGGAGGCGAGCAATGCTTTTTCTGATAAAATCGTAACGCAAGTTGAACCGATCAAAGATTTCTACGAAGCCGAAAGTTATCATCAAGACTACATCAAACACAACCCGAACAATCCGTATGTTCATAATGTTTCGATTCCGAGATACAATAAATTCAGAAAGACCTATAAAGGCAAATTAAAAGACAATTAATATATAACCATAATAATCATGAAATTCTATAAAAAAATATTGATTCCATTTGTTGCACTCAGTTTGATTGCTTGTATGGGCGTAAAAAAAAATGATGCAATGGCCGAAAAAAAAACAGATTTACTTCAGCCAAATCAAGATAAACTTTCACTTAACGATACCTCTTTAAAGCCTGTGATAAAGACAGATGCTGAATGGAAAAAGCAATTGACGGCAGAACAATATGAAATTCTTCGAAAGAAGGGAACTGAAACGCCCTTTAGAAATGAATACAATGACAACCACGAAAAGGGTCACTATTTTTGTGCTGCTTGCAAACTGCCATTATATTCTAGTGAAACGAAATTTAAAAGTGGCACGGGCTGGCCAAGTTTTTACCAGCCATTGGCCAAAGAACGCGTAAAAGAAGCGCTGGACAACAGCTATGGAATGACACGAGGTGAGATTCTTTGCGCTAGATGTGACGGACATTTGGGACACGTTTTTGACGATGGACCAAAACCAACAGGGTTGAGGTATTGCATGAATTCTGCCGCGTTGATTTTTCAGAAGTCAGAATAAATTAAACTTTAAAGATTTTGAAGGCGTTCCAATTTTGGGACGCTTTTATTATTTACCGAATTGTTTTAGTTCTCAATTTACAACAGCGGTCATTTCTCTAAATATCCGGCAATTGAATTTCTTTTTGCTAACAGTTCATAAACCAAAATCCCGATTACGGATGAATATTCAATAAACAATATTATTGGATTTTCTTTAAATGGAATTTGCCCATAGGCGTAGTAGCTTAAAATTATCGAGAAAGTCCATATCATCGCAAAATAATATCGTGTGAAGATTGCCAGAATCAAAATGTTCAGAACATACCATGGATGAACTGTTGTTGAAATTAAAAAATAAAAGGTAAGAAGATACAGCGCATTGGCTATCAAATCGGCAGTTGTTCTATTGTTTCTTAGAAACGTCAAGTATACAGCAAACAGAATAGTGAAAATTGGAATGAATTTTCCAATAATTCCAATCACATTATAACCTTTGATTTCAAAACCAACATATCTCGCGATATAATAAAACGATGCGTTGAACTCAAAACTATTGAACCAAAGTGCAACAGATTCTGTAAAGTGCGAGAGGAATGTTGGGTCGATAAACGGCAGAAAAAGCAGAAGGTTCACAACGCCGATCACTATATAAAACGCCAAGGATTTTTTCCAGCCAAAATATTTAAAGAACAGCGGCAGAATCAGCAATGGCAACAGTTTTGTAGAAATTGCAAGCGCCAGTGCAGCACCACTTGCCAGAATGTTCTTCTTCTCTGCAAAGTAAATTCCAGCAACCATAAAGAAAATCATCAAACCTTCAAAATGAAGATTCCCGGTGACTTCCAAAATCAAAAGCGGATTGAGAAAATACCAATAAATCTTTTTTGGATTCTGTCCCAATTCAACCAATAATTTCCGACCGTAATAAAATGTGCCGATATCTGCCACAATCAAAACACAGCGATAGACAAAAACCGAAGGAATAATGGATCCGTTATTGAACCAAGCACCAAGGGCAAAAACCAGTTGATTGAATGGTGGATAATTTGAATAGTGCTGCGCGCTGAGTTCCCCCATTCCCTTGTAAAGCGTCTGCCAATAAGGTCCATTAAGATTTTCGATAATTTCCTTTGGCACAAAACCGTATGGATTCGTTCCTTGCAAAAACATTGTTCCATCCCAAATAAAACGGTAAAAATCCTGCGACAGAAATGGTATTGACATCACCAGAACCACGCGAAATATAATTCCGATAATAAATAAATATTTGTTTTCAGAAAATCCCACCAAATAAAAATAACACAAAAACACGATAGAATAGGAGGTGATCAAAAGCGTAAAGTCGTTCCTTTGAAAGTGATAACCAAGAACAAAATAGCCGACGATCGATAGTACGATCGCGAGTGTCAAACCTAATTTTTGCGCAGCACTCATCGACTTCGTAGCGAGTTGACAAACACATAGCCAAAGCCGCAGAACAGCATAAGATGAAAAGGAAAAAGCGCAAAATCTTCGAGGCGGTAGCCACTGTACATTGCGAAAAGGAAATAGAAAACCAGTAATCCCTCAACGATTGCGTTCACCGAAACCTTATGGTTGAGGTAAATGTTGTCGCGCCACTTATCGCGAAGCATCTCAACATTAAACTTTGGCGTGCGCACAAAGTCGCTTTTTACGCCAAAAAGACCTTCAAGTACCGCCAGTGAGTTCTGAAAGGAAAAACCCATTGCGATTGCGTAGAACGTAAAAAACAATCTGATATACTTCAAGAATCCTCGAAATCCGCCACCTTGTATTTGTCTGAAAGCGACCCAATAATATATAAAAAATATTATCGACGTTATTATAAAAAACACCATAGCATTGAAATATATATTGAAATTCGGATATTTGTTTTTTATAAAAAGCATAGGAACGCTCAATATAGCGAGCGCAAAAATGCAGAGGAACATCGAGCTGTTCAACAGGTGAAATATTCCGTGGAATTTGGATTTCCAACCAAGGTTGTGCGATTTGACCAATGGTTCAAAGGTCTTCATGAAATTTTCCGCTCCGCCTTTGTTCCATCTGAATTGCTGCGATCGTGCCGCGCTCACGGTTATCGGGAGTTCCGCTGGCGTTTCGACATTTTCGAGATAGATGAATTGCCAGTTCTTGAGCTGTGCACGATAGCTAAGATCAAGATCTTCCGTTAATGTATCGGCCTGCCAGTTTCCCGCGTCGATGATACAATCTTTTCGCCATGCTCCAGCCGTTCCGTTGAAATTAATACAATGTTTTTTAATGTTTCTACCGGTTTGCTCCAAAGTAAAATGCGCGTCGAGCGCAAATGCCTGGATTTTGGTGAGCACCGAATAATTTCTGTTCAAATGTCCCCACCTCGTTTGAACCGCACCAACTTTTGGGTTTGTAAAATGAGGAATTACTTTATTTAGCCAATCTTTTTTGGGCATAAAGTCGGCATCGAAAATCGCTATGATTTCTCCTTTGGCCAGTGCAAGTCCGTGCTTGAGGGCGCCGGCCTTGAAACCATTTCTGTCAGGTCTTGAAATGTGAACGATGTCATGTCCTTTAGCGGCAAGATTTTTTACCAAAATCCTGCAGGTTTCAAAACTGTCATCAGTACTGTCATCAAGAACCTGGATCTCAAGTTTATCGGTTGGATAATCAAGTTCGACAATATTGATCAGCAGTCTTTCGATCACATATTTTTCATTGTACAAAGGCAATTGAACAGTGACCATTGGCCAATCTTCAATATTTTCGGACAAAGATTTAATAATGCTTGGACGTTTCACGAATAAATAATTCGCCAATAAATTAAATTGAGAAATACCGTAAACAAAAATGATAAATATCGCCAGCGAATAAAGGAACATCACAATATATGAAAGGTAAAGCAGCATATTTATTTAAAAGAATATTTAAGTATCCAACCTATTATTTTAACGCCTGCCATGATTGTCCCTTTTACCGTTCCTGAAACTTTTGAAATACCGATCCTGTTTTTATAATGAACGGGAATTTCGATATATCTTATCTTCTTTTTTAAAACCTTCAATTGCATTTCTACAGTCCAACCATAGGTTTTGTCCGTCATTTGCAGTGAAAGCAAAGTGTCATATCGTATCGCTCGAAACGGACCAAGGTCGGTGAATTTTGATGAAAAAAACAATTTCATCAAGTAGGTCGCGAGCCAGTTTCCAAAAACCTGTTGCGGTGTCATCGCACCTTTTTCGCGCCACGCTTTGATCCGAGCGCCGACAACAAAATCACATTCGCCCGATGTGATCTGCGCGACCAAATTTGAAAGCTCGCGGGGAAAATCGGAATAATCGCCGTCCAAAAATACAACAATGTCGGGTTTTATTGGCTGCTCTTGAATGTATCGCATCCCTTCGAGGCACGCAAAACCGTAACCACGCTGGGGTTGGTAAAGAACAGTCGCGCCCGCATTTCGGGCCGCCGTTGCGGTTTCATCGCTCGAGTTGTTGTCCACAACGATGACCTCGGAAACAATCGATGGGATTTCGGCAATTACTTTTGGGATTGCGTCCTGTTCGTTGTACGCCGGAATGATCACTTTAATAATGGACATCAAAAAACTTTGGAAGAAATAAACATCGGGCGCAAAGTTATTGCGATTGTTTGGTCTGGTTCAATAGATTCATATCGTTGCCCACGGGAATAACCACATCGTTGATGCGTCCTTTTTCTGGCCCGTTCTCAAGTTTGAGAACGCCCCGTGGACATACCGCCGCACAAATTCCACAGCCAACGCATGAGGATCGGATAATATTGTCGCCTTTTTGCGCATAGCTTCTCACGTCGATTCCCATTTCGCAATACGTAGAGCAATTGCCGCACGAAATACACTGTCCGCCGTTGGTGGTGATTCGAAAACGGGAAAACAATCGTTGCTGCATCCCGAGAATCGCAGCCATTGGGCAACCGAATCGACACCAAACCCGATTTCCCATTATGGGGTAAAAGCCAACGCCGATAACGCCGCTGAACATTGCACCTATCGCAAAACCGTACCATTGCCGAAGTGTACCGCTGTCGAGGAACAGTATGTTTTCGTTGCCATCAAAATAATTGATTCCCAATGAAATCACGATGATCGCAACAATTGTCAGCATTGTAAATTTAGCATCGGAATCCATGTTTTTTCTTTTGAAAATATAAAGTCCCACTACGAAAATCGTCAGAAAAGCCGCGACTCCATAAATAAATGCAGAGCGGGTAAGCCAAGTTTTATCCGGATTGTTGCCCAAAAACGTGAAGACGACCGCAATGGTCATGACCACGACAAAGACCAGCACCGAATGGATGATCCATCTTTCGATTTTCCAGGCGATTATTTTTTTGGAAGAATGCTGTCGAAAAGAATCGCCGGCGGTTTCTGCCAAGCCTCCGCATCCACAAACCCATGAACAATACCATCTTTTGCCATAGAAATAGGTCAATATAGGCGAAATGAGAAAAATCATCGCAATGCCAAAAACAAGCATGAACATCCCAAGATTGCCGCCCTCGAGCATTCCATTAAGGTTCCAGCCCTCAAAAAAGTAATGGTTCAATGGCCACATATTTTTTATGTCCTTCGTGAAATACGGTTTATCGGGATTGAGTTTTGTTAGAATTTCGGGAATCATAAAGGCAAAACCCAGCTGAAAGAACATGACAGAGCACGTACGAAAAATTTCGTATTTATTATGTCGGTATTTTAGTATGAATTTATATCCAAAGGATAAAATAGCCAATGTATAGAGTGTTCCATAAACAAACCATTGCGTTGCCGCTCCTCCGTTCAATAAATAGCTTAGAGGATCAAAGAAGCCAACAATTCCAGTGTTTTCCGCGTTTTCATTGAGACCGAGATATTGAGGAAACCAATACAGAACTATATAAAACGTAGTTAATAAAATCCCTACGATCCAAGCCAGAACGCCTCGATCTGTAAGGCTTTTGAAATAAACACCATTGTTGTGAATTCCAGCCGGTTTGTGCAAATACAACTGATTTGCATAAATAATTGTTCCTATTAAAATAGAACTTAAGGAAATACAGAGCCAAATTGTTTTATACGGAAACGAGACGTTTGCGACAGCTAAAAAAAGTATGAAAAGCCCTATTGTACCTATTGCAAGCGCTGCTTTCTGCCAAAGCGTATATGTGGGTTGCTCCAATTTTATATCTGCCATCTGGTTTATGCTATTTGTTTTTTATTTGAAAATGCAGCACGAATTTCCCCACTATAAGAACGATAAAATTCTGGGTCAAAAAATGCTTTGTCGAGATTCTGAAGTACGTGCTCCAGTGATGTATTATTGCGAAGAACAGTATCAAAATATTCATGCTTCAAGCGAACGCCATAAGTATTTATGCCCAGAAATCTGTGGGAGGATGTTTCAAAGGCAACGCGCATCGCAACTCGATTTTTCTCGTTTTCCCAAAATATCTGCGACTCGTTTTCCTTTGGTTCGGCCCAGACCCAACCGTACGTCTGATATTCGATGTCGAAAAATTTCGCGCTGTTGAACCATGGTCCGGGATTGTATTCGGTTTGGTTTCCCACAAGGGTCTGAGCGAGAGTTTCGCCCATTATTCTACCGGTGTACCACACGGCCTCAACGGCTTTGCGTTCGCCTAGAGATTCGCGTTGTTGTGCGCAATCACCTAACGCATATACATTGTTGATATTTGTCTCGAGGCATCGGTTGACAAGAACGCCTTTGTCCGTTTCCAATATTGAATTTTCGAACAGCGAGATATTTGGCGAAACTCCCGTTGCGATGCCAACAATATCGCAGTCAAATTCGTATCCTTTTTTGGTTCTAATCGCTTTTACTTTATTGTTCGCATCCAAAATTATTTCGTCGAGCTCGCTCTCGAGTTCAAGTTCCACACCGTGTTCTCTCATGTGTCGCTGGAGCATTTCCGCATCTTCTTTAGGTAGTACGCCGCCCCAAAAACGATTTTCTCGAATAAGGAATTTTACTTCGACACCACGCGTTCTAAGCATTTCGGCAAGTTCCACACCAATCAATCCGCCGCCAACTAGCACAGCTTTCTTGGCGCTAATGGCGAGTTCTTCAAGATTTTCAAGGTCTTGTTTGCTGTAAAGTCCGGTGACGCCAATGCCATTTTGACCTGGCCAATCAAACATATTGGTCTTTGATCCGGTGGCGATCACGAGTTTTTCGTACAAGAGTTTTTGGCCTTCATCGAGATGAAGAATTTGTTGATCAAAATCCACTTTCTGGACTGAACCGTGAATAAGATTTATATTGTTCTTTTCCCAAAAATCATCTTCGTAAGGCTGTGTGTGCTCAAATTTCATATGTCCCATAAAGACATACATCAGCGCCGTTCGGGAGAAAAAATACTTTGATTCTGCAGAAATAATGGTGATCGGAACATCGCATGACTTGCGGACGTGACGCGCAGTTGTAACGCCGGAAATTCCGTTTCCGATGATCACGATATGTTGATTGGAACTGTGGTTTGTCATGATAAATGGTACGGAAAAATAAAATCGTGGGTTTTGCGTGGTTGAAATTTAGTCAAAAATCACAACTCATAATCGCTTTTTCTTAGAATTCGGGGCGATTGGATTAAAGCAATTTTATAATCAACCTTTGGTCATCGCTGCGTCCGGCCTGAAATATTCAGATTTCATCTTTATAAATTTAATGTTGCTGATTGTCGCCTTTCCAATTTGCTTAGTAAGACCGTCGCTTTTGTTCCATTCAAAAAATTGCCATTGTGTTGCAAAAGGAACGCCGTCAACCATTTGATATTCGAGATATTTGATGGCGTGCGGTGCTTCCTCTGCTTTTTCCACCGATTTTCCTGCTGTGACGATGTAGGCGGCGTGATCGATCAAATGCGTTTTTTTGTCGGTGTAAACAATGTACCAATCATCGGGCGCATCGCCGGTACCGGACTTAAAAGTCAGTTTTTGGATATCAAATTCCTTTGCCGCTTTTTCTGACGTTGGATAGTCCGTCCAAATCGTTCCGCCATCATTGAGTTTATATGGAAACATAAAAAAGTACGGGACCGTGAAAGCCGTGAATCGAACATTATTTGGATTATCAATGTCCTCGGAGTAAAAGACGTCCATTCCGTTGGTTATTATCTTGCTGCGATTATTGAAAACAATCATACCATTTCCAGAATCTGTCGAAAGTGTTACGGTCGCGTTCATCCATTCTCGTGTTCCAAAAGTTGACTCGATATCGAACTGAACAGCGTCGTTGCGGAGATAAGTAGTTTTATTATGAGCATTTTCGGCCTTTTTCACAAATTCACTTTGTGCATTGGCAAAAATTCCAAGTGTGAGCAGCGCAATTATCAGGGAATATTTCATATAAAAGAATGAGATTTTAAATGTAGGACATTTATAGGTGGAGTTAGAAAACTTTGCAGCAACTTTAAGATTCTTCGAAGGCAGAATTTTAAATTTTGAAGCCATCGTAATAGATATCGAGATACTTTCCACTATATTTTTTCTTCAGCGTTAAAATAAAGCGAAAGAAAAGGATTACGTTTCCAATCCCTTTTCGGCAGTGATCGAACACCGACAAAAATTTTTGCTCGGTGAGTCAATCAGGCTTGGGCATTGTCTTTCCCTTTAGAATTTTTACCATAAATAGATTATCTTTAAAACTAAATTGAAGAAAGATTTTATGATTTCCAGAAATTATATTTTTCTGTTATTATTTGCATTATCAGGTTGTGCGCAAGAAAAAATGAACGGACTGAGTTTTGTGGCGTCCAACCGCGAGATTACATCAGAAGCCGTTCAAAAAGTTGCGGCAATGAATGCCAATTGGGTCACGCTGATGCCTTTTGGGTTTATGAAATCGACTTCCGATACAAGTGTGCGTTTCAACAGCTCGTTCCAGTGGCGCAACGAGCGCAAAGAAGGCGTGGAGCAATCGATAAAAATTTTCAATAAACATAAAATAAAGGTGATGCTCAAACCGCAGATCTGGATTGGTCGCGGCGATTTTACCGGATATATTAAAATGGACAATTCCCGGGATTGGACAGCATTCGAAAAAAACTACACCGCATTTATTCTATTTTATGCCAAGATCGCGCAGACCAACAATTGCGAACTTTATTGCATTGGCACGGAACTCAATGATTTTGTGGCCGCCCGACCCCAATATTGGTTGCAATTGGTCAAAGATGTCAGAAAGGTTTACAGGGGAAAAATAACCTATGCCGAAAATTGGGACAGGTTTGAAACATTGACATTTGTAGATCAACTGGATTATATCGGCATCAATGCTTATTTTCCGTTGGCAACATCACAAACACCAACGGTCAAGGAAATCGAGATCGCTTGGCAACCGATTAAATCAAGGTTGAAATCATTTTCCAAAAAGCACGATAAAAAAATAATATTCACCGAGTTTGGTTACCAGAGCAAGGATTTTGCCACGCTCGAACCTTGGGACTACAACAAGCACCGCATCGTGAATCTGGCCGCACAGAACAACGCGCTCACCGCAATCTTTGAGGAATTTTGGGATGAAAACTGGTTTGCGGGCGGTTTTTTATGGAAATGGTACGACACTCACGAAAAATCTGGCGGCGTCGATGATACAGATTATACGGTGCAGAACAAACCGGCGGAGGTGATTGTGAGAGAAAGGTTTGGGAAATACCATAGGCAATGATTATCTCGCCGTAATAATTCACTTTGACGGTATAAATTCAATGCAACAATTGCTCGAGAACGAGGGTTTGGAAGTCGTTGACAATGCAGCCAAGGATATAAAAAAGAAGTTTTGGGAACCGGAAGTTGAGGATTGAAAGATTGAATAAATACGGATTAGAGCTCAATTGTTCCGACCTTCCCCACCATTTTGTTATTGCGACAAAGGAAGCAATCCTGAATTCTGCATTTCTGAAATGTAAAAAAAAAAATTTTCGAAAGATATTTAATTTTGGTTTTATTGCTAGCCGCAACTTGTACTGCACCTAAAGATACTGACATATGTCGTTATGGTATTCAAATTAAGAATGAAAGTAACAAAGTGTTATATATTGATTGGGCGGAGGATACTATACTTCGAAACTATATGGATCCAAGAATAGACCCGTATCAGCCGACAGCAAAGCAATTTGCAGGTGTTTCCAACAATCCTTTGGGTCGATTGTTCTTTTCCAGAAATGGCAGCCCAATGTGCGTTGAGCTTCTTTATAAAACTGACGTCGAAGTATATGTTTTTATGTATGATTCCGTGATGTTAGGCAATAGAGATTGGAAGGATATTAGGAATGAATATTTAGTCGCCAAACGGTATGACTTGACTCTTCAAGATTTGGAGAACATGAACTGGACCATAATCTATGACGGAAATTAGCTTAAGTTAGATAAATTTGCAGTAAACAAATGGGCTTCAGATGTCAAAGAGATACCTTCTGATATTGTTTCTTTCCACCGCCTTCGCGCAAGCCCAGGGCGAGGCCAACATTTGGTATTTCGGGCAGAACGCAGGCTTGGATTTCAACAGTGGCTCCCCCGTGGCGCTGCTCGATGGCCAGATTAATACATACGAGGGCTGCGCGATCATTTCTACATCAGATGGGCAGTTGCTTTTTTACACCGATGGCATCACCATATACATCGGTGGCGATGGCTATTCTGCACCGGTTATCTTACGGAGCAGCGGCACACCGCAATCAGAGCAATATTATTACCTCCACCGAGATTATCTCGGCAGCATCCTCGCCATAACCGACCAAGCCGCGACCGTTGTTGAGAAAAGACATTTTGATGCATGGGGAAACATAGTGCGGGTTTCTGATGGTGCTGGCAATGCGCTGCCAGGCCTCACTTTCTTGGATCGTGGATATACAGGGCATGAACATTTGCAGGGAGTGAACCTCATTCACATGAACGGTAGGCTGTATGACCCTGTGGTGCATCGATTTTTACAGCCGGATAATTTTGTACAAGACCCTTCAAATACACAAAACTACAACAGGTATAGTTATGTTATGAACAATCCACTAATGTTCACGGACTTTAGTGGGGAGTCTTGGAATAGCTGGTGGGCAGCAAATTGGAAAACTGTTGTAACTATTGCAGCGGCAGTGGGTACAGCAGTGGTTATTGTCGCGTCGCTTGGCACAGCCACGCCTCTTGTTGCTGCCTTCTGGGCTGGTGCAGGTGCAGGTCTGGTGGGTGGTGTTGTCGGCACTCGTCTAAATGGGGGTTCTTGGGAAGATTCGCTACTTTCTGGCGTGAAGGGAGCAGTTCTGGGGGGGGCTTTAGGGATCGCCAGCGCGGGCGCTACTGCCGTAATAGGGGCTGTAGGAATTATTCCTGGCATGGTTTCCGGAGCCTCTATAAGTGCAACCGCGGGGGCTTTTGGAAATCTCATATCTGGCAGACCTTTAGATGAAGGTTTGGGCCTTAACCTAGCATTTGGTGCAGTGGGCGGAAGCTTAAGTGGCCTATCCGCGGCAAAAGCTAGCGGTTCGGGTATCTGGTTCGGAACACAGGCGAAGCCTTCAACAGCTGTTATTGCTGGTAATATAAATAACTCGACTGAACAGGCTCAAAAAGCATTCAATAAACTTTCAAGAGCACAGGCAAAAGAAACTACAACAGAATTAGGAAAATATCCAGGTGACTTTGTACAAACCGATAAAGCAGGAAACACCGGTACACCTAATACCTCACAAATGCAAACTGCCCCTAATGGAAAACCAATAAGGCTGATTCGATATGATGCAGACGGCAACGCAGTATTTCGGGTTGATTTTAAGCCTTTTAAACCAGGAGAAATTCCACTGCATGGTCATATTTTGTCAATTCCAGGTAATTTAGGTAGCGCAATAGAAAACCAACATTTATCAATTATGCAAATACCACCTCGTTACTTTAATCTAAATTGACAATATTATGTTAGAAGAAATTCAATTGAAATATTCAGATTTTCATGACGCTTCCATATTGAGGATAGACTTCACAGAAGATTCAAATTTGAGTGTTATTGCAATAACTATTCTATGTATGAACGCCGAAAAAGGCTATGAATATGAAAAAATCAAAATATTGTTATCAAATATTCAATTTTTTAATATAAAATATTCTCAAAATATGGGATTATTGTCACCATTTTCTGTATTATTGACAGAAGACGCTGGTAGTTATATTATTGATTTCGATTGTGTCTATATTTCGGAGAATAAACTTAAGGTAAATTCTGTTTCTGATTTTATTATTAAATGTAGAACTTTAAGTTATCAGGTACTTTAATCGTACTGCTTCGGTTTGGCGAGTCCATTTTATTCTTAGAAAATATTTTCCTCGGAATAAGTCAGAAGTTAAATTTCTCAACGTGCTAAAAATGATTTTGATGGACTATGATATTTTAAAAACAAGTATTTTTTTTATCAATGCAACGAGCATTGCTAGGTATGATTTACCCAGATATAAAAAAGATAGCCGTAGGTTTCGAAGGATTAAAAAAACTTATTTTTATTTATTATTTGGACAGAGAGCCTAATTAAGAGGATTACTTTAATATTAGTGAAGTCACAACAATGGTATGTGCGGATTTAGAGTTTTTAAAGTTCGATGAGATTTGCAGATATTTAGACGATTCTAGTTCAGAGGTAAGTTCATTAGATGGTTGAGTGTACAGTAGAAAGGAAAAACTCGGTAATAGTTAATTTCATTGACTACTCAATAATAGATAAAGTAGTTCTGTAGTAAATGGGAAACGATATTTTAAGGAATTTTATAAGTGCCAAAAATAATGCCTCATTGTAATTATTTATTAAATATAAACGCACGAGATGTTTAACAAAAGCGTGTTCCTTTTATTTATTTTTTTAAACCTTAGCATTTACGCCCAGGGCGAGGCCAACATTTGGTATTTCGGGCAGAACGCCGGGCTGGATTTCAACAGCGGCTCTCCCGTGGCGCTTCTCGATGGGCAGGTAAACACTTACGAGGGCTGTGCGGTAATTTCCACATCAGATGGGCAACTGCTCTTTTATACCGATGGCATCACAATTTACAACCGAAACCATGGCGTTATGGTCAACGGCAGTGGCTTGATGGGAGACCCTTCGAGCGCGCGTTCGGCAATGTACTACGGCAATCTGGAAACGGACAAAATGCTGCGCACCTATCGCAAGCACTATTCTATTGATGGCACAATGGAGATCAAGGACAAATGGGAAGAAGATATCACCGAGTTCACCG
>JBBSUW010000024.1:0-28703 GCA_038234025.1 Flavobacteriales bacterium
AATATTCTTCATTCTTTTATTTCTAGCCCCGATAGCAGCGGCATCCTTTTTTTATCGCCTTTTCGGCGATAAAAAAAGATATAGCGAATAGCGGGAAATTGCTCCAAATATTAATTATTTATTTAATAAGATTGCTGCTTCTTTTGCAAAATAGGTCGAAATAATATTGGCGCCCGCTCTTTTAATGCAATACAATTGTTCGATCATGATGCGGTCGTGGTCGAGCCAGCCGCGTTCTGAGGCCGCTTTTACCATCGCATATTCGCCCGAAACCTGATAAACGGCAACCGGTACATTGACGGCATTTTTTACCTCGCGAACAATATCAAGGTAGGCCATTCCGGGCTTGACCATTACGATATCGGCGCCTTCTGCCACGTCGTCGAGCGTTTCCTTGATCGCCTCGATACGGTTGGCGTAATCCATTTGATAGGTTTTTTTGTCCTTAGGAATATCGGTTTTGTCAACGGGCGCGGAGTCGAGCGCATCGCGGAACGGACCGTAAAATGCCGACGCATATTTGGCGCTATAGCTCATGATCCCCACATTGTGGTGGCCGTTCTGCTCAAGTGCTTCTCGAATCGCGAAAACGCGGCCGTCCATCATGTCAGAAGGCGCAACAAAATCCGCTCCGGCCTCGGCGTGGCTCAAACTCATCATGGTCAAGGCGTCGACGGTGGCATCGTTCATTATCTGGCCATTTTCTATGATTCCGTCGTGGCCATAAATGGAGTATGGATCTAGCGCGACGTCGGGCATCACGATCATTTCGGGTACCGCATCTTTGATCGCACGAATTGTTTGCTGCATCAGACCGTTTTTGTTCCAAGCTTCGGTGCCAGAATTGTCTTTGAGATTTTCTGAGACCTTGACATAAATATTGACAGCGCGAATGCCAAGATCCCAAGCTTCCTTTACTTCTTTGATTGTATTGTCGAGTGAATGGCGGAAAATTCCGGGCATCGATGGAATGGCGACTTTAACGTTGTTTCCTTCTGCCACGAATATTGGCAGCATAAAATCTGTCGGCGATAAAGTCGTTTCGCGCACCAATGAGCGGATTGATTCGTTTGTTCTGAGTCTTCTGTTTCTGTTGAACATTTTGGTTGGGATATTTGCAAAGATAGGAAAGTTGGAAACTTCGCTTATTTAGTATCCTGTTCTATTCTACTATTTTTTTCCAATAAAATGGGTGTTTAAATTTCAAGTGTACAATTATTTTGAATTACATTTATCGAAGAGGAGCAAAGTTGTAATTTTTGAATTTTATTTGATGAAAATCTGTTTTGTTTTCGCGGCGTTCTTATTTTCATTTTTCTGCACGTCACAAAGATTTGTCGTGATTGACGATGTAACGGATGAGCTAATCGAAAGCGTTAATTTTCAATTGCTGCTGAACGGAACAGTGGTGTCCGCTGGAATCACAAGCAATGAAGAACCTACTGTTCTGTCAGGTTCTATTGTGTTTGATTCACTCGTATTCAGAAAGGCGGATTATAAAATCGCCGGATTAAAAAAAGAAAATCTCCTCGAAGTTATTAAACTGTCAAAAACCGCGATTGGCATCGAAGAGGTCGTGATTCTTTCTGCAAAGGATAAAGAAGTAGTGTTTGGAGAAAAAAACAGTTTTATAAAACGACGAAGCAGACCGATTTTGAATGACTTGTCATACGGAATTGTTTTTGAGAACAATCTTCCAGAAGATGTTGAAATAAATCGCGTGGAGTTTTTCGTTGAAAAAGTGAGATACAGGACGGCTTATCAAATCAGTTTTTATGATTTTGATATTGGAGAAATGCATAATTACGGACGTCAAAGCGGAAGTTTAAAGGAACTTCTTTATTCCAGTGCTATCTTATATTTGGAACCAAAACAAAAAAACGCCATACAGATTCAAGTAAATGATTTGGAATTGCCACGAAAATCAATGTTCGTCACAATTGAGTTAATCAATTATTTTGACGAGAAAGGGGAAAAAATATTTCCAACTGAAGATGATAGAACAAGAATTAAATTTCAATGTTCGAAGTTGGAGAATTATTTTAGTAAGTGGAGTGAATTTGGAACTAACAACTTCACAGGTTTAGTGAATACAAATTCTTGGATAAGATATGATATTGAAGAGTACTTTAAGGAAAAGTTGTCCAAGAGTTCCGTGGTTTCTCCCGCAATTTTACTTTACGGAAGTAAGATTCCGTCAAAGAAAATTTCATTGCCAAAACTTCGCAAAGAATAATCAAATCCAGTTTCTCGGATTTTCCAAAACCTCCAACAATCTATCTTCATCACTTCCCTTCTCGGGATGATGGTCATAAACCCATTGCACTTTTGGCGGAAGGCTCATCAATATGCTTTCAATTCTCCCATTGGTTTTTAGTCCGAACAATGTTCCCTTGTCATGTACCAAATTGAACTCTACATAACGGCCACGGCGGATTTCCTGCCAGGTTTTTTGGGCTTCTGTGTAAGGCAAATTCTTTCTTTTCTCCACGATCGGAACGTAGGCTTCGATAAAACTATCGCCAACATCGGTCACGAAGTCGAACCAATCATCCATTGACATTTCGGGCGTGGCTTTGCAATAATCAAAGAAAAGTCCGCCGATGCCTCGCGCTTCTTGACGGTGCGCGTTCCAAAAATATTCGTCGCACTGTTTTTTGTATTTGGAGTAAAATTTTGGGTCGTGGCGATCACAGGCATTTTTGCAGACCTGATGAAAATGCTTGGCGTCTTCGTCAAAAAGATAATATGGTGTGAGATCCTGTCCGCCGCCAAACCATTGGTTGATGATGTTTCCGAGCTCGTCGTACATTTCAAAATACCTCCAATTGGCGTGAACCGTTGGCACCATTGGATTGAGAGGATGAATAACGAGCGAAAGTCCGCAGGCAAAGAAATCTGCCTCGCCAACGTTGAACATTTTCTGCATCGAATCGGGCAACTTGCCGTGCACCGCCGAAATATTGACGCCGCCCTTTTCAATAACTTTTCCGTTCTCGATAATGCGTGTTCTGCCGCCGCCGCCTTCTGGGCGTTCCCAAACATCCTCCCGGAATTGTGCGCTGCCGTCGGCTTTTTCGAGCGCTGCTACGATTTGGTCTTGAAGGTTGAGGATATGGTTGTAGAATTTGTCTTTAATACTCATAAGAAATAACTTCGATGAGAGACGGTTCTTTCTAAAACACCATTTCTGGAATGTCTCCCTCTATGATCAATTCGGCTTCGGTTGAGGCAATTATCTCTTCAACTGAAACGCCTGGCGCGCGTTCCAATAGTTTGAAACCTTTTTCGGTAACTTCAAGAACGGCCATTTCGGTTACGACCTTTTTTACACACCCAACGCCCGTCAATGGCAGCGTACAACGTTTCAAAATCTTAGATTCGCCGGCCTTATTAACGTGCATCATCGCGACGATTATGTTCTCGGCGGAAGCGACAAGATCCATCGCGCCGCCCATTCCTTTCACCATTTTGCCGGGGATTTTCCAGTTGGCAATGTCGCCGTTTTCCGAAACCTCCATCGCACCAAGGATCGTGAGATCGACTTTTTGGCTTCGGATCATTCCAAAACTGAACGCAGAATCAAAAAAGCTCGCGCCTGGCAAAGTCGTGATTGTCTGTTTTCCAGCATTGATAACATCTGCATCTTCTTCACCTTCAAAAGGGAAAGGTCCCATGCCGAGAACGCCATTCTCGCTTTGGAACTCCACTTCAATATCCGTGCGAACATAGTTTGCGACCAATGTTGGAATCCCGATACCAAGGTTGACATAGTATCCGTTGTTGACTTCTTTTGCGATGCGTTTTGCAATTTCTTCTTTTCCCAGCATAACGTTGGATTTGGATTTGTGTGAATTATTTCTGCCGAACTGTTCTTTGCTCAATGCGTTTCTCGAATTTCTCCCCCTGAAAAATCCTTTGCACCATAATTCCTGGAATATGGATTTCGTTTGGGTCGAGGCTGCCAACGGGCAAAAGTTCCTCGACTTCGGCGATGGTGATTTTAGCAGCTCCTGCCATTGGTGCGTTAAAGTTTCGGGCGGTTCCTTTGAAAATGAGGTTTCCCGCTTCATCGCCTTTCCACGCTTTTACGACGGAAAAGTCTGCTTTGAAAGCGTGTTCCAGAATGTGCATTTTTCCATCAAATTCTCTTGATTCTTTTCCTTCGGCGACCTCTGTTCCAAAACCCGCGGGCGTAAAAAATGCTGGAATCCCGGCTTGCGCGGCGCGGCATTTTTCGGCCAAGGTTCCTTGTGGCGTGAGCTCGACATCGAGTTCGCCCGACAGCATTTGGCGCTCGAATTCTGCGTTCTCGCCAACATAGGACGAAATCATTTTCTCGATCTGGCGTTTTTGCAGAAGCAGGCCAAGACCAAAATCATCGACGCCGGCGTTGTTGGAGATGCAGGTAAGGTTGTTTACGTTCATCTCGACAAGGCGCGCAATGCTGTTCTCGGGAATTCCGGAAAGGCCGAAACCACCGAGCATGATCGTCATTCCGTTTTTGATGCCGTCTAGCGCTTCTGTTACGCTATTTACTTTTTTTGAAATCATCTGTTTGTTTTTATAAACCGTTGATTGAATTTATGCCCCAAAGCACGAAGTCGGCGAAGCTAGCCCGGATGGAAGCGGCATCCTTTTTTTTCGGCCCTTTTCGGGCGGAAAAAAAGATATAGCGGACAGCCGGATTTAGCTCCAAAAAAAAAATTGAAACTACAGCGTGAACTCGTCGGTGCTTTGTTCAATATCTGTGCTGTCCTTTTTTGCCGGCGCCCAACAATCTACTTTTATCGATAGGTTTTTTGGTCTTTCAAAGTCGGTTGTTGATATATTGAGTTCCTTGTTCTCATAGCATTTTCGCATAAAAATCGCCCATATCGGCAATGCTGCGGTCGCGCCTTGACCGTATGTGATGCTTCGGAATCGTGCCGAGCGGTCTTCGGCACCAACCCAAACCCCGGTGGCCAGATTTGGCACCATCCCGATGAACCAGCCGTCGGATTGGTTCTGTGTTGTTCCGGTCTTGCCCGCGATGGGGTTCCGGAAAACATATGGATATCCCGTCATTCGATTGTAACCGTTGCCGCCTCCTTGTGATCTTAGCCGCGCGCCGGATCCGATTTCGGTCACGCCCTCGAGCAATTTTATCACGGCAAATGCGATGTCCTTATTAAGGACGTCGTGCGATTCTGGGATTGGTTCGTAGATCACGACGCCATTCTTGTCTTCTATTCGGCTTATGAACTGCGGTTTCATATAAACGCCCTCGTTGGCAAAAGTACTATAGGCGGCGACCATATCCTGAACTGTAATGTCAACAGCGCCCAAGGCTATCGATGGTTGTGCGGGAATTTCGCTGCTCACACCGAGCTTGTGCGTGAGCTCAACCACAGCTTCGGGACCAACTTTGTCAATCAATTTGGCCGAAACGGTGTTGATCGAGAGCGCGAGTGCTTTTTTGAGCGTGACCATTCCGCGATAATTGTTGTCGGAGTTGCTCGGCGTCCAAGTTGCCGTCACGTGGTGGCGGCCGGCCGGAATCGTGAAAGGGGAGTCGATTATGGAATCGCACGGCGACATATTGAGCCGCTCGATCGCGGTGGCATAAACGAAAGGTTTGAACGTGGAACCGACCTGTCGCGCGCCCTGGCCAACGTGGTCGTACTGAAAATATTTGTAATTTATTCCGCCAACCCAAGCCTTGATCTGGCCTGTTCGAGGTTCCATTGCCATCACACCGCTCTGCAAAAATCCCTTGAAATATCGGATGGAATCCATGGGCGTCATTATGGTGTCCTTTTCGCCCTTCCATGTAAAAACCGTCATTTTGGTCTTGACATCAAAGGATTTCAATATATCATCTTCCGGAATGTCATCGGCCTTCATGGTGCGCCAACGCTCGGAATTTTTCATTGCTTGCATCAAAAGTTTGTCTGTCTCATCTTGATTTAGCTTTACGAATGGCGCATTTTTATTGTTCTTTTGGTCGATTCTAAACTCCTCCTGAAGATTGCTCAAATGGCTTGTGACCGCTTCCTCTGCATACATTTGCATTCGAGAATCAATCGTGGTGTAAATGCGCAGGCCATCCTTGTAGATGTCGTAAGACTTGCCATCGGCCTTGGGGTTTTCCTTGACCCATTTTTTCATGAACTCGCGAAGGTATTCGCGAAAATATGTTGCTATGCCTTCTTTGTGGCTTTCGGGCTGGAAGTTGAGCACAATTGGTTTTTTGTCCAAATTGTCCATTGCCGCAGGTGCAAGAAAGTTGTTCTTCACCATTTGGCCAAGCACGATGTTTCGTCTTTTCATTGCGCGTTCGGGGTGAAAACGCGGGTTGAATTTTGACGGCGCCTGAAGCATTCCAACCAAGACCGCGCTTTCTTCAACGGTCAGATTTCTTGGTTCTTTGTTGAAATAAACCTTTGCCGCAGAACGGATTCCGTACGCGTTGCTCACAAAATCCACAGTGTTGAGATAATGCGCGATAATCTCGTTCTTGGTATATTGCCTTTCAAGTTTAGTGGCGATGATCCATTCCTTGGCTTTTTGGATGACGCGAAGAAAAATATTTCGAGATCCTTCGCTGCCGTGAAAAAGGTTCTTGGCGAGCTGTTGCGTGATCGTGCTCGCGCCGCCATTGCGTCCAAAAGTTACAATGGCACGCAAAGTTCCGCGACCGTCGATGCCCGAATGTTCGTAGAAACGTTCATCCTCCGTGGCAACGAGCGCATCGACAAGGTGTTTTGGCAAATCTGAAAAACGGATCATCGTCCGATTCTCGTTGTAGAACTTCCCGATTGTCACGCCGTCTGCAGATAATATTTCGGTCGCAAGGTTGGAATCCGGATTCTCGAGGTCTTCAAAAGTTGGCATCGTTCCGAAAACGCCCCAAGAAGCGAGCAGAAAGAAAAGCACTATCCCCAGCACGAAACCGCCGAATATTTTCCAGAAAGCAAAGTTGTAATAAGAAACGTCCTTGACGTACTTGTTTTTTTTGACTGCCATTTTATTTTTCCAGATTTTCTATCCTCAAACCCACTTCTGTGATTCCCTCAAGATTTTCAATGCCCACAATTTTTCCCGTTTGACGATTGGCCTGCTGAATGTGGACTTTATAATCGCCGGAGCCGAATTTTTGATTCTGCTTGAAAACCAATTTGCTTTCCTTTATGTCCGAAAAACCATTGCCCAATAAATTTCCATCAGGATCTGCCATCATATATTCCAAGGTATCAACCGTGGTTTTTCCTTTGGAGTTTTCGGTGGTCACGATCAGGTAGATGTTGTTGTAAGGGTATTTGTTGTTGGCCCGTAAATTTACGAAAACATTGTAGGATTTGGTTGTATCGATGGTCGGAAGCGCAAATGTCACGATGCTGTCCTTTTTCCAGATTCCGCCAAGCTCATGATAATTGTCGAATACGCGCTGCTTGTCGCACGAGCAGAAAAGCAAACCAATGATTGCCAGAAGTGCGCTACTTTTTAGGGGCATTGCGATTGGAAGGTTTTCGGTTGTTGCTTTTGGCTTTTACGATTTTTGGCCCATTGTCTTTGGGCGCACTGTCGATTGGCGCGTTTTCAGTGGTCGCGCTGTTTGGCTTTATGATCGTTCGCGCTTTGGTTTCGTTCGCGGCTTTTGGAGTTCGTTGGTTTGGATTTCGGTGGATTGCTTCGCCGCCGCCCGTTGTTTCAACGCGCTGTTTTTTGTTCTTGTTGTTTCGGCGTTTTTTCTTTGGTTGGTCAAAACGCGTAAGGCTTTCTTGGCCCATCGCATTGTTGAAGTTCTGCGATTCCTCCACGATAACCTCAACGGCATACTCCTCGATGGAGGCCACTTTGTTCTTGAGTTTGTTCTCGGCAATAATTTCGCGCACCTGGTCTATTTTCAGAACATGCCAATTGGCAAAATTCTCGGTATAGGCAAACCACATCAAGCCCTTGAAAATGTCCTGTTTTTGGCAAACGGCCATTCCTTTTTCGGTCATCAACTTGGTGTCGAACGCCGGAAAATCCTTGAGCGCGTCCATATAAGTATCGAGCTCGTAGTTGAGACAGCACTTGAGTTTTCCGCACTGTCCGGCAAGTTTTTGCGGATTCAGCGAAAGTTGTTGGTAACGCGCGGCAGAGGTATTGACGCTGCGGAAATCGGTGAGCCAAGTGGAACAGCAAAGTTCGCGGCCACAAGATCCGATGCCGCCCAAACGAGCCGCTTCTTGCCTGAAACCGACCTGTTTCATCTCGATCCGTGTCGAAAATTCCATTGCGAAATCCTTTATCAATAATCTGAAATCGATGCGGTCGTTGGCTGTATAATAAAAAGTCGCCTTTGAACCATCGCCCTGGAACTCGATGTCCGAAATCTTCATTTCCAGCTTGTGGCCGATCGCAAGTTCGCGAGCACGAACTTTCATCGCATCTTCCCTATCGCGCGCTTTTGACCAAATATCAATGTCGCGCTGCGAAGCCTTTCTGTAAATTTTTGGAATCTCGGCGTTGTTGTTTACGCCTTTTTTCTTCATTTGAATCTTGACGAGTTCGCCCGTGAGCGTCACGATACCAATGTCATGGCCCGGAGAAGCTTCGGTGGCAACGATATCGCCGATGCTCAGCGTTAGGTTTTCGGTGTTCCGATAAAATTCCTTTCGGCCGTTCTTGAACCTGATTTCAGCGCAGTCAAAAGGGACTTCGCCATTGGAAAGCCGCATGTTCGAGAGCCAATCAAAGACCGTGAGCTTGTTGCAGCCATCGGTGCCGCAAGTGCCATTATTTTTGCAACCCTTGGGCGCGCCGCCATCAGAGGTTGAACAACTTGTACAAGACATAATATATTAGATGTTGCAAAGAGCAACTTATAATTCATAAAAAAGTATCGCGTAAAGATAGGAATTTTAGCGTGAACGGTTCTTGACGTCATCCAAACAACACAGTCAATGACAGTCCGTTTCTTGGTGCTGATATAATTTTGCCGCTTGCTTTAAATAGCCAAAATTCCTCTTTGCCATGTTTGAAACGCGAATTTGAGAATTGTAGTATTTACGCTTTCGCGAATGGTTTCGGCCAATTATTCAATAACCCGAAAAACTTTATCCGACAATCGAACCCGAAACGGCACTTGGATACTGAAAATTTCGCCCGCTTCCGCGAAAGATTTTTCGATGTCGTTCACGAATAATCTTTCGATCAAAACCATTTCATTTCCGGTCGTCATGCCCACGATTTCGACTTGATCGCCGGCTGAAATTCTATTGTTCAAAACCTCGAACTGTGCTATTCCGGATTTTGGGAAATAATGTACGGCTTTCGCCAAAAGCGTTTTCTGGATCTTCTTTGGCCTTGCAATTTTTTTGGTCGCTGCCAAATTTTCAGCCGCAACCGAATTCGGCTCCACATTCCGGAATTTCAGCACATCTGATTTTCCTTTTTTGAAAATCTTGTTGCCGTTCATTATTCCTCGCCGTTTTGTCTTTTGATCTTCAACAGAAAGATTTATGGTTTCCAAACAATCATCGCTGCAGCATCCTTGCATCGCGACCGCGCAATTCGGGCATTGGAGAAAGAGCAAATGGCACGCTTCGTTGGCGCAATTGGTATGATCATCGCACGGCGTTCCGCACTGGTGACAACTTGACACGATATCGTCGGTTATTCTTTCGCCAAGGCGTTGATCAAAAACAAAGTTCTTGCCGATGAATTTGCTTTCCAGACCTTCATCTTTCACTTGCCGCGTATATTCAATGATGCCGCCTTCGAGCTGATAAACATTCTCAAAACCTTTGTGCTTGAAATACGCGCTGGCCTTTTCGCAGCGAATGCCGCCGGTGCAATACATCAAAAGTTTTTTGTCTTGTTTGTGTTCCGAAAGGTCTTTTTCAATTATCGGCAACGATTCGCGAAACGTGTCAACATCGGGCCGAATGGCATTCTTGAAATGTCCGATCTCGCTTTCATAATGATTGCGCATATCAACCACGATCGTGTTTGGATCTGCCATCAATGTGTTGAAATCTTTTGCCTTGAGGTGAATTCCAATGTTGCTCGAATCAAAAGTTTCGTCGTCGATTCCATCGGCCACGATTTTGTCGCGCACTTTAATCGTCAGTTTCAAGAACGAATGGTCATCGTGCTCAACGGCAATATTCAGCCGAATGCCTTGCATAAAATCATAAACCTCAATGGTTTCCTTGAATTCATAAAAACGATTTGCCGGCAATGAAAGTTGCGCGTTGATGCCTTCATTGGCAACGTATATTCGGCCGAGAACGTCCAGCGGATTCCAGACGAGGAAGAGTTCATTTCGAAATTCTGTTGGATTTTCAATTTTTGCGTAAGCGTAGAAGGAAAGCGTGAGGCGCTGATCGGCTGACTCGTCAATAAGAATTTTTCGCTCTTCTGCGCTCAAAGTGTTGTACAGTTGCATGCTATAAACATTTTAAGGTAAGAAATCGGTGCAAAATTACGGCATTGAACCACAATAAAAAAACGCCGAACATTGCGGAACGGCGCTTGAATCTTGAACCAAAAATGCCTTTTAGCAGAATTGGTTGTAAGCATCTTTTAAATTTTCCGCGATCATTTCCGCAGGTCGGCCTTCAATATGATGACGTTCGAGCATGTGAACAAGTTCGCCATCCTTAAAAAGCGCGATGCTGGGCGATGATGGTGGAAACGGGAACATCAGTTCGCGCGCCGCATCGACCGCATCTTTGTCCACTCCGGCAAAAACCGTCACGGTGTTCGATGGTTTCTTGGCATTGTCAAGGCTCATTTTCGCGCCCGGACGAGCGTTTCTGGCCGCGCAACCGCAAACGGAATTCACGACGAGCAAAGTTGTGCCGTCTTTTTTGACTGCATCTTTAACGTTGTCGGCGCTGTATAGTTCTTGAAAACCGGCGTCAGAAAGTTCGGCGCGCATCGGTTTTACCATTTCTTCTGGATACATAATATAATTGTTTAAAAATTGAACGCTGCAAAGTTACGAATTATGAGAGCGTGGATTTTGGTGGGGAATGCTAAAGTTTTATTGTTGAAAGTCTTCTGAATTTCAAAAAACCCGACGCACCAAAGCTTTTAAAAAAGGCACTTTCGGGCAGGCCCAAATAATATTCAAATCTTCTGCAATCGTGGTTTCATTATCCAAAAACCGAAAAATCATTTCTGGTGAAAGTTTCTTGAAAATCGATGCGAAAATCTCGCTGCCGATTTCATTGTGATGAAAGAGAACGTCGATAAACAATAAATCAAAAAACCAGAATCTATCTTTGGAATAAAATTTTGTAAAATCATTTTCTGTCAAAAGAAATTTGGCCAAGGCTTTGGATTTTTTTTCTGAATGCTTGAACGTAAAACCAGTTGAGGCTTTTGTCCAGCCGCCCGCAGAACCGATGTTGATAATGTTCTTGGTGTTTTGATTCCAAAATTCGTAGCTCGTCATCGGAATGTTGCCGCGTTCTTTGTCGATGATCGTATAATCCGAATTCCCGAGGTTTTTTAAATATTCGACAATCGCATTTTCATATTCTGAAGTTTCGAGCAATTCGGCGGAGAACAATGTATATTCAAAAAGCGCGGTCTTTTTTGAGAATGGCAGCACGTACATAAACCGTGTATTGCCTTTTTGTTCAACAGAAAAATCCATAAAAGTCGCAATGTTGTCATCAAATTCATCAGTCGAAGTTTCAATGGCCCAACCAATAAAATGCTGTTGAAACAATGGAAATTTATCTTGATTCAAAACTTTATTAATATATAAAATACTATTGAAAACCTTTTCGCACGACAGCGTTTCATTTTCCGTGACAACGGTGCAGCTTTCACCGATATCATTTACATCCAAAACTTTTGAGTTCTCAAAGGTCACATTCGCGAAAGCGGAAAAACGCTCGAACATCATTTTATAAAAATCTTTACCTTGTATTGTTTTGTACTCAAATGGCGACAGATCGAGCACTTTTTCAAATCCATCACTCTTGAACCATGCTTTTTCCCATTTTTTAAAAACAATATCTTCCCAATCGCCATTTGGTTTTTCCCAGAACGACCAAGTTCGATCGTTGGTTTTTTTAAGATCGGTGTCTAGAAGCAAAATGGCTTTTTTCGATCCTTCGATTTTCAGAATTTCATGAACGGTCATCAACGCCGATAGTCCGCTGCCGCAAAAAATATAATCGAAATGCCTCATCGTTTTTGGAAAAAGCCAAAGATAACCAAGATTAAATCCTGAAGGAAAATCCCGCCGACACAAAATAATTGGGCGAATTGTTCGTGATCGAGAATCCGCCCGAAGTGTCGAGCATAAAATTATCTGTGATCAAATAGGTAAGACCGGCATCGGCGCGGTGGTCGGCCTTGCTTTTTTGCGGCGCGAAACCGTAGACTTCAGTGAAGAGCCCAAGTTTTTCGGTCAGCGAAAATCCGGTCGCAAGAGTATAAACAAAAGTTGGCTCTGACGAAAAACCATCCCATTCGGCACCAAGATTGTAGCTCAAACTGATTTTGTCCGAAAGTGTATGCTCCATCAAAAAACTGAACGCTGGCGCGAAGTAATCTGTTTTATATGGTGTTGAGGCAAAGTTGGGCAAACCCAAATGACCCCGAAAAGAGGTCTGCGGAGAAATGCCGTTCTCCATGGCAAGATTGGCCTTGAAACCAACCACGATCTGCTTGACGCCAGACGTTCTGACGCCGCCGGCGTTGTCGACCGCCGATTCAGCAACGAGCCGCAGTTCAAGGTTTTTGTTGACGCCGTATTTTGCCAAGATCGTGGGCAACAGAAAACCCGTGTCGCCATTTCGGCCTTTCTCAAACTGGAAACCTGTTTCTATCTGGAACATTCTTGCCGGAACGATATAGGGCGTTTCAGTCTGGTCCGGTCGGTCGGCCTTTATCGGCGATAACTTCAGAGAATCTTGTGCTAAAGCCAGCTGGCAACAAAAAGCGGCAGCGACAACGGTGAAAATATATTTCATATCTAAAAATTTAGACAAAACTAAAAATAATATTTTACCAACCAATAATATTTTTATATTTGCCTTAAAATAGTTTGCATGAGCTCAAAGTCACTCGGGGAAGTTAACGAATCGGTCGATACCCAAAATAAAAAGACCGGCTGGCGCAAAATTTTGGCGTTTCTCGGCCCGGCTTACCTGATCAGCGTTGGTTATATGGATCCAGGGAACTGGGCGACAGACCTCGCCGGCGGTAGCCAATTTGGGTACGCGCTCATCTGGGTCTTATTGATGTCAAATATTATGGCGCTGCTTCTCCAAAGCCTTTCTGCACGTTTGGGCATCGTTACGCAACGGGATTTGGCGCAAGCTTCGCGTGAGACCTATTCAAAATTCATCAACTTTATTCTGTACATTCTTGCCGAAATCGCAATCGCTGCGTGCGACCTTGCCGAAATACTCGGTATGGCGATCGGTCTGAATTTATTGTTCGGCCTTTCGCTGATCGATGGCGTGATCATCACCGTGCTCGATACTTTTCTGTTGCTTTTTCTGATCAATAAGGGAATGCGGAAAATGGAAGCTTTTATTATCGCGCTCGTAATGATAATCGGGTTTTCTTTTGTGTTCGAAATGATTTTTGCCAAGCCCGTCGTTGCCGATGTTTTAGCAGGCTTCATACCGTCCCTTCCAGGTGAAGCCGCGCTTTATATCGCGATCGGGATCATTGGCGCCACGGTCATGCCGCACAATCTTTACCTGCATTCGTCATTGGTTCAAACCCGAAAATTTGATCGCAGCGTTGCGGGAATAAAACAGGCGCTCAAGTACAATTTGATTGATTCGACCATTGCGCTCAACCTAGCGTTCTTTGTGAACGCCGCGATTTTGATCCTCGCCGCCGCCACTTTTTACAGGGCCGGAATGTTCGAGGTTGCCGAGATCCAGGACGCGCACCGATTGCTCGAACCGATGCTTGGCAACAAATGGGCGCCAATATTGTTCGCCGTCGCGTTGATTGCCGCGGGCCAAAGTTCGACCATCACAGGAACCCTCGCCGGCCAAATCATCATGGAAGGTTATCTCAATTTGAGGATTCAACCGTGGGTTCGCAGAATCATCACCAGGCTCATCGCAATCATTCCTGCGGTAATCGTTATTTATATATTTGGCGAAAGCGTAACGGGCAAGCTATTGATATTCAGTCAGGTTATATTGAGTTTGCAGCTTGGATTTGCCATAATTCCACTCATACATTTTGTGAGCGACAAAAACAAGATGCACGGCTTCCACATCGGTATTTGGACCAAGATCGGTGCTTGGCTCATCGCGCTGATCATCGTCACGCTCAATGCAAAACTCGCTTATGACGAGATAGCGGGCTGGCTTGCGGACAGCGACGACTCGACCGTTATTTGGCTCACGGCCGTTCCCATCGCGATATTGTCGCTGATATTACTGCTTTATATAGTGTTCTTGCCGTTGGTCAAAAGTTCGGCGCCAGCAATCGAGAACCTTTCACCGCACACGCTCGACCTCAAGGTTTTGACACCCGATCCGTATGCCAAAAAGCACATTGCGATCGCCGTGGATTTCTCCGAGGCCGATGCCCTGGCGCTCAATCACGCGCTCGCACTTGGCGGAACCGCCGCAACATACACGCTCATCCACGTTACCGAAACCGTCAACGCGATGCTTTATGGCAACAGGACTCGTGATCACGAAACGGCGGTCGACGAAGTATTCCTCAAGGATTACGTTGCCAAGCTCACCGAAAAAGGCTACAAAGTTGACATCAAATTGGCGTTTGGCAAGGCCAACATTGCCATCCCAGAAGTAGTGAACGCCGGCAATTTCGATCTTTTGGTAATGGGAACGCACGGCCACAGCGGATTTAAAGATTTGATTTTCGGTACAACGATCGACAAGGTGCGCCACCACATTAAAATACCTTTGTACCTTGTTCGAAAATAATTTTTTTTGGGGCTATTTCCGTAAGCACTTCGTGCGGTCGTTTCTATGCAAAGCAAGTCTTTGCTTTGCTACCACGAATGCTGCATCTTTTTTTCCCACCCAGAATAGAATGGGAAGCCGCTGAAATCCGGGCTATGGCGACAGTGAAAACCTTTATAATCTAGGCAAATGACATTATCCGAAGAGAACTATCTCAAGACCATTTACCATCTTACTTCAAGTTCCAACCTGGAGGTCAGCACCAATGCCATCGCCGAAAAAATGGAGACAAAGGCATCATCGGTCAGCGATATGCTCAAGAAACTTGCCGAGAAGAACCTCGTTAATTATGTGAAATACCAAGGTGTTTCGCTCACAGTATCGGGAACCCACTCGGCCAAGATGATCATAAGAAAGCACAGGCTTTGGGAGGTTTTCCTCGTCGAAAAATTGTCCTTTGCGTGGGACGAGGTGCATGACATAGCCGAACAGCTCGAGCACATCAAATCTGACAAGCTCATCAAAAGACTAGACGCATATCTGGGTTCGCCAACGCACGATCCGCACGGCGACCCGATTCCCGACGCCAATGGAAAACTTGTCAAGGTCGAGAAACAGTTGCTTTCGGAGATGGCGATCGGTTCCTCGGGAATTTGTGTGGGCGTGAAAGATTCGTCGCCCGAATTTCTCAAATATCTCGACAAGCAGAAGATTTCGCTCGGCTCTACCATTGCGTTGATTTCCCGTGAGGATTTTGATCAATCGGCCAATGTGAACATCGATGGAAAATCAATGGCATTGTCGAGCAAGATAGCAATGAATCTTTTTGTCAGAAAGTCTTGATCAGAACCGTAATCATGAATGCGAGATCTTGAATTTTTTGGTAAATATTACTGGTCAAAAAACGAAAAAGAGCGAAATACTAAAAATTGGAATTGGGACGAAAGAGAAATCGGATTTATTTAAAATCCCATAACAGTTGTAGCGGCAAATCTCCCACGAGTGAATAGATCATTCAATGACATCCACAATCCGTATCACATCCCTTTTTTCCCTTCCTTTTCTTCCCAAAGAAAAACCGCTTTACCAAATACGCAAGCGAAATTATCAAAAGAGAGAATGCTATAATTTGTTGTGCCATTTTATTTCAGTATTTGATATGAAATCAGCGCGACCACGTAGGCAAAACCGCTCATAAAAACCAGTTGCGCCATTGGCCATTTCCAGCTGTTGGTCTCCTTTCGTGTTACGGCAAGCGTGCTCGCGCACTGCATCGCAAAGGCATAAAACAATAGTAGGGAAATTCCTGATGCAAAATTGAAGATCTTGTTTCCTGTCCGCGGATCAACCTCTTGCGCCATTTTGTTCTTTATCGGCGTATCGTTGGACGCATCGCCAACACTATAAATCGTGGCCAATGTTCCCACAAAAACCTCGCGCGCCGCAAACGATGTGAGAATCGCGATACCAATTTTCCAGTCATAGCCCAGCGGTTTTATTGCCGGTTCGATCGCTTTGCCCATTATTCCTATGTAGGAATTTTCAAGTTTGTACGAAGCCACCTGATCTTCCATTGAATCTACGGTATCGGTTGAGGTTTGTTTCACGATGGTTTCGGCATTGTCAAAATTCTTTCCAGGTCCGTACGACGCCATGAACCACAGCACGATTGATATCGCAAGAATTATTTTCCCTGCACCAAATACAAATGCCTTGGTTTTTTCGACCACATTGATGCCAACATTCTTCAATAATGGCATTTTGTAATGTGGCATTTCGACCACAAAAAATGTTTTGCTTTTTATTTTAAGGACAAGATTCAGAATATATGCCGATACGATCGCGGTGGCAAAACCGATCATATAGAGCAACATCAATGTGAGACCTTGAAGATTCAAAATCCCGAATAGACTTTTGTTGGGAATAACAAGCGCAATGATAATGGCGTAAACCGGAAGTCTTGCACTGCAAGTGGTGAATGGCGTGACCAAAATCGTGATCAATCTTTCTTTCCAATTTTCGATGTTTCGCGTGGCCATGATCGCCGGAATCGCACATGCCGTTCCCGAAATCAACGGCACCACACTTTTGCCGCTCAGGCCAAACTTTCGCATGATCTTGTCCATCAAAAAAACCACGCGGCTCATATAGCCGCTTTCTTCGAGCAGGGAAATGAACAAGAACAGAAAAGCGATCTGCGGAATGAAAATCAAAATCCCGCCTATGCCCGGAATGATTCCTTGCGAAAGCAGGTTTGTTAGCACGCCCGACGGAAAAGTTTCTGCAACATAATTACTTAATCCAGCAAAACTTTTATCGATAAAATCCATTGGAATCTCTGACCAACTAAAAATCGATTGGAAAATAACAAATAGAATCGTAAAGAAAATAACGTAGCCCGAAACCTTGTGCGTCAAGACTTTATCGAGCCTGCTACCGAAATCTTTTGCAACGGTCAAATCGATTTTCTGTCCAACTTTCAGCACATCGTTTATGAATTGATATCTCTTGATGGTTTCTTTTTGCTGCAATCTTTTGAGCTCCGAATGCGGTTTGGTAAAATTGTTTCTGATCTCGTTCCGATCAAGGTTAAGAAAATTGACATCTTGTGTGATAACGAGCCACAGCTTGTACAAAAGCTGGTTGGGAAAAGTTTTTCTGAGCTTTTCAAAATATTCGGGATCAATCGACGACGCGTTGAGGCAAGGCGCGCGAGAAAGATTTTTGTAATCAACAATCATTTTCTTGAGCTGCTCGATGCCGGTTTTTTTGCGGGTGCTGATCAGCGCGATCTTTGTGTTGAGCTTTTCTTCGAGATATGGAATGTCCAAGGAGATTCCCTTATAATCCATTCTGTCGGACATATTTATCACAAGAATCGTTGGGATTTCAAGGTCTTTTACTTGCGTAAAAAGCAAAAGGTTTCGCTTTAGGTTCTCGACATCGGCAACGACGAGCGCGACATCTGGAAAAAGTTTGTCATTCTTGTTGAGCAAAAGTTCAATGACAACATTTTCATCTATAGAGCTGGCATTGAGACTATAAGTTCCAGGAAGATCGAGCACGTTTGCCTTGATATGGTTCGGCAATTTGCAAAAGCCGATCTTCTTTTCAACAGTGATTCCAGGATAGTTCCCAACTTGCTGGTTAAGTCCCGTCAATTGGTTGAAAACAGATGTTTTGCCCGTATTGGGGTTTCCGATGAGCGCTACATTGATGTTCTCGAGGCTCATAGGTCGTTGCTTATGATGTCAATTTCGATCTCGATCGCGGTTTCGACCCGAATGGCAAGATGCGATCCGTTGATGTCAAGATAAAGCGGATCACCGAAAGGCGCAATCTGAACAAGCTGGACGATATTTCCCGGAAGGCAACCCATTTCGAGCAACTTGAGCGGAACCAGATCAATGTCAAAGTCCGTGATGATGCCGCGCTGGCCTTTTTTGAGGGAATGAATCGTGGTTCGCAAACCTTATTTAGATTGAATTAAGATTGCAAAAGTAGGGAATTGTTTGCCATTTTGGCGATCTGTAACACGAAACTTGATTGATTTTCAAGTCACTTTGCAGAATCTTTTTCGCAAAGAAATTCAATATCATCGATGAGTTTCTCGATCGACTTTGGATCCGTCCCATCATAATATCCGCGAATCCTTTTTTTGGCATCAACAAGAACAAAATTCTCGGTGTGAACCATATCATATTGCCGCGACGGATCGCCGACTTTTGCCACGAGAAAAGATTTTCTGGCCATATCGTAGATTTTGTGCTTGTCGCCGGTAACCAGGTTCCATTTCGAGTCATCAACACCTTTGTCGATCGCATATTTCTTCAGAATGGGAACACTATCTATTTCGGGCAAGACCGTGAACGACAGTAATTTAACTTTATCATTTTTCTCGATCGCTTTTTGAACGACGGTCAGGTTCGCGGTCATTTTTGGACAGATTGAAGCGCAGGTCGTAAAGAAGAAATCGGCGACATAAATCTTTCCGCCATAATCTTTTTGAGTAATAACTTTTCCGTTTTGATTGGTAAACGAAAAATCTGCGATGGTGTGATTCTTTCTAACATCTAGCATTGTGCTGTCAACGAGTTCTGCATTTACCATCGATGGACTGTAGAATGGCAAGCTTTTGGCGGGCTTCAGTTGATAGTAAAAAAGCGTGATGATAATGGCAGAAAGAACAGCCATCGTCATAAAAAAAAGCCGATACTTTTTGAGGATTTCGAGCACTTAAATTTTTTTTTGCAAAGGTAATTAACCATTGATTCAGGATCGGCGCAAAAGGATTTCTTTAACATTGACCTGTTTCTTAAAAATGTATTTTTGGGCAACCAATTTGTAAAAAACTTCAGTTGATGAACAATTATATTACGACCGCTCTGCTTGGCGCGACAATCTTTTTATCGCAAAACAGCGAAGCACAAAATCAAAAACCACAACAAAATCCCGGAATCTCGGTTTCATCCATGGACAAAACAGTTAGACCAAACGACGATTTTTTCCGATTTGTCAACGGCTCGTGGCTCGATAAGACCGACATTCCCGCCGACAGAACGCGATGGGGTAGTTTTGACGAACTGCGCAAGAACACCGATGAGGATATGCTCAAGATTGTTGCCGTAGCCGCAAAGAATCCAGAATACAAATCTTCGACCGACCAAGGAAAAGCGCTCAATTATTACAGAACCATACTTGACACGGTTGCCCGAAACAATGCCGGAATTGCGCCATTGAAAGGAATGTATTCAAAAATAAACGCGGTCCAAAACGTAAAAGACCTTCAGAAGTTGATGACAGAAACCGACGCTATTGGCGGCGTTGGCTTCATCAATGTTTATGTCGGTTCTGATTCCAAGGACAGCAATAAAAATGTTGTGAATATTGGTCTTGGCGGCGTTGGTCTTCCCGACCGCGATTATTATGTTTCCGAAGATGCAGATTCCAAGGAGAAGCGTGAAAAATACAAAACGCACGTTGCCAAAATGTTCCAGATGACGGGAATGAATCCAGCGAACGCTACCGCAGATGCGCAGCGCGTCATCGATTTTGAGACAAAGCTTTCCGAGCCGAGACTTGATCGAGTTGAACGTCGTGATGATCGGAAAACCTACAACCCGATGACGGTGGCCGAACTTCAAAAATTGGTTCCATCGATCAAGTGGTCGGAATATTTGACCGCGATCGGACTTCCGAACACGACGGATGTAATAGTTTCACAACCACGATATATGACTGCTTTGCAGAATCTGCTTTTGCAAAATAACGTTCAGAGCTGGCAAGCGTATATGAAATGGTTGGTTTTGAACCGCTACAGCGGAACTTTGACCACAGATCTCGAGACCGCGAACTGGGATTTTTATGGCAAGACATTGACCGGCGCGGTGCAGCAACGCCCACGCAACGAGCGCGCGCTTGCAACTGTAAATGGTGGCGTTGGCGAAGCGCTTGGCAAGCTCTATGTAGCGCAGAAGTTTCCGCCCGAAGCAAAAGCCAAGGCAGAGAAAATGATCGCGAACGTGATAAAAGCGTTTGGTGCGCGAATCGATAATCTTACCTGGATGTCGCCCGAAACCAAGAAAAGCGCGCACGCAAAACTTCAAAAATCACAGATAAAGATAGGTTATCCAGATAAATGGAAAGATTACAGCAAGCTCGTTTTGGTCGACAACAATGAAGGCGGAACATTTTTTGACAATGCACAAAAACTTGCAAAATGGCGCACGGCGGTGAATTATGCAAAAATAAACAAGCCTGTTGACAAGACAGAATGGGGAATGTCGCCACAGACGGTGAATGCTTATTACAATCCATCGTACAACGAAATCGTTTTTCCTGCAGCCATTTTGCAACCACCGTTCTATGATTACAAAGCAGACGATGCGGTAAACTATGGCGGAATCGGTGCTGTCATCGGTCATGAAATCTCGCACGGTTTCGACGATTCGGGCGCGAGATATGACGCTGATGGGAATCTTGTTGATTGGTGGTCGGAGACAGATCAAACACAATTTGCCGCCTTGACCGGCGCGCTTGCCGACCAATACAGTTTGCTCGAGCCGGTTAAGGGCACCTTTGTGGATGGAAAGTTCACATTGGGCGAAAACATCGGCGATCTAGGTGGCGTCAATGCCGCTTACGACGGGCTTCAACTTTATATGAAAGAAAACGGTCGACCGGCAAACATCGACGGTTTCACGCCAGAGCAAAGATTTTTTATTTCCTGGGCAACGGTCTGGAGAACAAAAATGCGCGACGAGGCGATCAAGAATCAGGTAAAAACAGATCCGCACTCTCCGGGAATGTACCGCGGTTACGTGCCTTTGCAAAATGTGGCTTCTTTCTATGATGCCTTCAATATAAAGCCAGGCGATAAAATGTATGTTGCACCAGAAAAACGAGTGATCATTTGGTAATAAATAAAATTATTTAATCGATTTAAAACGCCATCCAAAATTAATCGGATGGCGTCTCTTTTTAAATAATAATCACAATTCCGCGACCAAAAACGCATACCCCATATCGCCCAAAACCTTGGAATTGAGCACTTTGTTGGTAAATGTGGGCGCAAATTTAAACTCTGGTGGCGGAATATTGAATCTATCGCATTTTGCGATATAATATTCAGAGCGAGAAGGATGATATGGCGCGACACCATGTATTATTTTTCCAAAAATATCATTGGCGATGATGGTTTCAATAATTTTGAGGCAATCGGAACGATGGATCAGATTTATCGGTGCTTCGGGTTTGGAAACATTGATTTTGCCAGAAAGTGTGCGCGATGGATGCCTGTCCGCACCGATCAATCCTCCAAAACGCAGAATTGTGGTTTCAAAATTTTTGTTTTTCCTAAAAATATTCTCAACTTGGAGCAACTGAATTCCAGAATCTGTGTCGGGATTTGGTGCAGAATCTTCATCAACCTCGCCAGCGTCATCGGCAAAAACGGATGTCGAACTCACAAAAATCAATTTGGAAACATCTGAATTGTCTAAATGCGGAATTAGGTTTTTGATTTTTGCGACAAAATTTTCCGGATTCATTTTTCGTAATTTCGGAGGAATATCGATTATCAGAATTTTCACGTTTTGCAAAAAAGAATCGATGTCTCCATCAATTTTATTCTCGGTCAAGTTGACAATAAATGTATTCACGCCAATTTTATTCAGTCCTCGAACTTTATCTTCAGAAGTCGTGGTTCCCTTGACCGAAAAACCTTTTTTTACCAAACATTTCGCCAAAGGCGTTCCAAGCCAGCCGCAGCCGAGAATTCCGACTTCGTTCGTTAGGGTATTTTTCAAATCTTGATTATCTGATTTTGTCATGGCAAATCTTTTCTGAATCCGGCATCTGGATCGGGGATTGTATCGGTCTCGATTTCGCGCTGGATTGAGAAATTCTTCTGCACCTCTATAGGTACGACAATTTTTGGCGTTGGTTTCATTTTTTTCACGATCATTATCGCATCGTTAACAACAAAAGGTTTTGGCATGATCCAAGCTGGTCGTCTTACCATCAAAAATGCTGGATTTTCCAAGAGATCAAAGGACGATTCCGCCATATCAAGGTCCAGCAGCGCATCTTTCTGAATGCTGAATTCCATTGTTAAAGGTTCGTTTCCAGTTACAAAGTACGTAATTATATGTCGACCGTCACGCTTGAAAATGCCCTGTTGGCCATAAACTTGTGCACCATTGGCAACCATATCATAAATGACCAAAGAATTGCTGGCAAAAATATCATAACGGTTGACCGGACGGCGCGGCGTGATTTTTATTGTAACAAAACGACGGTCTAGAAACACACTGTCTTTTTCGAACATAACTAAAGGCTCCGCTAATTCTCGCGGCAAAGCTTCGGCGGCAAGCGTAAATGCAGTGTTGTATTTGCTCGGGATTCTGTTTGAATTCAATGCACCCACAGATCGCGGTTTTTCATTTAAAAAAGTCTTGGTCCAATCATCTGCTTTTTCGTCGTAAGAAGTCCAATACGCTTTGTCAACGTCACTATAATATACATATAAAAGACTGTCTGGCAATGCTTTGACAACTTCATAGCCACCTGCAAAATGCGCCCAAACAAAGCATCCGATGGAGGCGATCAAAAATAATATTGCCCAAATTCCCTTTCGGTTGAAGATGCCAAATATTGGAAGCAATAGTCCGAACAAAAGCACGGTCAACGCAGCGCTTCCGGCAATAACCTTGATGCCAAGACCAATGGGCAGCGTGAATATAAAAGGCGAAAAAACTATAATTGCAGGAATGGCGCACAATAAGTTGAGAATTCTGCCCGGATGTTGTGTTATAATATTATAGCCAAGCATGATCAATGCGAAATAAATCGGGATGATAAAATAACTTCCACCCGGTATATAAAACACAATCCCAGCATTTATAAGCAACCATATAGATATAGGCGCGATGCTATAATTCAATATTGCAAATTCATTCTTTGCATTGGAATAAAATAAAAATCCAACAGCAATTGAGATCAGAACAAAGCCCGCAATATAAATATGCCCGTTGTAAGGAAAACCTTGCAGAACATCCGTGAATTGCGGATAGATCGCAAAACAAATCTTATGCCCAAAAAAAGCAGTGCCGGCGGACATAACAATGGCACAAAGAAAGAGCACAAAGCCGCGACCCATCAATATTGGAAAAAGAATTCTTTTGGCGACGCCGACGATTATGAGCAATGTAAAAATCAAAAATGCGGCACCCAACAATGGCAAATTCCAAAAATCGGAATAATGGATAAAATTAAACGGCGTATTGAAATAGACTTCATCATCCGCGGAAGCGAGCGTCCTAAGTTTCAAACCTCCAAAGTGGTTGAGGAGGCTCATTAAATTATAACCTTGGTGCGCCACGGTTCTATGGTCGATGTGATTTATGTCGTCCTGCTCTGTATGGTAATTGAAATGACCATCGATAAATGCAAAATTGAAGCCAGGAATATTGCCGCTTTCGCGAAAAACCGTCAGATCCGTATCATTGGGAAGCATTCTGTAAATATTGTACATCAACGAATTAGAAACCGGAAACCGAGGGTCGGCGTTGGCAAATTCCTTTACCATTGCGGCATTTCCGCCGGTGGTTTCCATCAGCATATAAGCGGGACCAGAAGTACCCCGCGCTTCGAAATTTATGGCCAGTCCAACATTTTTTGACAGCGGGTTTTGCGTGACAAACAGTTCTGCTCCGTTGAGCCCAAGTTCTTCTGCATCGGTAAAAACAATTATAATGTCGTTGGTGTGCGGGGTTCTTTTGTGCAGAAAAGCCCGTATACCTTCGAGAATCGTGGCCACGCCCGAAGCATCGTCAGAAGCCCCGCGCGATTTTGAGTGCGGCGCGCTGTCATAATGAGAAAGAAGCAACAGCGATTTTGAATTGGTGTTGCATTTTATTGTCGCGACAATGTTGGTGGCTTTCGCCAAAATGCCATTTTTGGAAAGTGTCGTTCCGCTGTGGATGGTAGGTTTCAAACCCAGAGATTCGAGCTGCTCGACGATATATTGCGAAACTAATACGTGGTTTTCCGAACCAACATAATGCGGTTTTCTACTGATGTACTCAATATGTTTCAGTGCGCGTTCGCCGCTAAAATCCGACAGCAAAGGTTCTTCCCTTGGCAACCATTGCGGCATAACGGTGAACCAGATCCAGGCGCCGACGATGGCGAGAAACAAGATTGAAATAAGTTCGAAGGGGGTTCTTTTCATATGGGGTTTTTTAACTAGTCCAATTTCTTCACAAGCATCAAATAATCATTTTCAATGTATAGGTAACCTTGATCGTACAAAAAATAGTATGTGCTTCCGGCCTTGGTATTCAAAATATTCGTGAAATATTGGAAATCAAAACCCTTCGATGAAAGTTTTAAACGAGAGATCTTCGTCTTTCCCTCGGTGTTTAATTCTTCAAGAATCCGGTAATTTTTTCGCAATTTGTTGTTGACATTGCGCATATAATTGTTGCTGTCCTTGTTGATCTTGTTGTTGAAAGCATTGCGACAAGCATCACTGCAGAACTTTTTGTCCTCACGACCAACAAAACTATCGTTGCATTCCAAACATAATTTTTTCATCGAAATGACCTTTAAATTATTAGCGCTCAATCAAATGTAGCGATTTATTTTCCATTTGCAAACGTTTACAAATATTTACAACCGAAAGTAAATGTTTTGCGACCGAATACGTGTTTGGCACCATCGCATCTTTGCCTCGTTGAATCGATGATCGGTTTGACAAAATATAAACCATTTAAATATTTAAACGCCATGAGCACACTAAGAAACAAAGTACAATTGATCGGGAACGTAGGTAACGACCCGGAAGTGATCAACCTCGAATCGGGGAAAAAACTCGCCAAACTTACATTGGCAACCAACGAATCGTATCGAAATGATAAGGGCGAAAAAGTGACCGACACACAATGGCACAACATTTCGGCCTGGGGAAAAACCGCCGAAATCTTTGAAAAATATGTGACAAAGGGAAAAGAAATTGCCATTGAGGGCAAACTGTCGCACCGTAATTATGAGGACAAAAATGGCGAAAAACGTTATTTTACCGAAGTAATCGTCAGCGAGCTCGTGATGCTCGGAAAGAATTGATTCTTAATTCATTTAGATTCTTGACCGCCTTTTTTGGGCGGTTTTTTTATTCTGGAAAGTTGCATAGAAGCGCTATGGCAAGCGCGCGCAAAGTGCTGAAAACGGGAAACTTGTCAACACGAAAACGTTTGCGAACGCCGATTGTAAACAAATTGTAAAGTATTTGTGTAACTTGTTCGGTCATATCCCTTTGCCAATGTTCAATATGTGGAAAAATTATAGTTTGAGAGTTTGTGTGATGGTGCTTTTTGCCACATCGTGCTCGTTTGCGCAGGTTGGCATCAACACCGTGATGCCGTTGAGCACTCTGGACATCAATGGAAATCTTTCGATAAAAACAATCGGCATTTCCACGCCATTTCTTGGCGGACCTTCGGGCAGCGCAACGCCAATAACCGATGGGATTTATATTTCGCTGACGCCGGTTTCAGGCGCGGTAGAATTTCTAGTTCCAAACGCGGTACTATTTCCAGGGAGAATGTATTTTTTGCGCAATATCTCGAACACGGTTACGGCTAAAATCTATTCTTTGGGCGGACAGTTCTTTGCAAAGGATTCAAATACCGCAACGCCATCTCCATTGAATATGCCGCCGAATGCCGCATTGAAAACAGTGATTTTGATCAGTGATGGCGCGAACTGGACTTATATGTTCTAGGAAGAAATGTTGAATGTCGTTGTTTCCAGCGCTAATACATTTCAAAGGCATTTTTATGCAAACCTTTTACTTCTTTGGATAGCGATTTCGGCTCGATCACCTTTACATTATCGCCAAATGAAAGAAGTTCCATGATAAAATCGTAAGTGGGATAAACTATCAACGATATGCGCAATTCATCTCTATTTTCAAATAATATTTTTTGTGAAGCGTGCAATGGCAAACTCTTGATATACTTCCCCTGAAAATTATTAAAGGACAAAATCACGTCGTCCGGCGATAACTTATTGGGCCCGATAATTCCAAAACAGTTTTTATAGCTTTTCTCAACATCAAAACCTTCTGGGCCAACAAACTTATGGTTCGTGATTTCGAGATTCGTCATTCGGTCGAGCGCAAAGGTTTTAATTTCCAAACCATCAATTTCTTCTGCCAAAACATACCATCGATTCCTGAATTCCTTGAGTCCGTAAGGTTCTACAAATCTTTGTGTGAGTATATCTCCCCAAAACTTGTGGTAATCAAATTTTATTTTGAGATTGTTTTTGATAGCGTGCAAAAGTCCATAGAGATTTTCTGTGCCTTGCGGACGCCGTTTTTCCAAGTGAACGAACGGCCGCAATTCATCCGCGATATTCAATGAATTGAACAAATCAAAAGCTTCCAATCGGCGCTGAAAATTGAGATTCTCGGTCTGGTCCTGAACAATAAAATATCCTTTTTCGGCTTTTGAATATTCTATGTCGATGCCAAAAACATTCCTGATATCCTTGATATCGCGCTGCATTGTCCGTTTTGAAAACCCAATATTGAGCGTGTCGTCCTGCAGCTGCATATATTCGAGCTGACCGTCTATGTAGGTTTGTACCTCTTCATACGTTGAAAAGGATTTTGCTTTTAGTTTTTTTAGGATTAAAAGATATCGGGATATGTAGGCGCGTTTGGACATTTTTTTTGAATTAACCGAACTTGTTTAAATGTGTAACCAATTTATTGAAAAAATCTTGGGGGAATTTAGTTATTTTAAAATCCCACCATCTTCCGCCCTTTGTTTTCTTGAAAATTCCTCTCGTCCTGATTGTAAATCGACGCGAGCGACATTGGTTTATCTATTGTGGTTTTAAAACCAAGTTTATCCGAAAGCTGTTGTGCTTTTTCCACTTCCAATTCCTTGAATTCATATTTTGCGATCAGCCTTCCTTTTCGCAGCAGCGCGCTGTCTATCTTTGAAATATCGGTGTTGAACGAACAGATGATTTGCACATTGAGGCAATCTGCCAATAACCCATCGGAAATATTGAGAAGGGCTGAAACTGGTGAATTGCCGTTTGACTCTCGGTCCATGACTATATTTTCGGCATCTTCAATCACAAAAACAGAGTTGGGATTGTCCACGAGGATAGATATAAGCTTAGGGTCTGTGATCGCGCTTGCCATATTTGGTGGCAGAAAAATCACGTTTTTTTTGATCGATGCAATCAAATACCTGATATAGGAGGTTTTTCCTGTTCCGGGTTTTCCATGAAGCAGAACCAATCCTTTGTCATTTTTTTTGGTCAATCTTTTAATTACTATTGTATGTATATTTTTAAAGTCGTTATTATAGTTGTCGTCAATGCTTAATTTAGGTTTGGTTATTTCAAGTGATGTAGTTTCAACTCCCCTTGTACCTTGCGTCAATAATGAGATTTCTGGTTTTTCTGGACGTTTGCGTTTTTTGAATTTTGTAATTTCATTGATTATTTCGTCAACTTTCAATTCTTCGGTTTTCCGAAACATAAATCGAACCACCGAGGAATTCGTATCGAAATTGACCATTAAATCTTCATACAGAAAATAAAATATGTCATCCAATTCTGCTTTCTTGTTCTTGGCAAAGTGTTTTTTATTGAAATACAAATCAAGAATTTCAGACCTATATTTTTCTTTAAACCACAAATTAGCTTTCTTGCAGTCGATGCCAACTTCTGTAGCAAAGTTTGGAATCGTGTTGAAACGGGCGAGATAAAGATTGTATTCGTTATACATATCGCCCATTCTCATCGCGAAGACCTCTGACAGTGGCATTCTCGCAATTATTCCGTTTATATTTAACGGATTGTTTGAGGCGTGGGTTGGTGAATATTTTGCGGTTTGCATACAAGGTTTGTTTTAGATTATACTGCAAAAATATCAAGTCACAACGCCAAAACTCGTCGCGGTAAATTCTCTTTCACTCAAAAATCCTCTTCGCAAAAATCTCTTTCATTTCCCCAAAATCCTGCTTCTGCTTTTTGCAGATATAAATATTCTGGTGAAGTTCTTCTTTGGAATCTGCGTATGGATTATAGATTGTCCTGGTCAATTTCACGTCATCAAAATATTCGTTGAAAAAACTACCAACATCGTTACTTAGCGCCATGACTGTGGATGGCATTTTGCCGTCAGGCGCCCAACTATAAAAGCTTCCGTGGTACGAAAATGCCTCGGGTAAATTGCTTTCTTTCCGAAAAAGATTGACCGCGCCAGCTTGCGAATAG
>JBBSUW010000025.1:0-28393 GCA_038234025.1 Flavobacteriales bacterium
CTTGAGCGTTTGTATTATAACTAAAAATTATAAGAAGAATTATTGTTGTAAAGTATTTCATGATTTCTTTTATTTGTTTATTGCTTTATTAATGTTTTTGCATCCACGATTTGTCAGTTGCAAACCAGTGCAATGGCTTAGAAGCCATTTTGACAAGTCGAAAAGTTGATCACGTAGCATTATTGATATGATTTGCATCATTACCGGCCGCAAAAAGCAGCTTCAGATCGTAATAACATACAGGCTAATTATAGTACCAGGACCTAAAGGAATTTTTATTGGCATAATTTTGCAAAGTGGTGCAATGCCCGTCACACCTATACCGTTGTCCTGAGTGGCGGCAATTATTCCCGCGCAGGCGTTCCCATGACTTTTACTTAAAAATGTAGTGACGGTGGGGTTTAGATTGTTTGGATCGTCCGTGCCATCATTTTGGTACGCAAAGTTTGCCCCATCAAGTCTAACTTGTCTGCTATTGGGCAAATCTGGATGGTCACTTGTAACACCCTGATCTATAACTGCTATAACTATGGTTGGACTCCCCTTTGTGATCATCCACGCCTCGGGTGCATCAATGTCGGCATTAGGCGTTGTCGATCTTCCATCATTTGTGCCTTGCCCCGTATTGTGAAGATACCATTGCTGATTGAAATAAGTATCGTTGGGAATGTATTGTGGGGGATCGATATTCGTGCCCGCACTTTTCCATTCTTGATTTAAAGGATATGAAACTGCATTTTTGTCCAATTGTGATGACTGATGCTTTTCTGCATCATGGGCAGCAATTGCCTTTATAAGAAAGTTAGGTGTGCAAAATTCAACGAGACCAGACTCATACATACTTTTCGATATCTGCAGCGCATCACCCGCTGGTCGGTACATATCATAAGCTGGTGTCGATTTAACCAGCGTTAGGTGACTGTGCAAAAATGTGCTGTTTCTTGCTGTAACAGGGGCATTGTCTTTAAATTTCAGCAATAGAAGGTTTACGTACTTAACCTCATCAGCTTCACTTGAAAGAGAGGTGGGCGTAAACGATATAATTGTTGCCGTAAGTATGAAGTGCGGTGGTATCAATTACAACATAAAGCTGGTCCCGCAATTTAATTCCCGGAAAAGTTGTGTCAATCATCGGACTGGTATATTCTACAACATACTTTCCAGAGATTTTTGTAAGGTTAACCTTTTTACTGTTCACGGTATAGTAAAAGTCAGCTTGCGCAAAAATATTTTCTGCGGAAAACATTAGAACAATACTAAAACAGAGAGAGAGAGGTAATTTTTAAACATAATATGAGGTTTAAAGACTTACAAGCAGTTAGAACATCAGATTCGTTTTTATGCGCTAAATTTATATAACATTCTCTTAACAAAATAAAATTGTTGATAACTTTCTCAAGATTTGTGCAACAATGCGATACTTCATATGCGATTTTCGCACGAAATAGTTTTCCCGTCAAGAAATTGTAAATTGCCCTTCCAAAAAAAAGTCAATGATCCTCTACAACGTCACCACCAATATCCCCGAAGCAATCCACGATGAATGGCTTGACTGGATTCAAAAAGAACACATTCCCGCGGTTCTCGCCACCGGAAAATTCAGTGACGCGCAACTCGTGAAAGTGCTTGTCCAAAATGAGCTTGGCGAACACACTTATGCCGTGCAGTTTTCGGTAAAAGATAAGGCAACGCTTCAGGAATATTATGACAACGATGCGCCAAAACTTCGCGCCGAAAGCCTGCAGAAATTTGGTGACAAAGCGCTTTCTTTCCGCTCTGAACTTGAGGTCATCAGCCGACATTAATTTTTATTTCGCTTACGCAAATGGAAAAAGTCTTCGCCAAAAAACACCTGGGCCAACATTTTCTGGCCGACCCCGATATCGCCAGAAAAATCGCCGATTCGCTGTCGTATGAAGGTTATGACAAAACCCTGGAAATCGGTCCGGGAATGGGCGTTCTAACGCAGTTTCTGCTCGAAAAGAACACCGATCTTTCAGTAATTGAAATCGACCGCGATTCTGTGGCTTATTTGCATGAAAAGTTCCCCGTTCTGGACAATAAAATAATTTCCGAGGATTTTTTGAAATTCGATATCCGAAAGATCTTTGGCGAAAGCCAGTTTGCGATCATCGGCAATTTCCCATACAATATTTCGTCCCAAATCGTTTTTCGCGCGCTCGAATTTCGAGACCTAATCCCTGAGTTCGCGGGAATGTTCCAAAAAGAAGTTGCGGAGAGAATCTGTGAGAAAAAGGGAAGCAAAACCTACGGAATCCTTTCTGTTCTTGTTCAGGCATTTTATGATGCCGAATACCTTTTTACGGTTTCGCCAGAGGTTTTCAATCCGCCACCAAAGGTAAATTCAGGGGTTTTGCGATTGAGAAGAAAGGAGAATTACAGTTTGCCCTGTGATGAGAAAATGTTTTTTAGGATCGTGAAAACAGGATTCCAACAAAGACGAAAAACGCTCTGGAACAGCCTAAAATCGCTGAACCTTCCCGAAAATTTGCGCGAAGATGCTATCTTTGGGCAACGACCCGAACAGTTGTCGGTGGAACAATTCGTGGAATTAACCCAGAAAATACAGTCTGATGGAATTTGAAATCAGCAGGCAACTTATTTCGGAGCTTGAGCAAAATATTGCCGAGAAGAACAATGTCCAGCTCGAGATAATTCTTCACGACCTGCACCACGCCGACATTGCCGAAATCCTCGATGAGCTCGATTTTGACGATGCTACCTATATTTTTAAAATGCTCGACAGCGAGCGCACGGCCGAGATTCTTTTGGAAGTGGAAGATGATCTTCGCGAGAACATTCTAAGCAGGCTTTCGCCAAAAGAGATCGCCGAAGAGCTTGATGAGCTTGAGACCAATGACGCCGCCGACATTATAGCCGAACTTTCGCGCGATAGAAAAGAATCTGTAATTTCCGAAATCCAAGATGTTGAGCACGCCAAGGACATCGTCGATCTTTTGCGCTATGACGAGGATTCTGCCGGCGGATTGATGCACAAAGAACTTGTGAAGGTCAACGAGAACTGGAACGTGCTCACGTGCGTAAAGGAAATGCGCGTCCAGGCCGAAAATGTTTCGCGCGTTCATTCAATATATGTCGTCGATGACGAAGATCGACTGAAAGGCCGGCTTTCGCTAAAAGATCTTTTGACAACCTCGACCAAAACGCCGATCAGCGAAATTTATATCAGCAAGTTGAACTCTGTTCGTGTTGACGCGGAAGATGTTGAGGTTGCGCGTCTTATGCAAAAATATGACCTTGAAGCAGTTCCTGTTGTGGATGAGCTCGGCCGTTTGGTGGGACGAATCACCATTGACGATATTGTTGACGTTATAAAGGATGAGGCCGATCAGGATTATCAATTGGCAGCGGGTATTTCGCAGGATGTCGAGGCCGATGACAGCATTTTGGAACTTACAAAAGCACGATTGCCGTGGTTGGTTCTTGCGCTCTTGGGCGGATTTGGTACCGTTAAAGTGCTCGGGCTCTTTGAGGGTGCGATGTTGCAGCATGGAACATTGTTCTTTTTTACGCCGTTGATCGCGGCGATGGCCGGAAATGTAGGCGTGCAATCTTCGGCGATAATCGTTCAGGGCTTGGCGAACGATACATTGAGCGGTTCCGTTTGGAAAAGGCTACTAAAGGAAGTTTCACTGTCGCTGTTCAATGGCGTTATTTTGGCGACCATACTGTTTGTGGGCAGCCATTTTCTGCTCGATGTCTCGGTCACGATCGGGCTTATCGTTACGGTAGCTTTGATTTCGGTGATTATTATCGCGTCATTGATCGGCACCTTCGTACCACTTTTGCTCGACAGGTTTGGCGTCGATCCCGCGTTGGCGACCGGACCTTTTATCACCACGAGCAATGATATTTGTGGGATATTGATATATTTTACGATCGCAAGATTGATTTTGCATTTTTAGTAAAACATTTTAACCGCATTTCAGAATTTTCATAAATTAAATATTGTTGTTGCAAATTCATTCTCGAAATGCAAAAATTAAAAATACTTCACCTCGATAGCAACCATCAAATCCTTGCAGAAACGCTTGCAGCGAATGGATTTGAAAATGATTATGATTATGAATCTCCAAAAGAAAAAATTCTACAGAAAATAAATGATTACGATGGCATAATTATCCGAAGCCGATTTTCCATCGATAAATCATTTATTGAAAAATCAAAAAACCTGAAATTTATTGCGCGTGTTGGCGCCGGACTTGAAAATATAGATGTCGCGTTGGCGCAAGAAAACAACATAAAATTAATTGCCGCGCCCGAAGGGAACAGGAATGCCGTTGCCGAACATACGCTGGCGTTGCTCCTCGCGCTCTTCAACAAAATCTGCCCTGCCAACAAAGATGTGAAATCGGGAAACTGGCAGCGCGAACTCCATCGTGGCGTGGAATTGGATGGCAAAACCGTTGGCATCATCGGCTATGGAAATATGGGAAAGACTTTTGCCAAAAAGCTGAGAGGTTTTGATGTTCATGTGATTTTTCACGACATTCTGCCAAACCTTGGAGACGAAAACGCAACACAGGTTTCATTGGCGGAATTGCAAAATCGAAGCGATATTATTAGTCTTCATATTCCGTTGACCACTGAAAATACCAAAATGATTGGTGATGCGTTTATTGAACGATGCATCAAGAACTTTTGGTTGCTAAACACCGCTCGGGGCAAACATATTGTGATTTCTGATTTGGTCAAAAACTTAAAATCCCGAAAAATCCTCGGCGCCGGACTTGATGTTCTTGAATATGAAAGATCTTCGTTTGAAAATCTATTTGAAAATGAAACAAATAAGGATTTTAATTATTTGGCAAAATCCGAAAATGTGATTTTGACACCGCACGTTGCCGGTTGGACGGTGGAAAGCAATATAAAATTGGCGGAGGTTATTGCAAAAAAGATAATAGAGATGTACAAAAATTAAAATTGCTTAGGATGAATGGAACTTCTCAGATATTTAACGCCCTTCTGGGTTTAATGAATTTAATTATTTTATTGTTTCCGCCTGAGAAAAATCACAATAGAATTGACGATTTAAAAACAGATGAAGACGTACGGACATTTGCGATGGAAACCTTTCCGGATTATGGTGATTTTACATTATGGTCAACTGAAACGCTTTTAAAAAATGCGCATTGCAAAGAATCGTTCGAAAATGCGGGCTTGAAGAGTTGGAAGAAGGTTGATTTAAACAATGATGGACTTACGGATTTATTAATGATTGTAGATAAACATCCCGAAAATCAGCAGATTGCCTTACTATCAAAAGATGATAATACTTACGATTTGAAAATTGTAATATGGAATATGCAAGACTGCGAATTTGTGAAACCCATCGAATTTGAAGGAAAAAATTATCTGCAAATAAATAGATTTAAAAGTTCGCCCTACGATCGCACATCAACAGACACTGCAAAATATTTTGTTGACACACTAACTTATAAATTTGATTCATTTGTCGAATTGAACTCCACAAAAACTCGTAGAGGTGACATTGCTTCGGTGTCTTTTCGGACGATTGGCTGCCATGGGGAATGTCCTGTATTCAACCTTGAAATAAGTAAAGAAGGTAAAATGAATTTTGAGGGAATTTGTTTTACAAATTACATTGGTAAATCATCAGATATTATTTCTCGTAAAAAGCGAAAAAGGATTTTTGAATTATTGAATTATATCGAGCCAATGCGGTTAAAGCGGAATTACACGGTTCCTTGGTCAGATGATTCGGAAATGTTGACTACGATTGTTTTCAAAGACGGTTCGTCAAGAACTATTGACGACTACGGAATGGTTGGAACATTCGGGCTAATGTCTCTTTATGACAAAGTTATCGCAATCGCAGCCGAAACGGATTGGAAAAAGAGTAATTGATTATACTTTATACGACGTGATTACTGGACGCTGAAGATATTGTCTCCAAAATATTCAAAAAATTATGATCTTTTATTATATCTAAACCTTAAGTTAGAAGCCTTTCAGAAAAACTTTAAACCATAACATTAGATGTTCATACAAGACTGGCATTCGATTCTACAAATATTTGTTACAACGCTTATTATCTATCCAGTGCTGATTCTGCTGTTGCGCCTGGGCGGAAAACGGACTTTGTCCAAATGGAATGCCTTTGACTTTGTTGCCACGATCGCGCTGGGCTCAACTTTCGCAACCGTAATTCTGTCCAAAGATATCGTTGTGCTCGACGGAATCTTTGCGCTATTGTTGATCATTGTTCTCCAGTTCACCTTAACATTTTTTTCTGTGCGCGTTCAGTGGGTCGAGGATTTGGTCAAATCAAAGCCGACGCTTCTATATTATAACGATGAATTTCTTTGGCGATCGATGAAAAACAAGAGGGTTTCAAAATCCGAAATTCTGTCAGCCATCAGAGCATCGAGCATCGGCTCGCTAGAAAAGGTTGAAGCCGTGGTTCTTGAAACCGACGGAAGCTTCAGCGTGATCGAAAAGACAGAAGCAGAAAACGACAATTCGGCGCTCGAGGATGTTGAGGGGTTTTCGGGCTCAGATTGACCTGATATGTTTGCGACAGCACAAAAATAATTGAGATCGATTTAAGAGCCTAGAATTCATTTGATTTCATAAATTAGCAAAACCAAAAAACCAAAAAATAAATGGAACAAGTAGACGAAAACTGGAACGATTCCAAAAAACTGATCCCTTATTTCAAGGTCGATCCAATATTGGTGCTCATTTTCGGGATATTGACATGCGGGCTCTACCTGATTTATTGGAACATTAAAGCCGCCGAAGTTATGAACTTCGTTGCCGATCGCGAGATTATTTCGACACCGATCGCCGTTTTCGCAGGCTGTTGTTATCCAGTGAACCTTTATTTTTTCTATCTAGCTGGAAAGGATGGGCTTCCAGCGGTTTATGATCGCGCAAATGTTCCTCGGAAAGATGACACCACGTTATTGATCATCCTAGGATTTTTCTTTCCAATGGTCGCCGCAATGATCGTACAAAGTGACATCAACAAACTTTATAAATAAAAAGCAGCGCGCCCACAAAATTTTAGCGCTCGCCGCATTGGTGGTCACGTTGGTGTTTCCGCTCGGAATTATTTTGTTTGGAAATGCTTCGCATATAGATTCGGCGCAGTCATTTTGCCCGTTCAAGATGCTCACCGGCTTTCCTTGTCCGGGTTGTGGCATCACAAAATCGCTAGTTCACTTGTACGAAGGCGATATTTTGGCCAGCCTAGCTTACCACGTAATTGGAATTCCGCTCGTGCTCTTCTGCACCGTTTTGATCTGGGTTCTTTCCATCGAGCTCTTGTTAAACAGAAAACTCAATTTGCCATTGCTCTACAGCAGAAAACTCGCTTATGGATTGGCGCTCTTCCTGATTGGCTATCACATTATTCGTTTGGCGATTTTTGTGCATGAACACGATTTGAACGGAATTTTAAATGAATCGATTTGGCGGTAAAACCTAGAAACCATTGTTGTCCTTTTCCGCGATCTTGCGCTCAAGTTCTGCCTGGAATTCTTCCATAACGGGCTTCATCGTGCTTTCGGGAATATCGGCAATACGGATGTACATCAAGCCATCCACGGCGTTGTTGAACAGCGGATCTACATTGAAGGCGACGACGCGCGCATTTTGCTTGATGTATTTTTTGATCAGGACAGGAAGCCTTAAGGTTCCCGGCTCGATCTCGTCGATGATCTTGTCAAATTTGTTGAGGTCGGCCTCGGCTTCGTTGAACACAAAATCCTTGTCGGCATCCTTCAACTGGACTTTGTATTCTTTTTTTGGCGTGATGTACTGCGCAACATACGGATCGTAATAATGTGATTTCATGAACTCTATCATCAGCGATTTTGAAAACTCTGTAAACTGGTTGCTTATGCTCACTCCGCCGATCAGGTATCGATGTTCTGGATGGCGCAAAGTGGTGTGGACAATGCCTTTCCACAACAAGAACAGCGGCATCGGTTTGAGCTGGTATTCCTTGATGATGAACGCGCGCCCCATTTCGATTGACTTGCTCATCATATCAAAAAGCTCGGGCTCAAACCTGAAAAGTTCGTGCAGATAGAATCCCTCGATACCGTGTTTTGGAAAAATCTCAGACCCCATTCCCATTCTGTAGGCACCGGCGATCTTGTTGTGCTCTGTGTCCCAAAGAAACAGATGGCGATAGAATTTGTCATATCGATCAAGGTCCAAAGATTCGTTCGTGCCCTCGCCCACTTCCCTAAAAGTTATTTCGCGCAAGCGTCCGATTTCATGCAGAACATTTGGGATCTTGCTCGCCTCGGTAAAGAATACCTCATAATTCTTGCTCACCGTCAACCTGCAATCCGGGTTGCGCAGCGATTCTATTTCCTTTAGAATAACATCGTGGTTGGTCTCCGTGGCGATCTTCTTTGGATTTGTAGGCATTTTCTGATTTGGCGAATGCAGGAACGCTGGCTCTTTTTCAAATGAATTGGCCAACATGTAGGTCTTCTTCCGAAGAAATTCTGTATAACCTTCAAATGATTCGTGCTCGTTCTGCTCCACCACTGAAATTGGTCTTCCAATCCTGACCTTGATCACGCGGTCTTTTTGCGTCAGCAGTTCCGAAGGCAATTTCGCCGTTCGCAGTGTGGGGCTTATCTTGGAAAGGAAATAAAAAAGATGGCTGTTCTTGGCGTGGAAATAAATAGGGATCACCGGAACCTGCGCTTTTCTGATCACTTTTATCGCGCCTTCTTCCCAAGGCTTGTCCACCACATTATCGTCATCCTTGTACGTGGAAACCTCGCCTGCGGGAAAAATCCCAAGCGGTTTTCCATTCTGCAAATGCCGTAGCGTTTCCTTGAGACCGATCATGCTCGACTTCGCGTCCTTGTGCGTTTCAAATGGATTCACCGGCATTATGTACGGCTTCATCGGCTCGATCCGGTGCAGCAGAAAGTTGGCTATGATTTTGAAGTTCGGTTCGCGCTGAAGCATCAATTTCAGCAGCAAAAGCCCATCGATGCCGCCAAGTGGATGATTTGATATAGTAATATAGGCGCCTTCTTTGGGAAGTCTTTTATAGTCTTCTGCGGGAATCTCGAACTTGATTTGAAGCTCATCAAGAACCGCATTGAGAAAATCGAGCTCGCTCAAATGTTTGTTGCGATCGTATATATTGTTGATCGTGTTTATCTTGAGCACTTTCATCATGAGCCAGCCGGCAAATGTTCCAAAGACGCCGTACTTGTCTGCATTTATTGCCTTCGCGACTTCCTTGGCGGTGACTAAGCCCATCTATGTTCTGTTTTTGAGACCGAAACAAAGATAGCAAAAAAGCGCACTTTGCCCCGATTGATGCTATTTAGTTTCCCCGTTTTTCAATACATTTGAACGCAAATTGACCGTTTTTCATGAAAATAATTTCGTACAACGTCAACGGTATTCGTGCCGCTATAAAGAAGGGAATCATCGAGTGGTTGCAGAGCGTCGATCCCGATGTTGTCTGCCTCCAGGAAATAAAGGCCAACGAGGATCAGATCCCGGTTGAACTATTTGAACAGGCCGGATTCAAGTATAATTATTGGTATTCGGCCCAGAAAAAAGGCTACAGCGGCGTTGCCATTCTCAGCAAGACCAAGCCCGACAACGTGGTTTATGGCACCGGCATAGACCATATGGATTTTGAGGGACGCAACATCCGCGCCGATTTTGGCGACATTTCCGTAATGAGTTTCTATATGCCAAGTGGCACAAATAGCGTTCGTATTCCGCACAAGTTTATGTACATGAACGACTTTGCCGATTATATGATGGCGCTTCAGGCGCAGATTCCAAATATTGTTGTTTGCGGCGATTACAACATTTGCCACCGGCCGATCGATATTTATGATCCGGTGCGCAACAAGACTGTCTCTGGTTTTTTGCCCGAAGAGCGAGATTGGCTCGATGTATTTATGCAAAACGGCTTCATCGACAGCTTTAGGCATTTTAATAGCGAGCCTGACAATTACACTTGGTGGAGCAATTTCAACAATGCTCGGGCCAATAATAGAGGTTGGAGAATAGATTATATATTGGTCGCAAAAGAGTTAGAAAATCGATTGAAAAGAGCGGTCATTTTGCCAGATGCAAGACATTCAGATCATTGTCCGATATTGGTTGAAATTAAATAAAGCAGAAAAATCGAAAAAGCACAAAAAGCAAAATGAACTAATTGATTCCAATATTATCACTATTATTTTTGATTCTAGAAACATATCATTTTCGCTCTTTTCGCTCATTTAGATTATTTCGCTTAAATTTTTTTGGAGCTATTTCCGGCTTTCCGCTATATCTTTTTTTTCCGCCGAAAAGGGCGGAAAAAAAAGGATGCCGCTTCAATCCGGGCTAATATTATTTGCAGACAATAATGATTCGATTGTAAACCATCATCACCAACTCGCGAAGCACCTTTAAAACTCAAACTTGAAACATATCAAATCCTCAAACAAATTTCCTAAAACCCACAACCTAACACCTTTTCTAATGATCAAGAAAATCACAACCTTTATTTTGATTGCCGCGCTCTCCACATCGTGCGTTTCCAAGAAACTCTACACCGAGCTTGAGGACAAGTACAATAACCTGCGCCGCGAGAACCGCAAGCTCTCCGACGACAGCGACAGCGCCGCCAAGATCAAGAACAAGCTCGACGAGGATTATGCCGTCATGACCGCCGAGCGGGACAAGCTCAGAAAAGAGCGCGACAAATTGCTGGCAGATTACACATCGACCGACAAAACGCTCAAAACTTTGCAGGCGAGCTACTCCGCGCTCGAGCAGAACAGCAGCGACGCGCTCGAAAAGAACATGAACAAAAACCGCGATCTTCTTTCGCAGCTCGAGGCAAAGGAAAAAGCGCTCGCCGCCGAACAAGTACGTCTGGACAAAATGCGCAGCCAATTGAGCAACAATGCACAGCGCCTCGCCGAACTCGAAAGTATAATGGCGACAAAGGACGCCGCGATGAAAAAGCTCAAGGAAACATTGTCAAAAGCGCTCAACAGTTTTGAGGGCAAAGGACTTACCGTGCAGCAAAAAAACGGTAAGGTTTACGTTTCGATGGAGAACAAATTGCTGTTCAACAGCGGAAGTTATGCCGTTGGCACCGAAGGCCGTCGCGCCGTGGTCGAGGTTGGAAAAGTGCTGGGCGACAATCCGGACATTTCCGTGCTGATCGAAGGCCACACAGACGACGACGCTTTTACAAGCAGCGGTCCGATAGCCGACAACTGGGACCTTTCGACCAAGCGCGCCACGGCAATCGTGAATATTTTGGGCGAGAACAAAAAGGTCAACAAATTCAATTTGACGGCAGCAGGCCGCAGCGAATATGCGCCATTGGCACCAAATACGACCGCCGAGGGCAAGGCCAAGAACCGACGCATCGAGATAATTCTTACGCCAAAACTGGATGAGATTTCGAGAATGTTGAATGAGATTTAAAATTTTAAAAAGCGGCGAGAGCCGCTTTTTTTATTGGAACTTATTTTATAATGAACTCGCATCTATGACCAAAAATGCATTTGCCCAATCCGGGTGAAAAGTAAATTGTAAGAAAATATACTCAGAAAAAGCGCAAAATAAAAAGTACCTTGAAGTGCCGATGGAAAATTAACGAGCAAAATCAAGACTTCTTAAAATTATGTGATTTTTTAACATTCTAAAATATACAAGCAATCGTTTTTTTTTTTTTACGTTTACTTTGAATTTGAAAAAGCAAGCGCGATGTACAAATCGCCGCTTCCTTCAGATTTAAAAACTAACTTTATTAGAATTAATTTAGAAATGAAAGCGATAAATGAGGCTCGCAACCTTTGTATGAAGTGACATTATTTCCGAATGTCATAAGGCTCACAAGGAAATTCCATTCATTTTAGAGGTTTGTTATTCAATGGGCAGTAGGATAAACCAACCAAAAAAAACAGCCATACTTTATTTTTGTTTTCGACGACAAAAAGTATGACTGCTACTAATTAAAGTAAACAAATATATGAAAAAAATTATTGTAATGCTATTCTTGGTTATTGGATTGGGAATAGTCACAAACTGCTCAAAAGAGGATGAGAAAACAATATTAAGTCAAACAGCGGAAGCAAAGAACATTGGTTACCGAAATGTTGAATATAGTGAATTAAAATCCAACCGAAAGTTTGTTAATTCGGTCAAATATGCTGTCGACAAGCACATTCCTTCAATTATGGCGAGAGGAGATGTTTTGTCAAATTATTTTGGCGTTTACATTGATACGACTAAAATAGCTGAAGTTATAAGCGGTGACGAAATATCTCTTACCATGTCTATCTTAAATTATTCTGTAGGCTCAAAAGTTGAGAATCTTGTGCTGTATGCGAAAGCCGGTGGCGACTTCTCATCTTACATCGTTAGATATAAACGTAGTGATATTGATGCAGCGATAGCAACGGGTACAGAAGTTAAACCTTGCGAGTTACTAGAGTTGGAGACCAGCCAGAAAATGGATGCTTGTGTAACATCGTTCACTCACACATCGTACTACTGCCACGATGCTAATAATAACGTCATCTCTAGTGAAGGAAACTTGGGCGAAGCATGTGTTGGAACTGGGTGGTCTCAAACTTTTCAAATTCTTGAAATCGATATGAGTTGCGCAGGTGGCACCGGTAATCCTGGCCCGACAATTATCCTTACCGGCTCGACAGTAAATAACAACACTGGAGTCCATACTGGCAATCACATCCCAACATTGAACACTGTTTACATTCCTTGCTCAAATTGTCCCGAGCTTTCAGAAGAATTCTCGCAATTTTATTCAAGTTTGGACGCTGAGCAAAAAAACATATGGTCAACATTTTTAGGTTTTGTAAATAAGCGTGATATAACTACGTATTTATCCACTCAACAATATACTACTGAAAGTCAACAATTGGTCAGTGACATATTAACCGCAATAATTCAATTACGTTTTGAAGGAGGTGACATTCCGATTATACATAATTCCGCAAATAATTTTATTAAGCATACATTATTCCCTGAGTCATTGCCTGCTGTAACAATTGATAGTGACTCGGAAGGTCCAGACTGTGAGAGTTTTAATTTTGTAGCAGCGCCAGGAGCTGGTGCATATCAGGCAGTACTCTTAAACATTCACTTTAATATATCAATAGTAAATCCTGCTCAACTATCTACTTATACCATACCACTATCCTTTCCACAGGCAACTCTTTTTACTGTTGCAACGTATCTTGCATCTACAAATATTTCAATTACTCCTGGACAAGCCGCACATTTGTCAGCTATGGCGCTACATATTTCAATGAAGGAGACTGCGGCTGAATTTGTTAGTCTACCTTCTACGGAAATGATGGCAAGAATCTTTTTCAGGAGTCGAAGTATCCATAACCACAGAATTGTAACATTAGGAGGAACGGTCAATTTTAACGCAACCAATTATTCGGTAAGTCCAACACAGTACAATGCGAGAATGTCTGGAATTGGAAATTGCAATTAAAAATATGAAAGAGATTTATATAAATATCGCAAGCTTGTACTTTCCGGTTGCTATCGACGCATACGACGAGAGGCAGAAATACCTGGAATCGGTGGAATTTTGCAGGCTTGTGGATTTATCTCGTCAATTTCGAAGTTCGGGGTTTGATGCTAGAGTAATGGCAGCACTTGCAGAGGGCGGAATTGCTGTGCACAATTTTACCATTATCGATGGGGGCGATCGATGCTTTACGTTCTTTCATGATATTATATATGAGAATATAATTCATCGTGTGGTTATTTGCTTGAGTTATTTGTTGCCAACTTATTTTATCCGCCTGTTGGAAATTGAATATTCGCCATCGCCGTATGCATGGCAGTCGATAGAGGATCATTCTGAATTATTGACAAAGCAATATTCGCATTTGTATCAATCAATCAAAGCTATATTGGAAAAAGAATTTGGTTTTTATGCTTTCCCGCGAGATTTGGGTGATGAGGTTATTCCCAACATTAGTTTCGAAGACATTTTATTCAATGAATTTACTTATTACAATGCCTTTTTTAAAAACAGCACGTTGTGAAAATTATAGCAGTGCTGTGCATCATCTTCTTCATTACTTCGATATATCTATATGTAAACCATAACATTGTTTTTGAGTTTTCGATTTATGATACATATTATGTGGTAAGCTATTTTTTTGTTACCCTTGCCTGTTTTTTAATTAGCTTGATAGTTTACGTGGTCGGCTTACACAAAAGAAGTTAATTATATTTATCTATTTCTCCAAACGGTTCGATTAGTTCATATAAAGTCGAAACCATGTGGCTTGCTGGATTTTTAGCTCCTACAGCACCGATATCCTTGTGCATCGGTGAGTTTTTTGCGGCGTGACAGTGCGACCAATGGAAGCTCTTGGCGAGCGTACAAAAACAAGGCAGCGCAAACTAGTTCTATCATTTGTGAGAGAAAAGCTAATTATTTGCTTTTTTTTTCGAAACAACCGCACGTAGTGTTTCGCGAATCAGCTTCAAAAAAATTGACAAAAAAAGCGTCCTTTCAGCCGCTTTTCAGTTAATTGCAATTTGCTTTATTTAACCATCAACTTCGTGCGAGATGCATTTTCAGCGTTGTCCTTTACCTCAACAATGTACATTCCGGTTTGCAAACCATCGGTTGAAATCGTGTTTTCGTTGCCAGATACATTTCTGTAGATCAATCGTTTTCCGGTAATGTCAAAAACGCTGACCGAGCTCAATGTTCTACCAACCGCTGTTTTGATCGTAAAATATTCTTTGGCCGGATTTGGTACCAATGAGAAACCATTTATTGCAAAATCGTCAACGGCAAGCGAACTGTCAATCACCTTGTGGATTTTTCCGGTCGCTACGTCGGCAATGTAAAGCTCTCCGTTCACATCTTGGCCAAACGTCACCCAACTGCTGCCGCCGCTGAAGTTGGCATACGTTACGCCATTCGTCGCCACGTTCACCATTCCGATGAAATTGCTGCAATAGTCGCTGAAAAAATATTTGCCGAACATATTTGGATAAATCGTGCCGCGATATACGTAACCGCCCGTGATCGAGCAGCCAACCGAATGGTTGTAGAACGCAACGGGAAAAGTGTACGTCGGCGCTGTAGAGCATCCTGTTGAATAAGTGTTGTTGCCCTCGTAGCATTTCCAGCCAAAATTAAGACCGGGAGTTGGAACTACATGATTGATCTCCTCGATCTGCGACTGGCCCACATCGGCTATCCAAAGGTCGCCCGTCTCGCGGTCAAAGGAGTATTTCCATGGGTTGCGAAGTCCAACCGCCCAAATTTCGTCGTTTCCGGCAACGCCCACAAATGGATTGGATGGAGGGGTTTGGTACAACGAATCGTCGGTGGTGTCAACGTCTATACGAAGCATTTTCCCAAGGTTCTCATTGATGTTCTGCGCGCGGTTTTGTGGGTCGCCGGCGCTTCCTCCATCGCCGGTTCCGATGTACAGAAATCCGTCGGCCGCAAATTTTATGCCGCCACCATTATGGTTGGAATATGGCTGTGCTATCGTCAAGATTACGAGCGCCGAAGTAGGGTCTGCAATATTGGGGTTGGTGAGCATTGTCTGATAACGCGCAATCACTGTAGCACCATCGCCAGCCCTAGTGTAGTTCACATAGAAAAACCTGTTGGTAACATAATCGGGGTGGAACGCCAGTCCCAAAAGGCCTTTTTCGCCACCCACGCTCACCACGCCACTTGGCATGGTCAGGAATGGCGTGGTGTTCTTGGTACCGTCCGGATTGACGATCTGGATCTTGCCGGATTGTTCCACAACAAATAGCCGCACATCGCCAGCGTTCACAATTTCAACAGGATTGGAAAGTCCCGTTGCGAAAACGGGGAGCGCAATGACCTGAGCGTGGCCAAAATTCCCCAGAAATGCTATTGAAAGAAGTGTAAAAATCTTTTTCATAATAATTGGTTTAAGTTTTTTGAAATGTAAATTTAAGAAACTGAACGCGCATTTTCCTCAATTTTAGTATTTTAAAATTTGCACAATTGCCATTAGAACACAAATTCGTCAAGATTGAGCGTATCGATTACCGAGGGATCTACTTTTATCTTGATGTAATTTCGAGCAGGCCCGGAAATAAAAACGGGCAAGGATTTTTGTATGGTATCTTCAGTGCTCAGAACGCCGCGGCGCAGCATCAGATTTGTAAGATTTGACTGTTGTCGCAGTGCGCCACTTCGCAGATCGCCCGTTGAATCAAACTGGTACATAAAACCTTTGGGACGGGGAATGATCGACGCCAAATAGAGCGATTCATTTAGCGAAAGCTGGCCCGGACCTTTCTGGAAATAAAATCTAGAAGCTTCGCCAATCCCATAAATGTTTGGCCCCCATTCGATTATGTTGAGGTAAACTTCCATCATCCGCGATTTGCTCACGATCTGGTTGTTCTCCATTATATAAACCAGGAGAATTTCCTCCAGCTTTCTCGAAAGCGTTTTTTCTCTTGTGAGAAAAACGTTTTTGACCAATTGCATGCTGATCGTGCTGGCGCCGCGGGAGAATTTTTTGGTCTTGATGTTCTGCACGATCGATTGTTTGAAAGCTTGATTGATGAATCCGCGATGCCTGAAAAATGAAGGGTCTTCGGTCGTGAGCACCGATTTTTGAACGTAGGGCGAAATTGTTTCGAGCGGCGCATAATTCGGGTTGGAACTTCCAACATAAAGAGGTCGTTGCAGAACACCGTGATCGATCGCCCGATAGACGAAAGACCCGTTCAATTTGTTGAGGTTAGCCTCGCCATATTTGGTGATCGCAAGATTGTATTTCCGGAGTTTGCTGTCAAAAACGATGGCGTTGGGATGTTTTTTGTTGTACTTAAAATCCAGTTCATATTCAAATTCGCCGTTGGCCTCCATTCCCTCAAAATGCGTGAAAAGGCCTTCCGGCAAAGCATTAATAAAGGTTTGTGCCTTGGTTCTCGAAATCTTTGCGCGAAGCTCGTAACTCTTGCCGTCTTCCTTTCCATATTTCACGAAAGGCACGACCTTCAGTCCATTGACAACCGCAGTCGAAGAACTGTCCATCGCGATAAAGCTTTCGCCAAAACGAAGCCGGTAGTTGATATTTGCATCGTCGACGACCACGTCTTTCGAAGCAATTTTAGGATGGTTCACAAGCAGACCGATAATAGAGGTGAAGCCGTCGATATGGAGTTCGTCCCCGTCCATTTCCACTTTTGAGACCTTGACGCGAATGGAATCGAAAGCACCTTTCAGATTATACCGTTCATCAAAATAAGGCACTTTTATCTTCCCCGAATCAAGGTTGAAAAACCTCACATCCATTTGTTTGTAACGGGGATCGGCATAGCCCGCTATTTTCCAGCGCTGTTCAAAAGTGTTGGTGTTGACCTGCAGGATTGTCTCGATATTTTTGTCCTTGAGCCGCAATTGTCCTAGCCCGACTTTCGCTTTTTTGCCATTGTCGTTGAGTTTAAGCGCAAGGTTTTGGAGTTGGATATCGGCCGGGACAAGGTTCAGGAATTTCGTCAACGTGTTGTATGCAAGTTCTGCATAATTCGGTTTTTCGTCGTCATTGTCGTCATCGATCGTGTCCGTCACGGTTCGTTTTGGCAAATAAGCGTCGAAATTCTTGATGCTGTCCTTTTTGACCAATTGCAGATAACCATTTTTGACCGAAAGCGAATTGAGCTGAAGCTCTAGCGAAAACAGTTTCCAAAAGTTGACATCGGTACGAATTTCCTTCACCGCAAAAAGTGTGTCGGCGTAGTGCGGTACGAGCGTGACATCTTCGAGATCTACCTCGGAAAAACCACTAAATCCAGATTTGCCGACCTTGAAATCGCTATGGTATTCATTGTCAGCCTTTTCAGAAATCTTGGCGATGACTTGGTTAAGAATGCTGTTGCGAAAAACAAAAAACCCGCCGATTGCACCCACAATTAGAGCTACAAGGATTATTAGAACGGTACGAACGACTTTCTTTGTTTTCATGTATGTATTTTAATGGCAATTTAAATATCGTGCCATTTATTTTCAATCAGATTGTACTGTAAAGGATGAATCCTCCAAATAGAAAAGCGAGCACGGAAATAGATCGCAAATAATCTGGCTTGAGAACTTTTGCGCTTTTAGCTGAAAATTGATGATGTGCTGCCCTGGGAACAACGTACAGTATCAACGAAGTTACAACCATGATCCACCCCAAAAGTTTAAAGACTTCCGGAAACTTGGAATATTCCGAATAGATTACCAAGGAGATTGCGGGAATCAGTCGGACTGTAATTTCGGCATAATTGATAAATTTTGTACTACCGGCTTTTCTCAAATTGTCCAGGAATATTGTGGGATTAAAAAGCATAATAAATCCAATGAAAATTATAAAAAACCCAAAGAATAAAATTACACATTTCGAAATTTGAATTACCATACTCTTGCCACATTTGATACGCGAATATTCAAAAAAACATTGTTTAGAAACCACTTGGTTTTTTATCCAAACAATTGTTCAGCGACGTCTTCGATTTTTGAAACCAAAACGATTTTAATGCCCGGTTTCTTCACCGAAATCTTGTTGTATTTTGAAACATATATATATTCAAACCCTAGTTTTTCTGCTTCGGTGATTCTTTGGTCCACACGATTTACAGGGCGAATCTCCCCAGAAAGTCCGACCTCGCCGGCAAAACATTTGTTCTTGTGAACGGGAATATCCTCGTTGGACGAAAGTATTGCGGCGACAACGGCAAGATCTATCGCCGGATCATCTACCGAAATTCCGCCGGTAACATTCAGGAAAACGTCCTTCGCGCCAAGCTTGAATCCCGCTCGTTTTTCGAGAACGGCAAGAACCATGTTGAGCCTTCGGGCGTTGTAACCAGTCGTGCTTCGCTGCGGCGTTCCATAAACCGCCGTGCTCACCAGCGCCTGGATTTCCACCATCAATGGTCGCAATCCTTCCAGCGTGGCGGCTATAGTTGATCCCGAAAGGTCTTCTTCCTTGTGTGATATCAATATTTCCGATGGGTTTGAAACCTCGCGAAGTCCGCTGCCGAGCATTTCGTAAATTCCAAGTTCTGAGGTTGACCCGAATCGGTTTTTGTGCGCGCGCAGCATTCGGTAAACGTGGTTTCTGTCGCCCTCGAATTGCAGAACGGTATCGACCATGTGTTCCAGTATCTTTGGCCCGGCAATGTTGCCGTCCTTGGTGATGTGACCGATCAACAGCACCGGCGTTCCAGTTTCCTTCGCGAATTTTATCAGTTCCGATGTGGTTTCCCGAATTTGAGAAATGCTGCCCGGCGACGCCTCGATATGGTCGGTGTGCAAAGTCTGAATGGAATCAATGATCAGGATATCCGGATTTTCGACCGCGATTTGCTTAAAGATCAGCTGCGTTTTGGTTTCTGTCAGAATATAACATTCGCCGGTTTTTGTGGTGATGCGTTCGGCGCGCATTTTTATCTGTTTCTGGCTTTCCTCGCCCGAAACATACAGGATTTTGTACGGCAGTTTTAGCGCGATCTGAAGCAACAGCGTACTTTTTCCAATGCCGGGCTCGCCGCCCAAAAGAATCACAGAACCAGGAACAATGCCGCCGCCAAGAACACGGTCAAGCTCTTGATCGCCCGTTGCCAAACGGATTTCGTTTGTGCTGTCGATCATATCAATGCGCAACGGTGCTGCCGTCTTAGAAACTATGGACTCCGTTTTCCAAGAAGATTTTTCGGCCTTTTGAACTATTTCCTCGGCGATCGTGTTCCATTCTTTGCACGAGTTGCACTGTCCTTGCCATTTGGAATACTGCGCCCCGCAGTTCTGGCAGTAAAATGTTGTCCTTATTGTCGACATTAAATCTAGCGCGTTTACATTTTTTTCATTTGTTCGGCCTTGTCGTACATCATATCCTTGTTGAGGTCGCCGATTTCCTCGCGCTGAAACGCTTTCATGTAAAATTTGGTGGCACGTTTATAATCGCCTTTTTTCTCGTACATCAAGCCCATTTGATAATCTGGGAGCATGCTTTTTGGGTAGCTTTTTTCTGCCATTTGAGATAATGCGTCAAGCTCATTGTAGGCCTTGTTTTTTAAAATGGCTGCTTCTATTGCCTTGAAATCATTTATCCGCACCGGAATCTTTATCTTCAATTGGCTTTCCATATCGTCATATTTTTTCTGAAGATAATCGGTGTAGCCCGACGGCAGCGTTGCGATTTTCTCGTTGAATTCCGTCATCGAAATCGGTTGGTAAACGCCAAAGAAAGAATAAAGCGCGCTCGGAATGGAAAATGGTACGAGCGAATAATGCGAAGCGGCTTTAAAATCATCAAAGCGATAATTGAGCGTGGGTTTTGCCACAGCTTTTATGCCTTCATCCAGTTTTTTGATATCTTCCTGCATTTGTTTCAAATCTCCGTCAGCAGTTGATTGATAGTACATTATATTCTGGGGAATGGCCTGAAGCCGCGCCGGGATATTCTTGATCATGCCTACTGGAAGTTCAGGGCTCATTGAAATATAGCCATCAAAAACCGGATTGTCCTTGTACAGATAAAAATTCAGAAATCCCGCCGTAAGGTCGTGGCCGGCAATGATTCGCAAAGGTGCGAGCCGGTATTTTTTCTCTATCTGGGGAATAAGCTCGATGCCGATGAACTCGAAAAATGCCTCGCCAGTGACAGATGGAAGTCCGCTGTCACGATCCACGGCGCAATCGGTCTGTCTGGAATTGTTTTTGTTCTGAACAATCCCCACGACGATGCATTCCGGAAGGTCGTCCCAATAATTCCCATACTGCAAAGTGCCCTGAAAAGCATCGAACAAATAGTCGCCATCGAGCAGGATAATCAACGGATATTTCTTGTCCTTGTCGCGTTGGTAATTTGCCGGAAGGCCAATGATAATATCTCTGTCGCCATTGAGCTTTTTGGAGGTAATTGGCGCGACTGTTTTTTGGGCAAAACCGGGAAAGCATCCAAGAACGGCGATCCAAAGCAAGAGTTTTCTCATACGATCTAAATTGAAGTTGGTAAAAATCAACAAAGAAGCAAGGTAAACATTTATTTGCTTTTATTAAGAACGGGCAAAAATAAAAAGGAAAGCCCGCCAAGCAGCACCGTGAGCACTGTTTGAGAAATCCAAACAAGCCAGCCGAAAGCGGTTCCGGCCGTATCGGAAACACCGTAGAGCATAAGAATTTCGGCAACGAGAAGGGGATAGGCGCCAAATCCGCCGTTGGTGAAACCCGTGGCGAGCGTGCCAAAAATAAATCCCATCATCACCGCGGCAATGCCAATATTTTCGGTTTCGGGCAGTGCGAATATCGTCACGTAGAACATCAAAAGATAGGTGAACCAAATAAAAACGCTGTGAAACAGGAATGGCCACTTGTGCTTCATCCGCAAAATACTGAGCATTCCTTCCATCAATCCCGACAATTTGACCTTGAGTTTTTTCACGAGCGGCCATTCTGCGTAAAACCATACCAGCGCGAAAACAATCGTGAGAATTCCGCCCATAACCGCCAGTAATATCAGCTGCGGAATGGGGATAATGGACGCCATATAATCGCGAAGCACCGAGAACTGCAAAATAAAAGCGATGCCAACAAAGATCAGGAAAATCGCAAAATCCACCACGCGCTCGGCAACGATGGTTCCAAACCCTTTGTCGAAAGGCACGCTTTCATAGTTCTTCAGTACCAATGCTCGCGATATTTCACCTGAGCGCGGAATGGTCAAGTTCAAGAAATAACAAATGCAAACGGCCATAAGGTTGTTGTGGAACTTTGGATGATAGCCCATTTCGGCAAGGGCAAATTTCCAACGATAGCCGCGCGATAGAAATCCAAAGAGCGCGACTACGAGCGAAAGATATATATAGGAATAATCGGCGCCGCGAAAATAGGCCGCCATCTCGCCACGCTGCGCCGGCGTGAACTGTTCGTATTTATAATAGATGAGAAAAATGCCCAGGAATATGGGCAGAAAAATTGAAAGAAGCCTGACGATTTTCTTTTTCAAGGGTCACGTCAATGTGTTGGTGGTCTCGTTCGGAAAAACCAACCATGGCTTGAAGGTTTTGGCGGCTTCAAAATCCATTCTTGCATAGGAAATGATGATGACGATGTCGCCACGCTGCACTTTTCGGGCGGCCGGACCGTTGAGCGTGATCTCGCCAGAGCCGTGCGCGCCTTTTATGACGTAGGTTTCAAACCGTTCGCCATTGTTGATGTTGACCACTTGCACTTTTTCGCCCTCTACAAGATTGCTGGCTTCCATCAAGGCTTCATCTATGGTGATGCTTCCTATGTAATTGAGATCGGCGCCGGTTACGGTCACACGGTGGATCTTTGATTTTACAACTTCAATCTGCATGGCGCAAAGGTAATTATTTTAGGGAAATCGTATCGATGAGCCTCACATTGTTGGCAAACACCGCAATGAAGGCGCGCGGTTGCGTTCCGTCTGAAATCTTGCTGGTTGGCTCGAGGTTTTTTTCATCGGCGATCTCAAAATATTCAAGCTCAAAATCGGGATTGTCGCCTAAAGTTTCCACAACAAATTCGTGTGTTTTATCAAGTCCGCTTTCGCGAAAAATGACTTTCGCCCTTAAAAGTGTTTTATGAATGATGGATGCTTTATCACGCATTCTTACGCTGAGCTGTTCGTTTCGGGAACTCATCGCCAGACCGTTCTCTTCTCTATAAATTGGGCAACCAACTATTTGCACCGGAATCGAATTTCTGTCAACGAGCTTTCGGATAATCTGCAATTGCTGAAAGTCCTTCTCGCCAAGGTATGCATGCGTGGGTTTTACGATCTCGAAAAGTTTTTTCACAACCGTGCCAACACCGTCAAAATGACCGGGTCGAAATTTTCCCTCCATTTGATTCTCAAGACCATCAAATTCAAATTTTTCAGACGCAATGTGATCGCCATAAACATCTTGGGGAGTTGGCGCATAAACGATCACATCGGCGTCAAGCGTCTCGATTTTCTTGATATCAGTCTTGATATCGCGTGGATACCTTGCCAGATCGGCCGCGTTGTTGAACTGGGTTGGATTCACAAAAATCGAGATGACCGTTGCGCTGTTGTCCTCTATCGATTTTTGAATCAGCGAAAGATGTCCGTCATGGAGCGCGCCCATTGTTGGCACAAAGCCGACAGAAGCGGATGGAGCAACGGTCTTTTTCAAATGCGCGGACAAAGCGCGCTGCGTGTCAAAAATAAGCGTGGGCATTTTTCTGGAAATAAGGTGCAAACTTAAAGCATTACAAAATATCTGCATAAATTTTCGTAATTTTGCGTGTTTTTAATGACGATACCAAAAAAGAAGATTCAATATGGAAGATAAGAGGATATTGTATGTCTCATCCGAAGTTGTTCCGTACCTCGCCGAGAATGAAGTATCGATGATGTCCTACGACGTTCCAAAAATGATAAATGAGCAGGGCGGCCAGATCAGGATTTTTATGCCAAGATATGGTAATATCAACGAAAGGCGGCACCAGTTGCACGAGGTCATACGTTTGTCCGGAATGAATCTTGTCGTGAACGATCTCGATATGCCGCTAATCATCAAGGTGGCGTCCATCCCGAAGGAACGCATTCAGGTTTATTTTATAGACAATGACGAATACTTCAAGCGCAAGGCTACATTTACAGACGAGGACGGAAATCTATATCCTGACAATGACGAGCGCGCCATATTTTTTGCAAAGGGCGTTGTCGAGACCGTCAAGAAACTCAATTGGGTTCCGGACATCATACACGTTCATGGTTGGATGGCTGCAATGCTTCCCGTATATCTGCGGAACTACTACAAGGACGAGGCGCTCTTTGCCGATACCAAGATTGTCACTTCTGTCTATGGACAATCGTTTGATGGCGCGCTAAGCAGTGACATGGTCAAGAAAATTACCTTTGATGGAAGTCCCGCAGAAGCTATCGAGTCACTAAAGGAGCCGAATTATGAAAACCTCATCCAAGCAGCTGTAAATCATTCAGATGCAGTAATTATTGCTTCAGAAAAGGTGTCTCCAAGTTTAACAAAATTTATAGAATCGTCGGGCAAAGCTTTTTTACCTTTCGCGCCGAAAGAAGAATTTGCGGAACTGTATACTGAATTTTACCGTAAAATGCTGTCTTGATTCAATTTACTTCTTAAATTTTTATATGAACAGATTTCTGATCACCCGTTTTGCTTTGATCTTTGCCGCTTTGCTTTGCGTTTTTTCGTGCGACAGCGACTACAGCGAAGTTGGTACGAATATTTTAGGAAACCAAAACTATACATTACAAGGAACGCCTTATGGAATAACCGCGTCCACGCTTGGGCAAGGACCGGTGCTTTCCAAAAACCTTCCCATCAATCCCCTTGGCATATACAACAACCCGGTCTTTGGAAAAACAACGGCAAGTTTTGTGACGCAAGTGGAACTGGCCACCGCCGATGTCAATTCATCACTCCTTGACGAGGCCACAGTGGAGAGTGTACAGCTCTTGATTCCATATTTTAGTACTGCGAACGGGACCAATTTTGAAGGCGAGCCGCAATACCTTCTTGACTCGGTATATGTTCCTGGGGGAAAACTGGATCTCAAGGTTTGGGAAAACGGATATTTCATTCGCGACAATGATGCCAGCTCCACAGTTCAGCAGGCGCAAAAATATTACACCGACGAGCAATCGCTTTTTGAAAACAGCAAGCGAGGCGTTCTGCTGCCCGACAGCACAGTGCAGACACAATTGAACAATTCACTCGATGCAGACCAGAACAGCAGTTTCTTTTACAAGGCAACCGAGGTGCAACAGTTTGGCGTGTCAAATCTAGGTGTGCTGGAAACGACAAAAGTTTCTCCACGTATGCAGCTCATGCTAGATAAAGACTATTTCCAGCAGAGAATATTCAGCGCGGTGGGTCGAACCAAAGTTCTCAACAACAACATTTTCAAGGAATATTTCAGGGGACTTTACTTCGAGGTAGGACAGTCGCTTAGCACGCCCGAGACAACATTGGCAATGCTGAACTTCGCTGCAGGAGAAATCAGGATTGTTTACAAAGGCCGCAACTCGACCGACGATCTTACAACAGTAAGATATAGAACGCTAACGCTGAGGCTCGTTGGCAATTCGGTAAGTCTTCAACAGAACGACTACAACAGCAACTACCTTCAGTCGTTGGGTCAATCACCGGCCAATACCGATCGACTTTTTATAAAGGGCGGCGCGGGATCGACAGCCTATATAAATTTGTTCAAAGACGACGAGCTCGCGAATCTTCGCGCGCAAAATGTCTTGGTAAATGAGGCCAACATCGTTTTTACCGTCGATCAAAACGCGCTTTCATCTGTTCCGGCACGGTTAGAGCCCACGCGTATTTATCTGTTTGACGCCGAGAGCAAAAGACCGATTGTTGATTATTATGCAGACGCGTCGGTGAATGCATCAAATCCAAAATACAGCAAATCGGTATTCGGCGGAATTTTGGAACGAACTTCTGGCACGACCGGAAAAGGCGTCCGGTACAAAATTAAAATCACAAACTACATCCGCCAACTGGTGGGTACAGATTCCATCAACCGAAAGCTTGGGCTTGTGGTGACCGAGGACATCGGACTTATCCAGAACGCCACACTGAAAAACCCCGCCTCGGACATGTTCGATCGGATTCCCGTGGGATCGGTCATCAATCCATTTGGAACGGTTCTCTACGGATCGGGAAACAATGTTTCTGAAGATCAGAAAGTCAAATTCGAAATATATTACACCAAATCAAAATAACCAAATCATATGTGCGGAATCGTAGGTTACATCGGTCATAGGGAAGCATTCCCAATAATAATAAAAGGTCTAAGGCGATTGGAATATCGCGGTTATGACAGTGCGGGCATCATGCTTTATGATGGAACCGCCCTCAAGCTTTGCAAAACAAAGGGCAAGGTCTCGGATCTTGAGGAAAAGTGCAACGAAATTTCGCAGAACGGCAATATTGGAATGGGACACACGCGTTGGGCAACCCACGGTGTTCCGAACGATGTGAACTCGCACCCGCATGTTTCGAATTCCGGAAATCTATCAATTATCCATAATGGAATCATCGAGAATTACGCCCCGCTCAAAAAGGAATTGATCAAGCGTGGTTATGTATTCCATTCGGATACCGACACAGAAGTCTTGATAAACCTGATCGAGGAAGTTCAGAAAAACGAAAACCTAAAACTTGGCAAGGCCGTTCAAGTTGCATTGAACCAAGTTGTTGGTGCTTACGCGATATGTGTTTTTGACAAACAAAAGCCTGATGAAATCGTGGTTGCCAGACTGGGAAGCCCACTTGCGATCGGCGTTGGAAAAGACGAATTTTTCATTGCATCCGATGCGTCACCGTTCATCGAATATACCTCAAATGCAATCTACCTTGAAGATGAAGAGATGGCAATCGTGCGTTTGAACAAAGCCTTGAAAATCCGAAAAATAAAAGACGATTCGCCAGTTGATCCTTATGTCCAGGAACTTCAGATGAACCTCGAGCAGATTGAAAAGGGAGGTTATGATCATTTTATGCTCAAGGAAATCTATGAGCAGCCGAGCGTTATAAAAGACACTTATAGAGGACGACTTTTGGCAAATGAAGGCATTATCCAGATGGCGGGCGTCGAGGACAACCTCGAGAAATTCATCAATGCCAACAGAATTCTGATTGTAGCTTGCGGAACATCTTGGCACGCTGGTCTTGTTGCCGAATATATCTTGGAGGAATTTACCCGAATTCCCGTTGAGGTTGAATACGCTTCAGAATTTCGTTATAGAAATCCGATTATAAATCCTGGGGATATTGTCATAGCGATTTCTCAATCTGGCGAAACTGCCGACACGCTTGCCGCGATAAAACTCGCAAAAGAAAGAGGCGCGTTCGTTTTTGGGGTTTGCAATGTCGTTGGTTCTTCAATCAGCCGCGAAACCCATGCTGGCGCCTATACGCACGCAGGACCAGAAATCGGGGTGGCTTCCACCAAGGCTTTCACGACGCAGATCACGGTTTTGACCATGATCGCACTGCGTCTTGCAAAGGCAAAAGGAACAATGTCCAACTCAGATTTCCATAGATATCTGCAAGAACTCGAGATTATTCCCGAGAAAGTAGCGGAAGCTCTTGAGACAAATGACGTGGCCAAGGAAATTGCCGCCGTTTTCAAGGACGCGCCCAACTGTCTATATCTAGGACGGGGTTATAATTTTCCGGTAGCATTGGAAGGCGCCTTGAAATTAAAAGAAATTTCGTACATACATGCCGAGGGTTATCCAGCGGCAGAAATGAAGCACGGACCGATCGCCCTTATTGATGAGCAAATGCCGGTGATAGTTGTCGCGCCACGACATGGTCATTATGACAAGGTCGTTAGCAATATTCAGGAAATAAAATCCCGTAGTGGAAAAATCATTGCGGTGGTGACAAAAGGAGATACCGAAGTACGCGAACTTGCCGACTATGTGATCGAAATTCCAGATACTGTTGATGCTCTTTCGCCACTTTTGACCACAATTCCGCTGCAGCTTTTGTCATATCACATCGCAGTTATGCGTGGCTGCAACGTCGATCAGCCGCGAAATTTGGCCAAATCGGTCACGGTAGAATAAAACTTTTCAAAATTTTAATCAAAAATGGGCTCTCTTTGAGGCCATTTTTTATTTGCGCACAACGATGTTTTATTATAAATAAAATGTTAAAAAGTATGTATGCATGGTAAAAATTCGATTTTTATTGAAATTTGTCAAGAAAACGTAAATTGTTGAATTATCCTTACTGATTGTTTCCAAATAATGTTAACATTGTTGGCCATTCAAATATTCTCTTGATGTATTGTCGAATTGATATTTATTGTACATTGTCCGGGTAAAACCAAACAAAACAAAACTGATGAAATTGAAATTTCTCCTCTTGACACTGCTTTTCTGTGGAATTTCGTTTGCCCAAAACACGATTTCAGGAACAGTGATCGACGAAAACAAGCTGCCGGTAATCGGCGCGAATGTCAAAGTGGTTGGTGCGGAAGCCGGAACAATAACCGATGTGGACGGTAAGTTTATGCTTTCGACCAACAAAGCAATGCCTTTTGCGCTCGAGGTGTCCAACGTGGGATACAAAAGCCAAAGCATTGATGTGCGCTCCAAGGCTGACGTCAACGTAACGCTTATTGAAGAAGTGACCAAACTGAACGAGATTGTGGTTTCGGCATCCCGATCGGCCGAACGTATTATGGAATCGCCAGTAACCATTGAAAGAATGGGATTGCAGGAAATCAAGAACACCACATCGGCAACATTTTATGACGGGCTTGAAAACC
>JBBSUW010000026.1:0-28303 GCA_038234025.1 Flavobacteriales bacterium
AGTATTTTGGCTCAGGCCTAAATTTCGGACATTCCTTTGAAGGTGACAAGATTTTTGTGGAAATGTTGTAGATTCCGACTGTATAATCTTCATTTGGGTGATATGGTTGACCTTGTGAAACTGAACCGATATCAAAAAGTAGGTTTTATAGCAAAGTTGGCGCATTGGAAAATCGCTCTTCTGGAGGTCTTGATTGAGATGGGTTTTCAGGACGAAGGCAGGACGAAGCCCTCTAGTTGTACCGTCCTAAAACAGCTGGAGGATTATGAATAATTCCCGATATAGATATAAAAATATAATTTTCAATTCTACATCAAATGAGCAGCAGGTTTTATAGGCCACGCGAAGGAATTCGCGCGGCAGCGGGTGATAATTCATAGTTTTTACAGAGAAATACTGCGGCAGAAATGCCTGCCATGGACTTTAGACAACTCACAGGTTCCGTTCTGAAATTTGATTACACATATATTTGTTCGCCTGTTATTGATCTACAATTTAATATGATAACTGATAACAGTCCAAGTTGTGGTGCCCCTGAAGATTTAAATACTTCCTATACTTATGTAGGAGGTATTTTTTTTACGACCACTCTTTGACAAATATTTCCAATGGAACGATTCAGCATCTGTTGGGCTCAATAGTACAGATGGCAATGTGTATGCATCGGGTTCGTGGGAAAACGCTGGTGAGCTTGAGCCGATGGAAAACAATGGCAGAGGCATGCACATCTTCAAAATAGATGGAATTGATGCCTTCGCTAAGTTTGTCAAGCAGTAGCTTCAAGACGAAAAGTTTATTGCTGTGCAGCGTTGCTGAGGCATTCCAGCTTATCGATAAGCAAGAAAGCGAAAATCTAATAAATTGTAGAAAATAAGTGACTTGCGAGAAATCGTAGGTCCTTTTTTGCTTGAATGCCAAGCAGTGGTATTCGCGCGGGAGCAGAAGCAGTTTGAAAATTAGGTGATTTGGCGTCGACGGCTATGAAGGTTGAAAGATAATATTAGCTGTATATTTTGGCTTTGCAATTTGAAGTGATAGATCTTGAATAAGTCAAATTTCACCAAATTGAACAGGCAAATACATTGTTGAAAACGAGTTTTTTTAGTTAAAATTGGTGAATTTTCCAAAATAGCAAATATATCATATTGTTGGATAATCAATAAATGGTCAGGAATCAATTTTTACAGAATTAAATTATTCGCATATTGTTTTTAAATATTCAAATAATCGTTCGATAAAAAGCTCTGAATCATTTCTATACCTTCATAAAAATAATCAAATAAAATTTTGTTTATTGAAAAATTGTTTTTTACGTTTGACCCATCAAATTCAATTTTATATAGGTTGAACTTGCTGCTGATAAAATCGTTGACGAATCGACATACTTCTCATCGACCGATTTATATCTCGCTTGCCCAATACATTATCGGGTCAAAAAAGGAATTATGGTGACCATATAGATAAAGGAATAACGCTGCGTACAGCGAATTTAATTTTTCTATCATTGATTCTTAAAGTCTGTATTTCCCATCTTTTCGAGATTATCTATTTTATAAAGTTTCCAAATCTCTTCGCGCAGGACCGTTCAGCATGCCGCCCGCAGTATCATATCTTGCCCCATGGCACGGACAATCCCATGATTTTTCGGTACAATTCCACGCCACGGTACAGTGAATATGCGAGCAGGTTGGGTCCACCATATGGACGGCACTGCTGTCATCGCGGTAGATGCCCACGGTTTTGCCATCATATTTCACGAGTTTCCCCTCACCAGGAGACACTTCCGCCAGCGCTTCTATTTTCTCTTTCTCGACCGTTACGCCCAGGAAATTGCCAATGGTATCGGCAGCGTTCTGCACGATCTCCGAAAATCCGGCAATGGGTTTCACGCGTAGCGGATCAAAGAGTTTTTCATACTTGTTGTCCTTGCCACAGATAAGATCGCAAACAATCGAGGCCGCTATGGTTCCCAAAATCATCCCGATGCCTTCATATCCAGTGGCAACATACACGTTTTTGAGCCCCACGGTCATCTTGCCGATGTAAGGCAAACCATCTGCTGGAACATAAAATTGCGAGGACCACTTGTACGCCACTTGATCCACTTCGAAATATTGCGACACATAATTTTGGAGCTTTCGAAAGCACTCGTCCGTGTCTATTGCATCTCCGGTCTTGTGATCTTCGCCGCCCGCGATCAAATATTTTTTGCCGTTGAGTTCCTGAGATCTATAGTAGTGGTATGGATCGTCCATATCATATCCCAGCGCGTCAGGATAATTGCCATCCTTCAGCGTCACTGCTATTACATAACTTCTATAAGCTTTGAGCTCAAAATGCAACTGGTTCACGCCCGGCGGAGTGTGGGTGGCATACAGCAAATTGTGGCTCTTCATCTTTCCTTTTGATGTTTCAACCTCAATGATGTCGCTGTCATCCAATCCGGTCACCGTGCAGTTCTCAATGATCTCGCCGCCCATTTCGAGGTATTTTGGCAGCAGTCCGTGAATGTAGAGTATAGGGTTGAACTGAGCATTGTCTCTTATCACCGCAATTTTGTCAAAAGGAATCGGAAAAGGATTTTCATTTACATAAGTCATTTCCACGCCGACCTTGTTGGATCCTTCCACGACTTTGGCCAAGTCTTCGGACTGATCTTTATTCAATGAAAACATATAGGCATCACACTTTTTGTAGGTACAGTCTATCGCGTTTCGGTCAATATTTTCCTTGATTGTCCGCATCGCTTCCGCGCCCGATTCAGCAAAAAGTTTTGCCTCATGCAACCCAAATTTGTCTATCACTGCATCATAACCCGTGTCAAAAAAGTTGTTCAGATGCGCGGTGGTGCCTCCAGTGGTGCCAAATCCAACCGTTTGCGCCTCCAGAATCAGCACTTTTTTGCCTTGTTGGACCAAGTTGTAGCCGGCTGTGATGCCGGTGATTCCCGCCCCAACTATTATTGCATCATACACACTTTCCGCGTTGGAAATCTTGCGCTGTGATGCACTCTGAATCTGTGTGTCCTGCCATAGGCTCCTGTTGTAACCATCTCTTTTCATATATCCACGTTTTATAAATTTGCAATGATCTGATAGTATATCAAATTCTTCAAAGTTTAAAAATAATCATTTCTGTCATATTTTAAATGATAAACTTTTCCGGTCGCGCGGATGTATTACCTTATGCTTTTGAAGAGATTCAGCGTATATCAGACAGAATATTGCTTTATGATTGCAATGATTTCATTTTTCTGAACCAGGCCGCTCTGTCGCCAAAGCTGCTTGCCATTCTTGAAGAGGATCATGGTTGGCACGCCGCGAACTTGATATTTTGAAGTTAACGGTTGGTTCTTGTCGCTATCGACTTTCACGATTTTGATGTTTTCGCCCAGTTCTTGTTTAACATCTTTTAAAATAGGCGCAAGCATTTTGCAAGGTCCGCACCATTCGGCAAAGAAGTCGACGAGCACTGCTTTTTCGGAATCGATTATTTGATCAAAACTGTTTTTCATTTGTAAATTTAGCTAAATCCTCTGCGCGAAAAGTTACACGACTCAATTGTATTCAATGCAATATTATTGTCTTGTCCATTATAATCTTAAAAGATGGAAGCGAAGGGTCTTGATGAAATTGGGGACGATATTAGCTAATTGCCAGCAGCCCGCCAATTATTTACCGATAATTCTCCGCGCCGTTCAGCCTACTGTTCTTCCTGCTGTACCCAAAATAGATTGTAAGCCCGAGCAAGAGCCAAATGGTAAAATATATCCAGTTCCACACGCTCAATTCCGCCATCATGTATAGACAGGAAACCAAGCCGAGCAAAGGAATCAATGAGAGATTTCCCTTGATGGACCAAAACGTGAGGCCAACCAGCACGATCAGGAAAATCCACATTGGCATTTTGTGCTTGAACAAGGCAAAACCACTTTCATATTTCAGCGTTTCATCAATTGGTAGTTTGTCAACGGTGTCGATATATCGGGTGTCATCTATCGTATAACTGTTCAGGGTTTCTTCGAGGTCGAGGTTTTGCGAAACCGTTCCGGAATCGTTCAAGTAATCGTAAACGCGTTTTGTATCGTCAGGATTCAACGACGTGACAATTGCCGAAGGAGAGTTGATCATGCGTTTGTTGGTTATAAAATCCATCGTCGCTTTTTGGTTGAATGCAAAGGCATAAACAATTCCGCAGACCAACATCACCGGAAACACATATTTGCTGTTGACATAAGGTGTCCTGAATTTGCCGCGGGGAATATCGGGCTTGTTCTGGAGCACAAGAACACCAGCGCAGACAAGCACGAAAGCGAACAATGTTCCAATACTGCATAGGTCAGTCACCAAGGTCAGGTTGAGGAAAAGCGCGGGAACGGCGACCACGAAACCCGTAACGACCGTGGCGTAGGAAGGCGTTTTGTATTTTGGGTGAACGCGTGAGAATTGTTTTGGCAAAAGTCCGTCGCGGCTCATGCTCATCCAGATCCGAGGTTGACCCATCTGGAACACCAATAGCACGCTCGCCATGGCGATAACGGCGCTGACGGCAATGATTCCCGACATCCATTTGAGGTTCAGTTTTGTGAAAACAAATGCCAATGGATCACCGACATTGAGCTGACTGTAATTGACCATTCCGGTGAGAACCAGTGCGATGATGACGTACAAAACCGTACAGATTATGATCGCCCACATCATACCGCGCGGCAGATCGCGCTGTGGATTCTTGCATTCCTCGGCGGTTGTGCTGATGGCGTCAAAACCTATGTAGGCGAAGAAAACGGCGGAAACACCCTTGAGGACGCCATTGGCACCATTTGGCGCGAACGGGTCCCAATTTGCGGTATCAACGTAAAATGCGCCAACGGCAATGACCAAAAGTATGATGCACAGTTTCACGACCACCATCATATTGCTGGCGTTTCTCGATTCTTTCATTCCGCGATAGACCAAAGCTGTGATCAATATAATAATAAAAAGCGCCGGAAGATCCGCGATAAAATGGATTGGGCCAAGTGCTGGCGAAGTGGTCCAGGCGTTGTAGGCCATTTGGAGTCCGCTGTCGAGGTTCTCGAAAGACTTGCCACCGTTCATGAGCGCTGTTGCATCCTTGAAACCATTTGATGCCGTGAGGTAATCCATTTGCACGTAGGAGGGAAGCTTGATGCCGCCGCTCTCGAGCAATCCCGTGAAATAGTCGCTCCACGAAATGGCGACGGTGATGTTGCCGATCGCGTATTCCATGATCAACGCCCAGCCAATGATCCACGCCATGAGCTCGCCAAAAGCCACATAACTATAGGTATAAGCACTTCCGGAAACGGGCACCATCGAAGCAAATTCGGCGTAAGCAAAAGCGGCAAAACTACAGGCCATTGCTGTAAAAAGGAACAAGAAAATCACGGCAGGTCCGCCATCGAAGCTTGCTTTCCCGATGGTTGAGAAAATACCCGCACCAATGATCGCGGCGATTCCAAAGGCTGCAAGATCTTTTGTTGTGAGGGTTTTTGCCAGAGCTTCATGACCGTCGGTCTCGTTGCGCTTGACTTGGTCCAAGATGTCCTTTACGGTTTTTTTACGGAAGAGGCTGCTCATTGATAAGGTTGGTTTCAAGTTGTAAATTCGGTTTTTGTCAAAACGAACAAATATAGTAAGGGAATTATGATTTATGAATTATAAATTGGCAATGGTTGAGGAATGTATAGAGTTCTGTATTATGGGTTATGGTTGGCGAGTTTCTGTTCATGAGATGGGTTTAGAGTTTTAAGTTTATAATTAGCGCACATTAGTTCGACCTTAGGTTGACCTTAAGGAGACCTTAAGGAGACCTTAATGAGGGTCGGTTGAAATTATGCTGAGCCCTCGGGTCGAATTGTTGTAACTATATTGTAGCACATATTCAAATGATGGCAATAAAGGGTGCAAAGTTGGAAGGCTTAATACAGCAGCGGTTGAAGGTTTGAATTGCAGAGCGCGCGAAGGGATTCGCGCGGCGGCGGGGGGAATAGACTTCGGCAAGGTAGGGGCTGATTTTCAACTTTCAAGACTTTAACTCAAAGGAAGTTTTAGCTATAATAGAAAGTTGACGAGTTTGCCAAATGATTTAACATAAAAGATTTCTTTCTTATCTTTTTACATTTTACTTTTACACTATGAATGGAAGATTATCTTCTTTACGTTGTACTCACATTCAGTTCATTGATATAGCGGTTTGTTTTTTAGCATAAGATAATTCGCCTCATCAATTTTATTAATTTCCTTTGTGTTAACATTCCTGTATCTGATGTTGACAAATCATATCACAATCTTTGTTGTTCCTTTTTTCTTTTTTCAATATCTTCCAAATATTGCATTAGAGCCTTGTCAATATTGTCAATCTGTATAAAAAATTCCATATTAATTAAAATGTTGCGCGATACTTTCGCAACCGATTAAAGGTTTGCAAAAAATATGACGGAACAGCTATTTTAAATAGCACAATAATTTGGAAATTGTTTCGGGGTCAATGCTGCGTAAGGTAGTAAACCCAAAAGTTTTGGACTCAATAATTTTACAAACAACCACGATGAAAAAGTTTATGTTTTTTGCGGCTATGTGTTTTATTGGAACGCTGGTTGCATGTTCTACGCAGGAAGATACTTCTTCCAAGCTGACCGAAACGCAGGCCACAGCGCCAGTGCGCATTACTGAAACGCTCGAAATGAACAACTTTCGTGTTGCATTGACAGCACTGCACCAACAGCAAGGTCTTGCCAGAAGAAATGGCGAATCTTCTGAACTCTTCAAAAAAAGACAACCAGACCGCTATATTGGAGCAATCCAAAAGTCTGCTACTTTCTTCGGGTTATACAGTTGATAACCTCAAGGGAGATGATATGTCCATTATCAGAATGCCAATGAGGGTTTTTGCAGAACGTTCTCAAGAAGAAACAACCAACTAAAAATTTACACTATGAAAGCAATTTTTTATTCCGCAATGCTGTTTCTTTGTATGGGCAGTTTTGCACAGAAAACTATTTATGTTTACAATCTTTCAAGCACAAATTTTGATATTGGTCAGATGTATTCGAAGAATAGTAATCCCACAAATCCATATCCAAAATTTTCAAGCTCTGGTGCACTTTACATCATTCCAGCAGGTCAATCGAGAACTTTTGCGGCGAGCCCTGCAAGTGTTACAAAGTTTCCATTCCAGATTGCGCCAATCAACCCTTGGCCGAATTGGATTCGAGTTCTAGTTTCAGGAGGGTCAGGCACAACTCTACCTAGTAATATTGTTGCAAACACATATGGAAATACACAGATTTTTGATTTTATGAAAACACAGGTCGGGCCAAACGGATCGTTGGGCGGTGGAAATTTAAGACCATTTATACCGCCTGTCACACCAACAAATCCTGATTGGGGATCGTACACATTCGGTACAAGCGGTTTGGTTACCATTGATCAAGATCCCCCTGGAACTCCTGGCGGGACTCAAGAGATTTATGTTATTATATCTGATTAAAACAATGGGCCGCTTGGTAATATATATTGCCAAGCGGTTTTTTATATTTAAATGTTATGAGAAAATACATCTTAATGTGTCTGATGATTAGCTATTTATCACAAGCTCAAGAGTTTAATTTCGAACGTGCGTGGGCAACGTACTTTGGCGATGAAAGCACAAAAGTATATAGCAATGCTGTTGACAAACTGGGAAACATTTATTTAGTAGGTACTGTCAACAAAATGGAATATTTGGATAGCAACTTCATAGCAACACAAGGCGCCCAACAAATAAATTACGGTGGCGGTCAAGTCGATGGATTTATAACCAAGATAAGTTCAGATGGACAAATTCTTTGGAGCACATTCGTAGGCGGTGCAGGAAACGATGTCATTCAAGGGCTGACAATTGATGAGAACGACAATCTTTATATAATTGGTTCAACAAGCAGTTCGTCAAATATTTCAACACCCAACTCATATCAAGAAGCTCTAAATGGGAATACAAATACTTTTCTTGTTAAATATAACGAAAGTGGCATCAAAATTTGGGGGTCGTACTATGACAGCGAAACTTTACCATACAACACCGCTGCCTATGGCACACAAGGACTGTCCAATATTGTAATGGGTACTGATGGCAGTTTCTTCTTTAATATTAGAACAACGGCTAATGGCTTGGCATCCGATGGTGCATATCAAAATATTCGCAATCAAAACGTTGGGAATTTAATTTCAAAATTCAATACAGAGGGACAACGTATTTGGGCAACGTATTATGGCGTTAATGGATCGAAAATCTTTGGGCTGGCAGCCGATGATACAGGTGTTTATGTGTCTGGTGAAACGTTGGATTGTATTCCAAATTTTACTTACAATACCTTCTTTTCTGCTGCTTATTCCCATCAACCGTTACCCGGAAGTTGTAGAGATGCCTTTTTGTCCAAGTTCAATTTGGCGGGAGACAGAGTGTGGAGCACGTACTACGGAAACAATTATAACGAATACTGCAACTCTAGCTCTTTGGTCACTATGAACAATAATGTTTATCTTGCTGGGTCGGGATTTAGTTCAACCAATTTGAGCACGACTGGGAGTTACCAAGAATATAGTCAAGGCGTTGCAGCATTCTTTGCGAAGTTCGATCAAAATGGTAATCGCCAATGGGGAACAATGTTGGGCTCTAATCTACTTTCCACTAATACTCCATATCCTCAATTGTATGCTGATGGTGATCGACACATCTATTTATCAGACTATGTTTCAGCGCAAGATAATATCGCAAGTCCCGATGCTTACCAAACTTCAATAAACGGGCTTACTGATGATATTGCCGTAAAGTTTGACGAATTTGGAAATAAAAAATGGGGAACATATTATGGTGGAACTGGCGGGGAATTTTCATTGCGCACCATTCCATTTATGGAAAATTTCTACATTTTCGGCGGAACAACAAGTCAAACAGGAATCACTACGTCTGATGCGATGCAACCAACTTTCATTGACAATGTTTATCAAGCGTCCAACGAGCCAGTAAATTATTTTATCGCCAAATTCACGCCCATTCCTTTATCCACAAATCAATTTTCCAAAAACAATTTAGTACTCTTTCCAAATCCATCATCACATTCATTTGCCATAAACAATCAAAGTAATTCGAATGATGTATTTAATTTCAAGATATTTGATATTACTGGCAGAACAATCAAAATTGGTGAGAGTAAATTCAACGAGCAAATAAATATCGATGGTCTTGTGTCGGGAAATTATATAATGAAAATAAGCAATGGTGATTTAAGTTTGAATTACAAGTTGGTGAAGAAGTGATTAACGAATTGCTGTGCTGTTATTATGATTACGGAAGTTTTACCACAAAGAACACAGAGAAGGCACAAAGTTCTCAAAGGCGTAGCGCGTCCTACAACTTTGTGTTCTTTGTGAAAAAACTTTGTGCACTTTGTGGTTAAAAATACCAACCACAATTTTTCCACGAAGGACAAAGCCAAGACACAAATTCACGAAAGCTGCCGCGCGAATCCCTTCGGGCGATCACCAAAATTCTAAAAACTTTGGCGCCATTTAAACAACGTCTAAAAAAAAAGCCCAACTCAAAAAGTTGGGCTTTCTAATTATATATCAAAAAATTACTATTTCAATTCAAACCGATCAAGGTTCATCACCTTGTTCCAGGTTTTTACGAAAGTGTCAACAAAGGTTTTTTCTGCATCTTCGGAACCATAGAACTCGGCAAGCGCGCGAAGTTCGGTGTTGCTGCCAAAAATAAGATCAACTCTGGATCCAACCCATTTAATGTCGCCAGAGTTTCTGTCGGTGCCAACAAATGCATCGTCCGAACCTGCAACGGCTTTCCAAGTGGTTGACAGATCGAGCAGGTTCACAAAGAAATCATTGGTCAACATTCCCGGTCGTTTGGTGAAAACTCCGGTTTTTGAACGGTCATAATTGGTATCGAGCACGCGCATTCCGCCTACGAGCACCGCCATTTCGGGCGCGGTCAACGACATCAGTTGTGCCTTGTCCACCAACAAATCTTCGGCGGAGACCGAAAATTTCGCCTTGCTGTAATTTCTGAAACCATCTGCCTGCGGTTCCATCACATCAAAAGATTCAATATCTGTCTGCTCTTGCGATGCATCTGTTCTGCCCGCAGTGAATGGAAGATCAACATAATGACCGGCGGCTTTCGCTGCTTTTTCGACCGCTGCACAGCCGCCAAGAACGATAAGATCTGCGATCGAAACCTGTTTGCCAGCATTTTGGGCGTTGTTGAAATTGGTTTGGATGTTTTCCAAAACGCCAATCACTTTTGAAAGCTGCTGCGGTTGGTTCACTTTCCAATTCTTTTGTGGTTCAAGTCTAACCCTTGCGCCATTCGCACCACCGCGTTTGTCGGAGTTTCTAAAAGTCGATGCCGAGGCCCACGCGGTGGAAACCAGTTCTGAAACCGAAAGATCGGTTGCAAGAATACTGGCCTTGAGATCATCAACGTCATTTTGGTCAATCATTTGGTAGTTCGCATTCGGAATGGGATCTTGCCAAACCAAATCTTCTGTTGGAACTTCTGGACCGAGATATCTCACTTTTGGCCCCATGTCGCGGTGCGTCAATTTGAACCACGCACGTGCGAACGCATCGTTGAAAGCATCGTGGTCTTCGTTAAAACGTCTTGATATTTTTTCGTATTCTGGATCAAAGCGCAACGCAAGATCTGCTGTAAGCATGAATGGCGCGTGCGTCAGATCTGGATCGTGCGCATCTGGCACGGTTCCCGCGCCGCCGCCGTTGACAGGTCTCCATTGGTGCGCGCCGGCAGGACTTTTGAAAAGATCCCACTCAAATTTGAACATATTTTTAAAATAATCATGGCCCCATTTGTCGGGCGTGCTCGTCCACGCGCCCTCAAGTCCGCTCGTTATCGTGTGCTCGCTATGGCCTTTGCCAAAATTGTTCTTCCATCCGAGGCTTTGCATTTCAATTCCGGCACCGGCGGGTTCAAGCTCTACATATTGGCTTGGATCTGCCGCGCCGTGGGTTTTGCCTAGCGTATGGCCGCCCGCGATCAATGCCACTGTTTCTTCATCGTTCATTGCCATCCTGCCAAAAGTTTCGCGAATATCACGTGCAGAAGCCACGGGATCTGGATGTCCGTTCGGACCTTCGGGATTAACATAGATCAATCCCATTTGCACTGCTGCGAGTGGATCTTCAAGTTCGCGATCGCCCGAATATCGGTTGTCGGCAAGCCATTCGCGTTCTGATCCCCAATAGACATCTTCCATGGGTTCCCAAACATCCTCGCGACCACCTCCAAAACCAAAAGTCTTGAAACCAGAAGCCTCGAGCGCGCAGTTTCCGGCAAGAATCATTAGATCTGCCCACGAAATCTTTCGTCCGTATTTTTTCTTTATGGGCCACAGCAAAAGCCTGGCCTTGTCAAGGTTTGCATTGTCGGGCCAACTGTTCAATGGCGCGAATCGTTGGCTTCCGCTTCCGGAACCGCCCCGACCATCTGCCGTTCTGTACGTGCCGGCGCTGTGCCAGGCCATCCTGATAAAGAGCCCGCTGTAACTTCCATAATCTGCTGGCCACCAATCTTGCGATGTGTGCATCAACTGCATCAAATCGTCTTTGACAGCGGCTAAATCCAGCGATTTAAAAGCTTCGGGATAGTCAAAATCAGCGCCCAATGGGTTAGTGAGCGAGGTATGTTGACGAAGAATATTGAGCTTTAAATGGTTTGGCCACCAATCTTGATTGATGGGACCGCGGCTGTTCATATCCTTTACTTTTGCGTGATCGGGGTCATTACCGCGCGGTCCGTCGCCCATCACGGGGCACTTTGCCGCAATCTTTTCTTGTTGAGGTGTATGCTTTAAATTGTCGTCCATCTTGAAATAATTTGATTTGAGCAAATTTAGGAAACTCGTTATCCAAAACCGCATGCTTTCGATAGTCAAAATTTATAGTTGGATAGGAATGGATAAAGTCACTCTATGACAACTGGTAAACTTTACTTTGTGAAATTCCATTTTTATATATTGCGCCGTAATTTGAATTCAAATCAACAACTCAATTAAAATCTTATAAAAAAGGGAATGAAAAAAATCTATTTGGTTTTGTTGATTTATACGTTTCTGTACGTGATGCTGTATTTTTTGACGCTCAATTTCAATTATGTCGAAGGAGACGATGCTTCAACCATTTTATATCACTTGTGTGGCAAAAATCAAGCTGTGCAGTCACCATACGCGTCGTACCATTCAGGATTTGACTGGTTGTTGTCATCGCTCAATTTTGGAGATGAAGCCTCCCTTAGATCCTTCAGCATATTTATTTCATTTATATCTGGTTATTTTGCTTTGTGTTTTATCGCTGTTTTATTGGACAAAATCTTTTCCAAGAACACAACTAATTCAAAATATATATTTCTGGCACTGCTCCCTTTTATTTTACCAGATTTTATTTTTCACAGCCTGATCCTTAATTCTTCCAATATCAGTTTTGCATTCGCACTGGCAAGCTTGGTTTGTTTTCTGAATTTCTTTGATAAAAAGCGATGGCATTACTTGATCGCTTCGATAATTCTTATGGCCTTATCGGTGCCGTTCAGGTGGTCGATACTCACCATCTTCCCTATGTTTTTCAGTTTGCTTATCTTGGATAGTCATAACAGTCTTTACTTTAAACTAAAAATCGCTGTTCTTCATAGTGCTTCCGCGCTTTCGTTGGGTATTTTGTTCATCTATGTATCGGGATATGAACTCAATGACATCTTGCAGGTAATTCTATGGGGGCGCGATGTTGTCGAAGGCGCCGCATTCTCTCCGCTCGGTGCTATTGCCGCAGGCTCAGCATTTTTCACCCCGTCGCTCCTGATATTGTTTGCAGCAGGAATTTTCGTGGTCTTTACAGTGAGTAAAAGGCATTTGCTGCGGATTGCACTGTTTGCATTTCTGCCAATGATACCATTTTTTATCCTTGGGTTCGCGGTCAACTATAAGTTTGTCCAGTCATTGCTCCCCGTGCTTTTGGCGCTTGCGCTTGCTGGATTTTTACTTCTTTCAAAGCATAAAACGCTCCGCACTTCATTCTACATAATTTTGCTGCTCAGCTGGTTTGTTGGAATTAAAATTGAAGCCACGGGCACAGCGGCCGGACCAGGTTTCGAGCAAACGCTTGAGGGCAAATATTCACAGAATTCCATTATTACCGAGCGCAATATGAACGAAAGGGTCAAGATCAAGAAAGTCTATCCCGCGCTTGCCGGCGGATTTTATATGCCGATGCCGGAAGGTCCAAGACCGTTGTACGGCTTTTTTTACGTGGTCTTCAATGGCGGATGGAAACAGAATATCGAGGCGTTCACCAATGAGCGAAAACGGATTTTAAATATTTTAAAAAACAAAAAAGTTTTTTATCTGCAAGATCGCCGAAGTGCTTTTTTCCAGTGTGATTTATATGATAACGGCTACAAAACGAACACTGCCTTTATCCAAAAAGGAGATATCGAATATCGCGATTTCCTTGGCAACAATGATACGATAAGGGTTTCTGTTATATCCGATCGCGTCTCAAAAACAGATTTCGCGGCCAAGTTTTTAAAAGAAAACGACCAAGTGATTTTCATGAGCGCCTACTCAAGCATGATCTTAAATCTTGCGCAACAATTCCCCGACGCCGAATTGATCGGAAACTACAGCATCAAAAAATGCAAATAAAAAGCATTGCACCGTCTACTATAATATTTTGGGCGCTCCGTGCTGCCCATTTTGCTGTCGCACATGGCCCGCTCGGCGGGCTTTCCGCTGTATCTTTTTTTCCGCGAAAACGGGCGGGAAAAAAAAGGATGCCGCTTCAATCACTAGCGCGAGCGGCCACAAACTACGCTTGGCAGACCCGTGATGTTCCAAATATATTTTATACTTTTGAAACTCATCCAAAAAACACAAAATGGCTTCGATAACACTGGGCGGAAACGCGATAAAAACGTCGGGAAACTTGCCGGAAAATGATTCTAAAGCACCCGATTTCACAATGGTCAGCACCGACCTTTCGATGGTCAAGCTGTCCGATTTTCTTGGCAAAAAAGTATTGCTCAACATTTTTCCGAGCATCGACACCGCGACCTGCGCGACTTCGGTCCGCAAGTTCAACGAAAAAGCATCAAAGCTTGAGAATGTTGTCGTGCTTTGCGTATCCCGAGATCTGCCCTTTGCTCAGAAAAGGTTTTGCGCCGCCGAAGGACTGGACAATGTTATTACGGTTTCCGATTTCAACAAGGGAAGTTTTGGGAAGGATTATGGACTCGAGATCATGGACGGACCACTTGCGGGCCTTCATTCTCGCGCCGTTGTCGTGATCGACGAAAAAGGCACTGTTGTATATTCAGAACAAGTTCCAGAAATTGCCGACGAACCCAACTACGATGCCGCACTTGCCGCACTGTAAAGCTGCATTTGATGGAATTCCAAAAGGACAATAGATTTCTCTCCGGTCGGTTCAAAAGCATGGGTTTCGCATTCAAGGGCGCGTTCAAGCTCATTTCGACCGAACATAGCGTTATGTCGCAGATTATTATAGCGATTTTAATGACAGCGGCGGGATTCTATTTTGAGATTACGCGGATCGACTGGATGTTTCAGATTCTCGCCATCGGTCTTGTGCTCAGCATAGAGGGACTCAACACGGCAGTTGAAAAAATCGCCGACTTTGTCCATCCAGAATTCCATGACCGTATCGGCTTTATCAAGGATATTGCCGCCGGCGCGGTTCTTTTTGCAGGAATGACCGCACTAGGAATCGGCGCTATGATCTATTTGCCAAAAATAATCGCACTTTTTCCAATTTGATTTGAACAAACCAAAACCAACCGATCTTTAGTGGCCACCAAAAAGAAATCAACTACCGAAACCGACAAAAAATCCGAAAAAGGTGCACCGCGGTTCAACAAGCAGCACAAAATGCTCATCGGCATTCTGTTCGTGCTGTTTTCGCTCGCGCTTTTTGCCGCGTTTATCTCGTTCTTCATTTATGGAAACCAGGACCAAAGTATGGTGCGAGAACTTGGCGACAGATCCGAAAATGCCGGAAACTGGCTCGGAAAATTCGGGGCTTATCTCGCAGACGTCTTTATCTACCGCGGTTTTGGGGTGGCGTCTTTCCTTTTTGTAAAACTTTTCATACTTACCGGATCCTTTCTCGCGCTTGACATTTCGCTCAAGAAACTTCGCAATATGTGGTTTTGGGATTTGTTCGCGATCGTCATCATTTCGGTTGCATTCGGTTTTTTTGCCACCACAATGCCCGAACTTGGCGGAACGATCGGTTTTGAGGTCAACGATTATCTTCAGGATTACATAGGCAAGACCGGAACATTGCTCACATTGATTTTTGGTGTTGTCATTTACTTGATATTCAAGTTGGGAATCACGCCAGACGCAATCAAAACACTATTTGAAAGTTCGCGAAAGCGTTTTGCGGACGACCTTAAAAAACTACACCCAACTTCTTCGGCTCCAGCCTACAATCTCGAGGAATTTGCCGTTGACGATTTCGATATTTCAAATCCGCCGTTCGATCTTGATGATGAGGAAATTCAGGAACCCGTTCTACAGAAGGCATCGAGTTTTGAGATTGACAAGGCTTCGCTAAAGCCGACAATCCAGAATTCTTCGGAGCTTGCAAAAGATCTGTCACCAAAAGAAACACCCCTTTCAATCGAAACACCTGTAAAGGAAATTCCCGCGAAGGAAGAAGCGTTCATTATTGAAAAAGCTTTGGAAGAAGATGTCGTGGAAGAAAATCTGGCCTCAAGATTGGTTGCGGATTTTGGGCTTTTTGACCCAACCTTGGAACTTTCAAATTATAAATTCCCAACCATTGATCTTCTGAAGGAATATTCGACTGGCGGGATAACGATCAACCAGGAAGAACTAGAGGAGAACAAGAATCGTATTGTCGAGACGCTGCGCAATTACAAGATCGACATTGCGCAGATAAAAGCGACCGTTGGACCGTCTGTAACATTATATGAAATTGTTCCAGAAGCCGGCATCAGAATCTCAAAAATCAAAAGCCTCGAGGACGATATCGCACTTTCGCTTTCCGCGCTTGGCATCCGGATCATCGCTCCGATTCCGGGAAAAGGAACGATCGGTATCGAGGTTCCGAACAAAAACCCCACGATGGTTTCTATGAAAAGCGTGATAGGTTCGGCCAAGTTCCAAGAAGCAGAAATGGAGCTTCCGATCGCGCTGGGCAAAACAATTAGCAATGAAACCTTTGTGGTCGATCTCGCGAAAATGCCGCACCTTTTGATGGCTGGCGCAACAGGTCAGGGGAAATCTGTTGGACTCAACGCCGTGCTCACATCGTTGCTCTACAAAAAACATCCGGCAGAAGTCAAATTTGTTCTTGTCGATCCGAAAAAAGTGGAACTTACATTGTTCAACAAAATCGAGCGCCATTATTTGGCGAAACTTCCCGATTCAGAAGATGCGATAATCACTGATAATACAAAGGTTATCAATACTTTGAACTCTCTTTGCATCGAAATGGACAATCGTTATAATCTTCTTAAGGATGCAATGGTCCGCAACATAAAAGAATACAACGATAAATTCAAGAACAGAAAGCTCAATCCAGAACTAGGGCACAGATTCTTGCCCTATATCGTTCTGGTCGTGGACGAATTCGCCGACCTTATAATGACCGCCGGAAAAGAAGTGGAAACGCCGATCGCGCGTTTGGCGCAGCTTGCAAGGGCGATCGGAATCCATTTGATCATTGCCACGCAACGGCCTTCGGTAAATGTGATCACGGGAATCATCAAGGCCAACTTTCCGGCAAGGATAGCCTTTAGGGTTACCTCCAAAATCGATTCGCGAACCATACTCGATTCATCGGGCGCCGATCAATTGATAGGTCGCGGAGATTTGCTCTACACCAATGGAAACGACACCATTCGTGTACAGTGCGCTTTTGTGGATACTCCAGAAGTGGAAAGGATCACAGAATTCATTGGTTCCCAGAAAGCGTATCCCGATGCATATCTTTTGCCGGAATTTGTGGGCGATGGCGAAAGTGGCACTACTCTTGATGTCGATATTGCCGATCGTGACGCGCTATTTCGCGAGGCTGCGGAGATTATCGTGACTGCCCAACAAGGTTCGGCATCTTTGCTTCAGCGAAAGTTGAAACTTGGCTACAACCGCGCCGGAAGACTAATAGACCAGCTTGAGGCCGCGGGGATTGTTGGACAATTTGAAGGCAGCAAGGCTCGAGGTGTAAACATTACAGATCTGGCGGCGCTCGATCAACTTCTTGAAAATGAACAAAACAATTAATGAGATGAAAAAACTACTATCATTCGCACTTGTGTTTTCAACCGTGTTTTTGGCGCAGGCCCAAGATAAAAAAGCGAAAGACCTTTTGGACGCCGTAGCCGCAAAAGTCAAAAGCTACGACAACATCATCATCGATTTCAAGTATTCGCTGAACAATGCCAAGGAGAACATCAATCAAGAAAGCAAGGGCAACGTGACGATGCAGGGCGAAAAGTATGTCCTCAATCTTATGGGCGTGACGAAAATATTTGATGGCAAAAAAAGCTACACCGTAAATCCCGAGGACGAAGAAATCACGATTTCAAAGTACAACGAAAAAGACCCGAACGCGATCACGCCGTCGCAAATGCTTACGTTCTTCAGCTCTGGATTCAAGTTTTACTGGGATATACTGCAGAACGTTCAAGGACGCAAAATACAGTTTGTCAAGTTGATACCTACAAGTTCAAAGGACGCTCGCAAGGAAGTTTTGTTGGGCATAGACGCAGAGACCAAAAATATCTACAACCTTATTGAAGTTGGCCGCAACGGCACCAAGACAACGCTTACCGTTAATTCTTTTAAAACCAACCAACCGTTGTCAAAAAATCAATTTACTTTTGCCGAAAGCAAGTACCCCAATTACTACATCAACAAGATAGACTAGCGGCGTGAAAATTCTTGACCGATACCTTCTCAAAACATTCGTTGCTACATTTGGTTCGGTTTTTTTCATCCTGTTCCTTATTTTCATCTTCCAGACCGTTTGGCTCTTTATTGGTGAACTTGCGGGAAAAGATCTTGATCTCGCGCTCGTTTTCAAGTTCCTGGTTTATTCGATGCCCAGAATCATTCCTTTGGTGCTGCCGCTTTCTGTAGTTCTGGCCTCGATAATGACATTTGGCGGTCTAGCTGAAAACTATGAATTTGCAGCAATCAAATCATCTGGCATTTCGCTTCAGCGCGCCATGAGAACGCTTACCATTTTTATAATACTGCTGAGTATTGTTTCATTCTTCTTTGCCAACAATGTCATTCCTTATGCCGAATACAAGTTCATAAATTTCCGAAAGGACATTGCTCAACGAAAGCCCGCACTTGCTATTGCCGAAGGCCAGTTCAGCGATATCGGCACTTACAATATCAAGGTCAACAAAAAATCTGGCGAGAATGGCCGACTTCTCTCAGGCATCACGATCCACAAAAAAGCAGCGAACGGCGATGGTGGAAAGACCGTTATAAAGGCGAAGAATGGCGAGCTTGTGAGCAATGATCGGGAAAATTTGTTGAGCTTGATACTCAATGACGGTTATTATTATGAAGATGTCGAACCTGCGAAATATGAAGAAAAGAAAAAGTTGCCATTTGCAAAAAGCGCTTTCCAAAGATATACGATAAACCTGGATCTTTCAAAATTGACCAAATCCGACGACCCCGATTTCACGATCGCGAACACCAATACGATGCTCAATCTCGGCGAGCTTGGATATACAATCGATTCTTTGGACAAAAGCTATAGTAAAGATCAAAAGTCCTTTGCCGACAATAGTTACCAGCGCACGGGAATGGTCAATCTCAGCACAGAGCAAAAGTTTATGCAGACCCTTGACACGACTACCAGGCCAAAGATTCCCGTTGACGATATCCTCAAGGGCTTCACCAATCTTCAAAAATCGGATATTCTACGAGTTGCCGCGAGCAATATAACGTCAAACGGCTATTCAATCGATGCGGTTAAGATGGATATGGAACAACGCAAGAAAATTCTTAACACGCACTGGACGGCGCTTTGGGACAAGTTCGTGATCGCGTATGCCTGCCTGTTGATGTTCTTTATCGGAGCACCGCTCGGCGCGATCATTAGAAAAGGCGGACTTGGTTTGCCAATGGTTTTTGCAGTCGGGATTTTCATCATATTTCACTTTATAAACACATTTGGCAAAAAACTCGCTCAAGAAGATGGGATTTCGCCGTTCTTGGGAAGCTGGATGGCATCAATTGTCTTAACGCCTTTGGCAATTCTCCTGACCTATCGCGCAACCAACGATATCGGGCTAATCAGTTTTGACAATGTAATTACGCCTATTGGCCAATTTTTCAAGAAAATCATACAGCCCAAATCAGCCAATCTATCATCAAATGTCGAGTAATCCAATCATATTGAACACCATTGAAGAAGCGATAGATGACATCCGAAAAGGAAAAGTGATCATAGTTGTGGATGATGAAGACCGGGAGAACGAAGGCGATTTTCTGGCCGCCGCCGAAGCCGTAACGCCAGAAATGATAAATTTCATGGCAATGCACGGGCGCGGATTGATCTGTGCTCCGCTCACAGAGAACCGCTGCAAAGAGCTCGGGCTTCACGCTATGGTTCACAACAACACCGATCCCATGGAAACGGCGTTCACCGTTTCGGTCGATCTGCGCGGAAACGGCGTGACAACAGGAATTTCGGCCAGCGATCGGTCAAAAACAGTGCTTTCGCTGACAGATCCAAACATCAAAAGCTACGAACTCGCGCGACCGGGACATATTTTTCCATTGATCGCAAAACAGGGCGGCGTTCTAAGACGAACAGGTCATACCGAGGCCGCTATCGATTTTGCGCGTCTTGGGGGATTCAGGCCGGCGGGGATTATATGTGAAATTCTCAACGACAATGGCACGATGGCGCGACTTCCAGAACTTTACGAAGTTGCCAAAAAGTTTGACCTGAAGCTTGTTTCGATCGAAGATCTTGTGGCGTACAGAATGCAGCATGACAGCTTGATAGAGAAGCGCGAGGACTTTGATATAAAAACTCGTTTTGGCGATTTCAGGCTACGTGGGTACCAGCAAACCACCAACAAGCAAGTTCACGTTGCCCTCACCAAGGGAAATTGGAGCTCTGGCGAACCGGTTTTGACACGCATCAACAGCACGTTGGTCAACAACGACATTATGGGAACACTTACCAATAATCCCGATCAGAAACTGGATTCTATGTTCAAGCTGATCACCGAGTCGGGCAAGGGCGCGATTATTTTCATCAACCAGGAAAGCCCGACCACAAACCTTTTGCAGCGTCTTTCGGAGTATAAAGTTCTACAATCGCAAGGCGTTTACAAAGCACCGCCGATCAAGATGGATCTTAAAGATTTCGGGATAGGGGCGCAGATATTGCACGATCTTGACATTTCCAAAATCAGGTTAGTGAGCAACAGCGAGGCGGCCAAGCGCGTCGGGATGATAGGTTATGGACTTGAGATTCTGGAGTATGTTCCGTACTGACAGCGGGTTAAATATTATGCAAAAACATTTTTGAAGGAATTGATCAAATAGTTTTTGGTTTGATAAAAGGTTGGTTATATTTGCAACCGCAATTGGAGAAATGGCAGAGTGGTCGATTGCGGCAGTCTTGAAAACTGTTGACTGTTACAGGTCCGGGGGTTCGAATCCCTCTTTCTCCGCAAAATGCTTTTCAATGCAAACCAAAAACCCCGAAATCCTAGGATTATCGGGGTTTTATATTTTATTCCCTATCATAATGATTCATTTTTCATCAATACCAGCTGGGCACAATTCGGGGGACATAAATTTTCAAAAACAATGTACCCCGATAATTCTGGAAGCCCCAGTGTTTGCAACCTGTTCAGAATCTGAACATCTTGTGGCGCTTTGATAATTTGATTAAATTATTAATGTCAAAAGGATATCAAAATGGAAGCGAAAATCGTAAATCTTTTTTACCTCAAAAAAGCAAAAGCCAACGCACAGGGACTTGTTCCAATCTTTCAGAGAATCACTGTGAACGGAAAACGTATCGACCGAAGCACGGGAAAGTTTATCGATCAATCGAAATGGTCGTCAGAGGGCACTAGATTGAAAGGCTCATTCGATGAAGCTAGAACAATTAATAGTTATCTGGATTCACTCATAGCCAACAACGCAGCTACTGAGAAAATGATGTTGGCAAAGGATCTCGAAATAAATGCAGAAAGCTTTAAGAACCACTTGTCAGGCAAAACCGGCAAGATCCGAACAATAGTTCCCACTTTCCAACAGCATAACCAAAAAATCAAATCGCTTATCGAAGTTGGAGAATATGCTCCAGGTACACTACAACGCTACGAAATTTCGCTAAAACACACAGTGGATTTTATTATGTGGAAATACAGTATTTCCAACATCAACGTTAAAAAGATTGACACCGCATTTGTGGCGGACTGTGATTTCTATTTAAGAACTGTACGAAAATGCGATAACAACACAACAGTTAAGTATCTCAAGAACTTTCAGAACATCATAAAGATTTGTTTAAAGAACCGCTGGATTACTAAAGATCCTTTTACACACTACGAAGAGCGCACAAGAATTGTAGAACGCTCTTATCTAAGCGGAGACCAGATTAAGACAATTTATGGAAAGAGCCTGTTTTCAGATCGTCTAAAATATGTTCGCGACGTTTATATATTTTGCTGCTTTACGGGATTGGCATACATAGATGTAAAGCAGTTGAGCGCTGATCATATCGGGATTGACATCAATGGTCAACGTTGGATATTCAAAAATCGCCAAAAAACCGAATCAGCTTGTAAAATTCCACTCCTCCAGATTCCCCTGGAAATTCTTGAAAAATACGCAGCAAATGCAAAATGCGTTAGCGAGAATCGACTCTTACCAGTACTGAGCAATCAAAAAATGAATTCTTATCTCAAAGAAATAGCAGATCTGTGCGGTATTGGTATCGAGTTGACATTCCACACTGCCCGTCACACATTTGCCACCACCGTAACACTCACAAACGGAGTACCGATCGAATCAGTAAGCAAAATGCTTGGCCATAAAAACATTCAGACCACGCAGCATTTTGCTAAAATTCTGGATAAGAAAGTAAGCGAAGATATGATGCAATTGAGATTGAAAATAAACAATGCCCCATCTTTCCAGACGTTATCAAAATTGATCAGTTTCGCAATTTGTTCGTCCCGACAGCCCTGAGTTGTAAATGCTTTTAAAACATTAGTCAGCTACTGTTTTTTGCGCCTCACCGTATCTATAAGTTTTGAATGGTCGTCCACCTTTAATTTTTTAAGTTCATTTCCGTTATCACCGCTGTGCTGAATGAATGACTTCTTGAAAGGTTTTTTTCTTGTGCAAAAAAATTGCAATTGTTTATTAGTCCAGTTTATTTCGCCAATCGCTTTCAGTTTCATCAGAAATTTTATTGATATGGTTTTCTTTAAAGTCATATAATCATCCCTCAAACTACAACGTTTTCATTGTTAATAACTTTTACAAGCACGTTAACATTTATTTAATAAATTAGCCGCTAAACGATTTGAATATTAAGTTGCAACCAATCCAAAACAAGCTCTTATGAAAAATCTCTACCTTCTCTCTCTATCGCTTTTCTTACTCTTTTCTAGTTCGCAAGTGATGGCAGCACCGGTGAACCTTGTAAGTTTGAATCCCGCCAAAATTGCAGAAACGGTCACGCCAACCTTCAATCTCGATCCATCGTATTGCGCGAACAACCTGCCCGTGCTGCCCATTACCTCGATCGAGGGGATAACGGGAACTTGGAGTCCAGCGCAGGTAACCGCCACGGGCAGTTACGTGTTCACGCCCTACGCTTTGCAAGATGCCAGCAGTATCACGGTGCTGATCATTGTGGTGCCAATGGCACCCACATTTACCAACCTGCCCACAAGCTACTGCCAGGACGCAACGCCCGCAATCTTGCCAACGCTATCTAGCAATTTCGTGATAGGAACCTGGTCACCATCGGTAGTGGATACTTCTGTCCCGGGGACACAAACCTATGTCTTCACAGGTATGTGCGGCAGTTATACGCTGAATGTCACCATCAACCCTTTAATATCGCCAGTTTTCAGTTTTCCAACTTATGTGTGTTTTGGAATTACTCCGCCGATTTTGCCCTCAACTTCCGACAATGGAATAACGGGCACTTGGTTGCCAAACGTCATAAGTCTATATCCATCGGGCGATTATGTGTTTACGCCGACAAGCGGATGTGCCGTGCCATCAACAGTGCACGTCTCCGCGACCTATGTCTGCGACTTCGTTTTTTCATATGGCGCGGGCGTGGAATGCGAATTTGCTTCCAACATCAGAAAATTCGATGCCGATATCAACAGCGGGCCTTGCATAAAGGTATGCAGTGAAAGCACGCAGACGTACTCCATCAATGGGCCGACCAATCTTGTTGATCATATCGATTGGAATATTACTGGTGGAGTTATCGTTCCAGGAACAACGCCAAATGAGGTTACCGTTAATTGGACAGATGCTACGACAACCGGTGCTGTTCAGGGCACTATCTTCTTTAACAACGGTTTCCAGTTGCAGATCAACAAGTGTATTGAAAAAGTTGCGCCACCCCACGCGCAATTCGGGGTTTTTCCTGAATTTGACGCACTGACATATTTGACCTGTAGGGATCAACTTATCTATTTCAGCAATTTCTCGACATCCAACTCAGCCGCCGACACCATGCACTATTTATGGAATTTTGGCGACGCCACGAATACTTCCACCGAATTTCAGCCCTCGCATTCTTACTCTCGCGAAGGAGTATATACCGTAACATTGCAAATTTACAGCGGCTGTAGCTGCATCGGAACTTACACTATGGATATCACGGTCACAAGGCCCGGATTTGAGATTGTGTGCCCAGGCGTAGTGTGCGAAGGGGGGTATGCCACATACTCTATCAGTGGCGCTAGGGCGACATGTAGTTTGAACTGGGAGGTGGAAGGCGGCCAGATAGTCGGGTATGCCAATAATCAAGAAGAGGTGCACGTGGTCTGGGATGCTGTGACCTTGGATGGATATGGATTCGTCTCATTGCAAACAGATTGCTCGGCATGCGTTTCAAGAGTGAAGGTGCCAATCGTGCAACAGCATGGTGCCATCAAGGGAAATCCAATTATGTGTGCTGATAGCCAGCGCGTTTTTTCTTTGCCTCAATGGCCCACAACAATCTATAACTGGGACATAGAGGATCTTGACGGCAATGGTGCACACATCGAATTCAGTCAACAGAGCAACCAGGTTTATGTCGTGTCCGCTAGTCCTGGTGTCGTTAAACTTAAATGCTCCTATTATAATACATTGTTAAGCTGCTCCGGAGCGGCCGAGCTGGAAATTGTGGTGCGCAATTTCGCCAACATCGGGGGCAATCAGACCGTTTGCCCCAATACGCCCGAAACCTACAACTTTACAGATTCTGACGGTTTGCCGCTTGCCAATGTTTCACTAAGCGTCAGCGGCCCGGACGGATATACATTCTATTCATCATCCCCGTCAGTGAATATCTCATTCCCCACGGCGGGCATTTATACTTTTGAGCTTGGCTCTGCTGGCTACTGCACGGGAACCTACCGTGTAACCGTTCAGCAATCGCTGCCCGCACCGACAGAATTTGACGGGCCGGAACTTGCGTGCCCGGGCCTTCCGGCTAACTATACTTGCATACCGCCGTCAGGAGCGGTGGCGCACTGGAGCGTTACGAACGGTACGATCGCCGGCAATGCCACGACAGGGAACGAGATATCTGTGAACTGGGATGCGCAAGCTACCAGTTATGGGGTGTCTCTCTATTACAGCTTTGGAAATTGCTTTTCTCCAGCGTTCTCGAGAATCATTCCGCGCGACATACCCAATGTTCTGATATTTGGAAATAGCATTGCGTGCGGCAGCTCGGTCGAATCCTATTCTATAAGTGATTTGAACGCTGAAACGATCACATGGAGCGTGGAGCCTGCATCGGCGGGAAGCGTGAGCATTGGACAAAACACAACCGACGCGCAAATACAGTGGAACCAATCTGCTGGCAGCGGCGCCACCATACGCGTGGCCGTTAGAAAATGTGGCGCCACCTATGACCAGTTCACAAAAGTGGTGAACATTGTACAGTCGTTGCCCATTTCCATAAGCGGGCCGGCAACGGGGTGCGCAACAACCGGCGCGTTCAGCAATGCAGAGAACGATGTTCAGTTTACACTATCGGGCGTTGGAAGTATGCCTTTTAGCAGCATTATATGGGATTTTGAGGACAACCATCCATTGCAGCAGACTAGCGGCACTGGCTATAGTTCCACGATACTTCATAACTTCAGCAGCCAAAACCAAAGCGGCAGCACGACCCACACGGTGACAGTCACCGTTTACGGTCTCAACGGTTGCACCACACCGTCGGTGGCCACCAAGCAAATAGTTATCTATCCCGCGCCAATCGTGTCCATATCTCCGTCGGGCAACCTCAAGATATGCCCGAGCACGAACCCCAACGCCAGCGCGTTTTACACTCTGAACGTCCAGTCGGGGTTTGGATCGACCGCTACTATTACATGGCATACATTTATAAGTGGCGTTGACAGTATTATTCCATTTGAGGACGGACCATCCATTAATCTCGCCGCACAGGGCGCTGGTCTTTACTGGGCGGTAGTGTCGAATGGCCAATGCACATCGTTGAGCAGAAAGATCACCGTGACCGAGGATTGTGGCGAAGGGCCGGGCGATTGCTCTGCCATATCGCCACTTACGGGGTACATAGTTCAGGAATGCCAGAGCGTGAAGGGCTATGTAACTTCAACGGGCGGTAGCCCAACGTGGACTTACAACTTCTCAGGGGCTACTGTAACCCAGCCCATCGGCACTGCCCCTTTTATGGCCTCCAACATAGAGCCGGGCTCTTACACGCTCAACCTGCTTGGCCACTACACAGTTGGCAATCAAAACTGCGCCACCGTTACACCGTTCCCATTTGTGGTTCCCTACAAAGCAGGGCTTGTGTACAATATCACTTGCGGCTCGGCGGGCATGTACAATGTAAAGATTATAGACCAGTCCGTTATATACCCGCCGATTCAGGAAGAGGTTGGGTATATGTTCAGGGTTGACACTGGGCCGTGGCAGCCGGGAACCGTAGATTCCCCTGGTGGGCCTAACTATCGTTCAGAGGAACTGGAACCTGGAGAACACATCTTATATATCAAACTTACCCACAGCAACCCGGCATTTGACGATTGCATCAAAGAAGTGCCGGTCAACCTGCCAGCCTTTCCTACCGCGACTTTTACGCACACACCCGCTTGTGCCAACGAGGCAACGCACTTTTTTGCACAGGACACGGCAGATAGTACATTTGAGTGGACTTTCTCAGACGGCTCGTCAAATGTCAGTCAGAATCCTTTTAAAGAATTTCCATTAGGAAGTTTGCCTTCTGTAACACTCACTGTTACGAGCAAATATGGCTGTCCGGCGTCATCTTTTCAGCTAATTACTGTAAACGCTGTTGACCCAGTCGGAGCAATAACCGTTGCTCCTGCCGAGGCCTGCCAAGGCGACGACATTACACTCACCTATACAGCGAGCCCTGCACCCTTGAGCGTGCAATGGTACAAGAACAGTTCTGCCCATCCAGTGGCGAACCCAGGGGGCGGCTTTTCGCTGACGGTGATGGAGCCAGGGAATTATTTTGCTTATGCCACAAATTCCAATGGATGCGTCAATAGGGACACGGACCCGGTAACTGCAATTTTCATACCCTCGCCCGCATCACCACAAATAACGGGACCGCTCACGGTTTGCGAAGGCAGCACGATACATTTGAGCGTGCCCGAGAACCCCGCGGTGCAGTACACTTGGACGCGCAATGGCACGGTGGTGTCCACCAGCAACATTATGGAGGACAACCCGACGATCTCGGGCGGACTTCCCGAATCCTTTACCTATATTGTAACGGCGCAGAGCACCAATCCTACCGCAGCGTGCATAAGCCTGCCGTCGTACCAAACGGTTACGGTGGTCGCACCGCCAGAGACTCCCAATATCCTCCTTGATATGAACAATTGCGATCAATATGAGGTTCGCGCCTCTGTCGAGGAACCACAAGCGGGCGTGGAATATTACTGGAGCAATGGCGACATGGGCGCTCATGCATATCTGTTCCATGACGGCCCGCTACAGGTTACTGCAGTAGCGGGCGACTGCTCGGTGTCGGTGCAGACCGATCTTCCGCTCGACCTCAATACGTTGGCCTGGACGTTCCCCAGCGGGTGTTTTTCGTTGTGCAAGAGTGATGCCCAGATAATAGAAATCGTTGGTCCAGTTGGCGAGTTCACCAACTGGGCATGGGTAATCGATGGCAACGCGGGCACTGGCCCGCCGTTCGCGGGCACCGGTCAGATACATCCTTTCGATCAGTTTACCTCACCGCGCAGCTATGAACTTGTCCTGCTGACCCCAGAGTGTGAAAAGTATCTGGGCACGATGTTCCTCGACAATTTTGATGACTGCAGGGATTGCGATGTGCGTATCGAACTGCGCGATATACGGGCATTTTATTTGCCAGACCACTCGTGTGCCTATGAGATTGACTACCAGTTCGGCAACAATTCGCCCGATACGTATTACCTTGCACTATCGATGCAGAACAATGCCGGGGTAATCTCGCAAAGCTCGATTACCGTCCCTCCAACGGGAGCGATTGGCACATTTGTTTTCATCCCTGACCCTACATTATCTGGCAATACGGCAACTGTCCATTTCCAGGGTCATACCAATGGTGGACTTGCATGTGACAGTACCAGTACGTTACAATTGCCGCAGTGCGGTGGAGGTGGCAACGCGCGTGCAGACTTAAATCCTTCCGAAGGAAAGAACATGCTGCTGATCGCACCAAACCCAGCGGCACAGGCCACAATGGTTTATTACGGTTTTGCGAAGTCCGATGCGAAGCATAGTGTAGAGATACGCGACCTTATGGGCAGAAGCTTGTTCAGCAAATTGCTCAACGCTGCAAGCGGTGAAGAGGTGCTCGACCTTTCGCGATATACGCAAGGCACGTACATCGTTATGATCATCGAGGACGGAACGGTATTAAAAAGCACCAAACTTGTTCTAGGAAATTAGTATCTTTAAAAATTAAAATAAAAAAAATGAAAACCTATATCC
>JBBSUW010000027.1:0-27479 GCA_038234025.1 Flavobacteriales bacterium
AGAATATTATATGGTTTGAGCGCCAGTATTATTATTTCTGAAGCATCCACGGCAACCGCATTGTTACTGCTCACAAGGACTCCCGTGGATTTCAGATGCTCTAAATCTTTTACGTTTCTTTTCGTTACAATTATATTTGCCGGTACAATCGTTGCTTGCTTTAGCAGTCCATTTAAAATTGACAAGCCTAGATTACCACATCCAATTATCGCGATTTTTATTGTTTCCATTTTAAAGACACTTGTTATTTAATACCATTATCATGAATAATCTTATTATAAAAAAGACAGATATATTGTTTATTTCCATTTTTAGAATATCATATAACCGGCCATTTTTTCTAATTTAAATACAAAAATACATTCCTGTGCTCTATGTAATATCACGCAATACAAATCAAGCATCGACTTTATAACTATCATCCCATTCCTTAACTTCTGGTTCGCCCAACATCCCAAAACTTTTGGCAACAATCATCGCCACCGTTGCATCGCCAGTTACATTGATCACCGTTCGGCACATATCGAGCGGTCGGTCAACGGCAAAGATCAGCCCAAGCCCAATCGCCAGTTTGTCGGCGGGCAGACCGATGCTTTCCAGCACGATAACAAGCATCACCATTCCCGCGCCAGGAACCGCTGCCGAACCTATCGAAGCCAGTGTTGCCGTGAGAACAATCGTGAGCTGTGCGCCCAATGTGAGCGGAAAATTCAGCGCTTGGCAGATAAACACCGCCGCCACGGCTTGGTACAGACTTGTGCCGTCCATATTTATCGTGGCGCCAACGGGACATACAAAACTTGTGACTTCTTTTTCCACGCCCAGATGTTCTTCTACACGCTCCATCGTAACGGGCAAAGTTGCCGCCGAGCTAGAAGTGGAAAACGCTAAAAGCTGTGCTGGACTTATTCCTCTCAAGAAAAACCCAATTGATTTTTTGGTGTATAATCTAATGATCAATAAATAAAATCCGACCATCAATATCAACCCCAACAAAACGGTGCCTGCGTATTTCAATAAGTTAAGAAGCAAAACTGGATCGTCGGAAGTAACGATCACATTGGCCAATAACGAAAATACGGCATAGGGCGCCATCAACATAATAACGTCCACCATTTTGAGTATGACCTCATTTATTCCGTCAAAAAAGTTGAATATTGGTTCGGCTTTTTTGGGCTCGACCAATAATAAACAAACACCAAACAATATGACAAAAAATATGACCTGCAACATGCTGCTATTATTGGACGCTGCATAAAAAAAATTGTCAGGAACCATATTTTCCATAAAATCCAGCGGGCGACTTTCTTGATGCCTGTGCGCTTCGGTTATTTTTCCGGTCACGCCCTCGTTGCTGGAAAATGTTTCGGTCATTTTGGCAATCGTTTCCCTTGGAATTCCTTTGCCGGGCTGAAGAATGTTGACCGCGACCAATCCGATCGTCACCGCTATTACCGTTGTGGTAATATAAATCAAAATCGTTCGCCCGCCCATTTTGGAGAACTTGGAAATATCCTTTAATTCGGCAATACCTTTAATAAGCGAAGCAATGATCAATGGAATTGCGATCAGTTTCAGTAGATTGACAAATATTTTTCCCACGGGCGCGATCCAGTCGAGAATAAATTCCTTGGCATCGAAGCTTGCCAATATCAGACCAAAAATAACACCGGTCAACATCCCAATCAGGATTTGCCAGTGCAGCGCGAGTTTATTGTTTTTTGACATAATTGGTCAAGATAGGAATATTTCATGAAAAAGGAATCGTCAATCAGCCGCGTATATGATTTGAGCAATTATAAATCAGCCCATTCCGCAACAAATTATATCGCAATTTATTATTAAAAAAAATCCCCAAAAAAGGGGATTCTAAATCAAAAATATTTACGCTGTCATTTAATTGCAACGTTCCAAGGTATTGATCCAATCGCGCATCAATTGAACGCCTTCTTCGTGAATAACGCTGCGCCCAATGTTAGGCATCCGCATCGATTCTTCCACCGTGTTCATCCTCAAAACGAGAGCGGAAGCATCGGCGTCGCCACCATTGATTACATAAGGACCGTTTTCAACAAGCGTGCTCGGCTCCATGCAAAGCCCAACAGTCTGAAGATTTGTATTGCTGAAATTGAATCTCATGGCTACATAATCGCAATGACCTCCAGTACGATGGCAATTGGCGCAATTGATGTCAATGTACGACCGCGCTCTAAGTTCCAACGGTTTGCTGGTATCTTTGTAATCAACCACTGCATTGATCTGCGATGGTGCAGGAACCGACGAATCGATGTATCCGATGGATTTCCAGTAATCAAGTTGATTCCTGGCACCATTGGAATAAGGGTAAACCGCGCCGATGTTCTGCGGTTTTGGTCCGATCGGAACGATTACTTCCCCTCCATCGGTCAAAGTTTTATTGAGTTTGTGGCACGTCGCGCACTCGGCGAATGCAGGGATTTTGTACGTCAGGCTTTTTTCAACACCATTTTGCTGATATGTAACGGGAATGAATACGCCATTTCCAATAGTGTCCAGAAAGGCTTCGGTCTGTTCGTCGTTCCATATATAATCGTATAGTTTCCACCCCGAATCTTGCTGTGTTCCATTTACCGACGCGGCGGCAACCTTTATAAGCAACCTTGTTTCGATGATTTTTGTCGCATTTGCCGGCATCACATTATCGTAGTAGAATGTCTTGATCATAACAGTTCCAACAGGAAAATTCATCACATTATCGTCGCCATCATAGGAAGCCGCGACATCTTTTGGCATCCAGATAAAGCGTTTTTTGAGCGCATAGTCCGAGAAAAGTTCGCTCGACGGTCGGTAGGGAACAACCTTATAGGCGGGCATTTGATCCATCATTTCGCCTTCAAAAAACTTGTAGTCCGAAAGTTTAGCGTAAGGAACTTGGGTCACATCCAAAACCACGGGCGAAACCTGCTCTGGGATTGGGGTGTAAACGATTGGATCGTCCTTGTCTCCGCAAGATTGTAGGTACAGTGCGATGAACAGTAGTGGAAAATAACGCAAGATTTTTTTCATTGTACTTTTTTAGTAATTCCAAAAGTATACATTTTTTTGTAAAATGCGCCATAAGTGCAATTTACTGTGCGGTATCCACTGTTAAAATTTTGGTGCAGATTTCGAGAACCAAAGGATTTGCTCAAAATTTCCCTCAAAAAAAATTATTTATGGTTGAACGGCGCAGGTTCTTTTTCCACTTTTGTTATGAAATAATGCGTGTCGCCCCACCATGGAAAAGTTCGGTAGCGCTCGATATAGGTCACTTTTACATATTCACCTTGGTAGCTCTGCAAAGAGTCAGTAACAGCCTTGTCGCTGTCCAGCACCGAAAAACTGAAAATCATCGCGCCCGAAATTCCTTGGCTGATCTCGCCTTCCCAAGTCTTGAAAACCACGCCTTTTTTACTGAGTTTTATCAGCTCGCCGGCGCGCACGCCTTCGCTGTAGGTCGCAAAATAAGTAAAGGACAGATATGTGGCAAGGACCATTATGACCGCGAATATCGTTATTGTTATGAATTTTTTCATTGCAAAGATTTTGATTGGCGGAATTTTCAGATAATGAAAGACCTAATTCGTTCGTACGCTTTATGTTCGATATATTGTGCGGCTGGTAGCTGAAATCCAATGTAAATGTATGAAAATGCAGAGCAAAAAAAAGGTCAAGGTATAAGCTCGACCGTTTTTTGGATATATATATATAAAGAAAGAATTTTAGTGTCCAAAAATCTGAATTTCGCTGTCGAATCGTTTATTCTGGATTCGGTGGAGAGAATAACTGTTGTAGATAATTCGTGGTGCTTTTTTTCTTCGCAGCGCATTTGGAAAATTGTACATGATCCCAACAGCGGAAATCAAAATCAGAACGAGCCACATACTTTCGTAAAGAATATAATTAAGATCGGTTGAATATCTGAGATTCGCGGTAAAATAATACCCCGAAAATAGCATTACTGCTATTGCGGCAAGGAAGGTTAGGATTTTCATAATGGTAGGATTTAGGATTATTTTTCAGTTCTCAAAACATAGATTATGCTATTTTACTGAATTACTAAATTACTTTCCCAACGCTCCAAAATTTTTATAGCATTGCAAACATCGCTTGCACAATTACTCCCAGCTTAATCTAGAATCACGCAATAGCCTAACTATCAGATTTCTCCTCGCCATCCATTTTGATGTTTCCCCTGTCTTCCTTGCTTTCAGGATTGTTTTTGTCATATCGATGTTTTGTGATGTCGGAGTTCAGATCTTGGTTTTCAACAGTCCTCATCTGCGCTTCTTCACTATGGACGCCGCGGCTCATACTATCGTTCTCGTTCCAGTTTCGGTCGGTGTCGATTTGGGGACCCGCAGGATTTTGAGCGCGCTTTACTTCAGCTATTTCGCCACTCTCGTCTTTTTTGGTTTCTCTTTTGAGCTTGTGCGCCGGATTGTAGTTGTCAGAAAGGTTGTCGCCGCTGAAACCTTCGTTCTTCTGCTCGTTGTTCATTTTCTGGTTGCCCAAATCTTTATCGTCCATGATTATTGTTCTTTTTAAATTGAATCCTAATATTACCGATTATATTGCAGAAATTTTGGTGCTTTAACACAATTTTATTTTGTGCTGAAATGCATTTTGCAAGATTTGAACCATGAATTATTGCTATGTTGAATGTTGTCCTTATCGAACCAGAAATACCGAACAATACCGGAAACATTGGGCGACTTTGCGTCGGAATGGGAGCGAGGCTGCATCTTGTTCATCCTCTAGGTTTCAAGATTACTGACACAAGCGTAAAACGCGCCGGACTTGATTATTGGCCACATCTTGACTTGGTAGAGCACGAATCGGTGGAAAATTGGTTGTCAACGATTGAAGATTCAGATCGCGTTCATTTGATGTCGTCTCACGCCGAAGCTCTTTATTATGAATGCACTTTTAGGGAAAATGATTTTCTCGTTTTTGGAAAAGAAAGTGTTGGGCTTTCGTTGGATATTCTCGCAAAGTTCGATTCAAGATTAAGAATCCCGATTTCATCGAATGTTCGAAGCTACAATGTTGCCAACTCCGTTGCCATCGTGCTTTCAGAAGCCAACAGACAGATTGCCTTCAAGGCGTTGCCATAAAATCGGCGAATGAATTTACTATCGTGTTTGCTGTTTTTTCAAGCGAAGGTTTTACGTTCTCAAAATCTTGTTTTACTTTTCCTTCAGAAGTAAAATAGTCGGAAATCTTGTTTTCCGTAAGTTTTTCCTTTCCATAAATTTCTGGAACCAAGAATTTTACGGTGTAGGTTTCGGGCATAAATTCCACTACCAGCGTATATTTTATCTGATAGACGTATTTTTCGCCGCGACTTCGATAAAAAAATGCGTTGTTGCGCATTGCGTCAATTTTCAGTCCTGTCGCCGTAACATCATAAACAGTGGAGATTTTATCAAAATTATTTGCGTAGTTCCAATCCTTCGCTGTCTTGATAAGTTCTTCCACTGGTCTTTTAGGCTTGTTGATTTTAATTTCGGCAAATCCTTTTGGCGTGAGATCCATAAAAATCTGGCTCTGGCCAAATATAAACGAAAGCAGCAATATTGCGGTGAGAAGGGTTTTCATGTTCGAAATTTGAAATTATTGGTAAACGAATTTTTTCTGAATGCCATCAAAGATTATTCCCTGATTCAGGAAAATCGTTGACAGAATCCCCGAATCTAAGAATTCCTGCGTCTCGAACTGTTGCACTTTTCCATCATTAACCAACACGATTTCATCACTAAGGTCCAAACCGAGCTCTATGTCATGCGTTGAAAGAATGATGCATTTCCCGCTTTTCGCAATATTTTTCAAAAGATGAAAAACCTCAAATTTATGTGCAATATCAAGGTGCGTCGTTGGCTCGTCGAGAACAACTATTCCTGAATCTTGCGCCAACGCTCGCGCAATCATCGATTTTTGAAGTTGACCATCGCTGAGTTCTGTACAGCTTTTGTATCTCAATGCTTCGATTTTGGTTTGCGATAAAGCACGGTCAACCGCGATGTTGTCATCATCTGAGAGTTTCCCGAGCCAATTGGTGTAAGGTTGTCGGCCAAGCGCGACCATTTCGTGAACCGAAAGATTTGCCGCGGTAACTCTTTCGGTCAATACCACTGCAATCATTTTGGCACGATCAATAGAGGAAATATTTTTCAGGTTTTTGTTCGATAGCAAAACATTTCCCGAAAGGGCATTCTGCAATCCGCAAAGAGTTCGAAGCAATGTGCTTTTGCCCGCGCCGTTCGCGCCGATGACGCTATAAAGTTTGCCGGTCTCGAACCTCAGGTTGATTCCTGTGGCGATAACATTTGTCGCTTTTTGGCGAAAGCCGATCTCCAGAATTTCGGTAACGAGAAAATTTTCCATCAATATTTTCTTTTTCTGACCAAAAGGTAAACAACTATTGGCGCACCAACAAGCGACGTGACGGCATTTATCGGAAGCACCAGATCGCTTGTTGGCAACTGCGCAATGATGTCGCAGCCCAACATTACGATCGCACCGAACAATATCGTTGCCCAAAAAAGCTGCCGATGGTCGCTGGTTTTCATCAAAATCTTTGCGATGTGGGGAACAGCAAGACCTACGAACGCAATTGGTCCGGCAAAAGCGGTGATCGCGCCCGTCAAAATGCTTGTTGCCAGAATTATGATGTTGCGCGTTCTTTTGATGTTCAATCCGATACTCGCGGCATAATTTTCGCCAAGAAGCAAAGCGTTGAGCGGTTTTATGGTTGCAAAGGAAATCGCTATTCCCGTAAAAGTTCCGACGACGACGATCGCGACCGATGAAAAAGGAAGGTTTCCCAAATTTCCCATTGCCCAAAAAGTGAATTTCTGCAATTGTGCGGCGGTCGAAAAATAGGATAGAATCCCAACGATGGCGCTGGCAAAACTCCCAAACATCAACCCAACAATGAGCACAGAAGTTGCATCCCGAAGTTTTTGCGAAACGACAAGCACCAGCATCAGCACCAAAAAACTGCCCGCAACAGAAGCGGCTACTATTCCGTAACCCGAAAGCACCAATGCTGAAAATATTGGCGGCAAAAAAGCGGCGCCCATAATAATGAACGCAACGCCCAAGCTCGAACCCGAAGTCAATCCCAAAACGAACGGACCAGCGAGCGGATTTCTGAATAATGTCTGCATCATCAATCCGCTGATCGAAAGCCCGATTCCGGCGCACATCGCAACTATCGCCTTTGGAAGTCGGAAACCAAGAATGATGTATTGCCAAGTTTCCTCGCTCGCGCCTCTGCCAAAAAGCGATTTCAGAACTTCGGCAAAAGGAATGGAAACGGATCCCAAACTGATGTTTGCCACAAACAAAAGAACGAGCAGAAGTATCAATGCCGGAAACAAAAATCGTTGTGGAACGCGGCTCGTCAAACTATTTGAGCTTTTCAAAAAAGTAGAGCTCATAACCGGGCAAAAGTTCGGGGTGCAAAATCTTTACGATGTCCTTCAATACAAAATCGGGCCGCATTGGGGCGAGTTCATAATAGATTGTTCCTCCGGTTTTGCCCTTTTTGCTGTTGAAGGAATAGACATTGTAGGTTTTGAAGGAGGCAAATTGCGCATAGTGCGGATTGGATTCCTCCATTTCCTTGAGCGAGGTAAATTGACCTGGACCAATCCAATATTTGGCCTCGGCGGCTTTTTCAAAAACCTTTTCGAACGACAAGTTAAGGCTTCCGCTCTCTGGCGAATCCTTCCAAAGATAATTGCCCGCCGCCTGTGAAATCAGCATCGCGCCCCAACTTTGGCCTCCGGGCAAAATCCAGCTATCGTTGTAGATAGCGCCGCTCATCACCGTTGGTTTGTCCTTGATCTTGTCAACTAGCGTCATTACTCGCAGGTATTCGTTCTCTATTTTTTTGAAGATCTCCGCGGCTTGATCTTCTTGTTCGTACAGCGCGCCAAAAAGCTTGATCCATTCTGCCTTGCCAAGGATGTTCTGCTCGTTCCAGTCGCCGTTCAAGATTACCGGAAGTCCGCTGCGCTGCAGATTGTCGAGCGAAGTATTGTTGTTGTCGATGCCATAACCAATGATCACATCGGGTTTTGAGGCAATAGCAACTTCGGTGTTGAGGCTTTCGTTGTTGCCAAGTTCCCTGATCGAACCTCCGTCAATGAGCGCGCGCACTTTTTCTGAAGAAATATAGTCAAGGTGCGGAAAAGCCACCAGAGTTCCGGCCTGATCGAGCAGTTCCAGTGACGGAATGTGCGTGGTTGAGGTCACGATTATCCTTTTTATTGGAACATTGATCGTGGTGCAACTTTTCAGGCTGTCGGGAATTTGCGCATCGGTTTTCTTTAATATATACGTATAGGCTTTTTCGGATTTTGGCCAAGGACTCAAAACATTCACGACTGTATAACCTTCGTATTTTGTCATTTTCAGTCCTGTCGCGTATTTGATGTAGTTGGTTGGCGTAATGACCGAAGCCGTTTCGACCGTCTCGTTTTTTTTGCAGCCAAAGGTTACAAGCGCAAAAATCAGAAGTACAGTAGGGTTTAAAATTCTGAAAGAAAATCGGTTTTGATCAATTGGTCGCATGGTTGCAAATATCACAATCTTTGGCTAGTTTTTCAAAATGTAGCAGTTATATTTGCGGCAAAGTTTGGTTGCTGCCACTTTATTGGGTGGAAAGCATGAAAAGGGAATCAGGACAAACCTGAGCTGTACCCGCAACTGTAAGCTAAAAAGGCTGTTGAAGACACCACAAAACCACTGTTCGCCATAGCGAATGGGAAGGTATCAACAGTACGCGAGCCAGGAGACCTGCCAGATTTTCAATCACGTAAAATGAGACTTCGGGAAAAAGGTCTTGGTTTGAAAATGGTAAAAAATATATTCGCGCTATTCTTTTTTTTTGTTTTTGCAAATATTTTTGCACAGCAGCTTCCATCCTATGAAATTCATAGTGTCGTGGTTGGAGACCGAAACCTGAGAACTTTTTCGGGGACACAATCTCTACTGAATATTTCCGATTCTGTAAAAATCCAGAAAAGCCGCTCGCTGACCGAAAGCCTTCGATACAATTCCACAATTTACTTCAAGGAGAGCGGTTTTGGAATGGTTTCAAGTCCATCCTTTCGCGGAACAACGGCGCAGCAAACGGCGGTGGTTTGGCACGGCATCAACATCAATTCGCAGCTCAATGGCCAAACCGATTTCAACACCGTTGTGGTTTCGGACCAACAAACCATTTCTGTTCGCGGCGGCGGCGGGAGTGTTCTTTACGGCAGCAGCGCGATCGGCGGAACGATAAATCTTGACAGCAGGCTTTTATTTGAGGCAAAATTCATTTCGGCCATCCAATCGTCGGTCGGGAGTTTTGGCACCTCAAATTTTGTGGTTCTTACCGAAGCATCAAACAAGAATACAGATCTTCAGGTCACGGTTTCCCGAAAGGATTCAGAGAACGACTACAAATACCTTGGGACAAATAGAAAAAATCGCAACGGACAATTCCACAATACAAACATCGATGTTTCCTTGGGTCAAAAAATCGGCGATCGAAATGTCATTACTTTTTACGGCCAGTCGTTTGAGGGCGAAAGGCATTTTTCGGGAACGAAAAGCAGCGTTGGGCAAAGTCGTTATGAAGATTTCAACTTTCGCAATATTATCAATTGGGAGAATTCAGGAAAAAAACACATTTCCAATCTGACGGTTGCTTCATTAAAAGAAAATTACAGGTATTTTTCGCAGGAGAATACGATCAACTTTGACGAGGGAAATTCGGAAACATATTTGGCAAAGCACCATTTTCAATTTACGATGCCGCACGATATTGAATTTCATACGATTTTTCAGGAAAGCATTTCAAAAGGTTGGGGCAGTGATTTAAAAGCGCATGATCGCAATATTTTCGAATCGGCTGTTTTGCTCACGCAGGATGTCAATAAATTCGAGTACGAAATCGGTGCGAGGATTTTTGTTAACGATCAATATGGAAGTCCCGTGCTTTTTTCTGCCGGCGCATTCTATAAGATTGTTGAAAAAGTAAAACTTCGGGCAAATGTTTCGCGCAGTTTTCGGATGCCGACGTTCAACGATCTCTATTGGAAAGGAAGCGGAAACGATGCATTGAAACCCGAAAGCGCTTTTCAATATGAAGCAGGTGCGGAATTCGACAAAAATAATATCTTCGCGGCGGCAACGGTATTCTACAATGACATAAATGAAATGTTGCGATGGACGCCAAATTCAAGTGGGAATTGGACACCGCAAAATGTTCAAAACGTGGCTGCTTACGGTTGTGAGGTAAATTTGCAATGGCATCAAAAAATTGGCGAAAGCCGTTTAATGATTGTTGGAAAATACTCTTACACAGTTTCAGAGGACCAGAAAACCAAAAGACAGCTCATATATGTGCCGTTTCAAATCGCAACCGCGAACATTATTTATGGATTTCGGAAAATATCGATTGGAGCGCAGGCGTTGCGAAACGGAGATGTCTTTACATCTTCGGACAATTCAAATGTGCTCGATGGGTATGTTGTTTCAAATTTTTCGATGCGCTACAATTTTTCAAAATATATCGAGTGCGGAGTTGAAGTTCTCAACACCTTCGACCAGGAATATGCAAATGTACTCAACCGCCCGATGCCGGGTCGCAATTACTCTTTTTTACTAACCTTGAATATCTAAACCCTTTCAGATGAAAACCAAATTACTTTTTTCAGCATTGTTCTTGAGCTTGATTTCCTGCGGCGGCAAAAGCGGCACCGACGATCCAATTGTTGCCACCGGTGTTTATAAAGACGGCATGTTTGTCCTCAATGAAGGAAATTATGGCGAGGGAAATGCCGATGTTACCTTTGTCAGAAACGGCGCAAATGAGGCCATTCAGGACATTTTTCTGTACACTAATGGCGAGAATTTGGGCGATGTGGCGCAGAGCATTTCCTATAAAGGGAATTTTCTTTATATCGTTGTCAATGGTTCCAACAAGATCGATGTGTTGAACCGGTACACTTTCAACCGCGTGGGAACAATCTCGACAGGACTCAACAATCCGCGTTACGTCGCTTTTTCCAATAACCTCGGTTTCGTGACTAATTGGGGCGACCCGAACAATCCGAACGACGATTATGTTATGGTATTCAATACGCTCAACAACGTTCAGACCGCAACAATCCCTGTTCCGGAAGGTCCAGAAAAAATCCTGGAGCACAATGGCGCGATCTATGTTCTTCACGCGGGCGGCTTTGGCTTTGGCAACAAGGTTTCGGTCATAAATCCCACGGCTGCAGGTATTACGCGCCAGATAACCGTTGGCGATGTGCCGAACAGCGCGCAGGTGATCAACAATAAGCTGTACGTGCTTTGCGGTGGCAAGCCCGATTTTTCTGGCAATGAAACCACTGGATCTCTGCACATGATAAATCTTGGTGACAATGTACAAACCATCATCAGCACTACCGACCTTGGATCGCACCCCAACAATCTTGTTAGCGAAAACTCGCTGCTTTACTATGCAATAGGAACCAGGATTTTCTCGCAGACAATCGGCAACAACCAATTGCCCCCGGATTTGATGTTTGACGCCGGAATTTCGGGTGTCACTTCCATTTATGGAATGCAGATCAACGGCGGAAATTTTTACATCTGCGATCCATTGGATTATTCGTCGCGTGGAAGATTGTACGAATATTCGGCCAACGGAAACAAGTTGCGACAGTTTGTGACGGGATTTATCCCCAACAACGTCTATTTCAACTAAGGTTCAACATACATTTGGTTTCGAAGGCCATCAATAGATTTAGCATCGGCGGCTTGCGCAAATTGCTTGAAATCTGTTGATGGCTTTCTTCCTCCATTGCTTATTCGTTCTAGAGCGGCGTTGAGCAACGGTTCGGTAACATTGCCCAGAATGCCTAGATTGCCAAGGTTTTCGGGCAAGAAATCCGTCGGCTCGAGACCGTTGGTATAGTCTCCAAAGTCATTGCGGTTGACTATTTTCAGCACTAAAGGCTGCATTGCGTAAGCATGCTTGTTGCTGATATCCTTTTTGGTGAATGTGGGCGAATCGTACAACGTTATCGAGCCAACGTTCTTTCCAGTGGTCAGATCGCCGATCTGGACAACATCAATATAGGGTTTAAGTCCGTTGATAACCAGCTCACTGGCAGACGCGGTGCTTTTGGTCGTCAAAACATATATTTTGGAAAGCTGCAAACTGTTGAGCGCAGAACCATCGGCAGCACTGTTAGTGAAAAAGTTGAATAGCTTTAGCGGCTCTTTCTCAAGATAATAGGCCTGCGCTTTTGCATTCCACTGCTGTTTTCCGAATATCTCACCGTTAAATTGTCCCGTGATCAAACTTGCCAATCGTGTTGCCGTGGCGACCGAACCTCCCGAATTATACCGAAGATCTAGAACAAGATGCGTTATTCCCTGAGATTTCAATTCTGCAAAGGCACTGTTGAGCTGCGATTCGTAATTTGGATAAAAGCCGTTGTACATTAGATAACCGACCTTGCTTGCTCCAACGTTCAGCACGCTCGTAAGGAAGACAGGATTCTCTGAAATCACCGTTTTATTGAGCGCTACCGATTGTCCGTTGGGCGTGATCGCGCCATTGTCGTAATCAGCAAGGTTGAGCGTGTAGTTTTCGCGGGATAGAAGCGCGCGGTAATTGTCGATGTTCAAAGATTCGCCATCAACAGCATAAAAAATATCGCCGCGCTTTATGTTTTTGTTCGATGCATCGGACGATGGCAAAATATACTTCACAAAACCAAATATGCTGGTTTGTGTCGCGTCCTTGTACTTTAGGCCAAAATCCACGCCATTGTTCGTGGTGGTTCCCTGCAAGATTCCCTCGAGCTGCGTGTAATCCGAAAAAATCACGCTGAAGCGATCCACTGCCTGTCCAAGCGGAAAACGGCTTATCGGTTTGTACAGCAACTTTTGGAAAAGATCTTTTGGGTCTGAATTCTGTGCAAGAAAATTGTTGAGGTCATTCTGGTTCGCGAATCGCGTGTTGGCAAGGTCTGGAACTTCTGCTTGATACAGATAGAACTGGTTGAGCCCTTTGAAGACAAAGTCTGAAACTTCAAGATTTGTTGGAACAAAGTTATCGTCCTTATTGTCGCAGGAAATAATTGTTGTCAATCCCATCATTGCCAAAAGGCACGAAATTCTGATTTTCATATACCGATGATTTTCAAAAGCGTAAATTTATACAAATAACGCTCCGATGTTGAAAAAATTGAAAGGCTTTTGCCAAAATTCCATATAATTGCTGAAAAGATAAAAAAAGTTTTGGTTTTGGTAACAAAACAGAAACACTTTCGTCTTCAACACAGATACGCACCAAGAATCAATCGGCAATGGAACAACAGGCGTTTATTGGGCTCGTGAATCCTTTTAAGGACAGGTTGTTCCGTGTCGCGAAAAGGCTGCTGGTGAGCACAGAAGAGGCAGAGGACGCCGTTCAGGAAGTAATGGCAAAGCTCTGGGGAAAACGCGAACTGATTCAAAGCTATGGCAGTCCGGAAGCTTATGCAATGACGCTCACCAAGAATTTTTGCCTCGACCAGCTCAAGTCAAAGCGCGCCTCGAATATGCGAATCGTCCACAATGAGTACAAAGAAAGAGAAGCCGGACTTCAACAACAGCTCGAAGACAGGAACAGCCTCGAGTGGATTAATAGAATCGTGAACCATTTGCCCGAGCAGCAGAAATTGATCCTTCAGCTTCGCGAGGTTGAGGAACTTGAGTATGACGAAATCGCGAAAATAATGGACATGAACGAAGGAGCGGTGCGCACCGCGCTTTCGAGAGCAAGAAAAATCATAAGGGAAACCATGAAAAAAACGCACGATTATGGAACAGTCTAGATTGGATCTGCTTTTAAGAAAGCACGAAAACGCCGAGACGACACTTGCGGAAGAGAGAGAGTTGAAAAGATACTTTGCCAACACATCAAATCAAGTTGCTGACCAAGCCGTAGTGTTCCGCTATTTTGAACAAGAAAAATCGGTGACGATGAAATCGGCTGTGAGGCTTCCGCCAAAACAAAAAAAGAAATCGCGGGTTTTACCGTGGTTGGCAGCGGCAGCGGTAGTGGCGATGGTCGGTGTGGGGTTTCTTTTCAATCAAGATCCCACTTCACAAAAAGATCTAGGAACTTACAATAATCCGGAAATGGCATATGAACAAACACAGCAGGCCTTGTCTTTATTGTCCGGAAAAATGAACATTGGCATCAACCAAGTGCAGTACGCATCGGAATACAACGAAACAACAGGAATAATTTTCAACGATTAAAAAGATTTGGACAAAAAAATCAAATAATAAAAAAATGAAAACAACAGCTTTTACAACAGCAAAAAAATGGGCCATAATTATGGCGATCATATTTATGCCAACCGTAATTTTTGGACAGTCGACTTTTGATAAATACGATGGTCAGGACGATGTTACGTCGGTGGTGGTCAACAAGAAAATGTTCACCATGATGGGCAATGTCAAGAACAAAGAGTCGCAGCAATATCTCAATCTGATAAAAAAGCTCGACAACCTCAAGGTATTCACGACCAACAGCACGCGCGTGACAAGCGATATGAAGACAACGGCAGATAAGTACATCAAAAGCGCGGGATTGGACGAACTGATGCGCGTCAATGACAAAGGCCAGAACATTCGAATCCTTGTAAAATCTGGCTCGAGCGATACGCAGGTGAAGGAACTGCTAATGTTCATCGAGGGCGCGGGCAAGAACGAAACGGTGCTCATGTCGCTCACCGGCGATTTTGACCTCAATGAAATCTCGGTGCTTACCGACAAAATGAACCTTCCTGGCGGCGATGATCTAAAAAAAATAGGGAAGTCCAAAAAATAGAAAGATGAACATCAAACTCAAATTGGGTTCTGTACTGGCGGCCGTTGCATTGATTACGGCATGCCAGCAGGAGCCTTCGCTTCAAAAGTATTTTGTCGAGAAATCGGAGCAAAAGGATTTCGTGAATTTTGAACTTCCGCCTTCCCTTTTGGCCGTCAACCGCGATTCGCTATCTGCAGAACAGATTACCGCTGTTGAATCGTTCAAGAAGATCAATGTCCTCGCTTTTCAGGAAAAACCTTCGAACAAGCAAAAGTATGTTGAAGAGCGCGAAAAAGTAACGGAGATTTTAAAAGACCCGAAATACCAGCAGTTGATGAAGTTTGGCAAGGGCAAGGACGAAGCGCGAATAAGTTATGTTGGCAAGGAAGATCATATCGAGGAATTCATCATCTATGCAAACCAATCTGAATCGGGCTTTGCGGTTGTCCGAATTTTGGGCAAGGATATGAACCCAACGCAAATCATGATGATGGCAGCGGCGATCCAATCTGGAAAGCTCGATATGGAGCAGCTAAAACCGCTGCGGGATATTTTTGGCAAAAGCCTGAAGATCGAAGCGCCGCCCATGCCCGGAAAATGAATTTAAAAACCCGCTCGATTGGCGGGTTTTTTATTGAAAAAGTTACTTCTTGAAATACTTGAACGGCACGAAAAGCATGCCAAAACATTCGCCGTGCTCTTTGCCGAGATGTTTGTGGTGCATTTTGTGGGCTCGACGCACCGCTTTAGCATAACGATTGTCGGCGTTCCGGAAAATCTTGAACCGTTGGTGGATAAATATATCATGAACGATAAAATAAGTCATGCCGTACGCAAAAATGCCAAGCCCGATACTGATGCCGATCTCAAGAACATCAAATCTCCACAATAGAAAAAAAGAAATGCTAACGACGGCATAGATCACAAAAAACCAGTCGTTGCGCTCAAACCATGAATCGTTGTCCTTCTTGTGATGGTCTTCATGGAGTTTCCACAAAAATCCGTGCATGATGTACTTATGGTTGGACCAGGCAATGAACTCCATGAAACAAAACGTGGCAACACACACCAAAATATGGATCCAGATCATCTTAGATTATATTCAGTTTGTAGGTAAAATAACATTTGGCAAAAAGTCCGTACTTCTGATAATTAGGAACTCGTATTCGGGCGTTCTTGATTTGTTCAGAAGGCGTCTTCTTCAATTTTGAAAGCAGTTTCCTATAATAAACATACGCTGTGTAAACCCCAAATTTCGCCTCGAGCGGCAAATTTAGGATGCCCTGAAAACCGTGCTTCAAATCTTCTTCAATCTCAGCAACAATCCGAAGCTTGTCCCTTTCATCCAGTTTGTCCAGATCGGTGTTCGGGAAATAGCTTCGCGACAACTGCTCATGATCGGCCTTGAGATCGCGCAGAAAGTTGATTTTCTGAAACGCCGAGCCCAATCGCATCGCGTCATGTTTCAGCAATTCATATTCGGACTGATTGCCCTTTGTAAAAACTTTTAGGCACATAAGTCCCACCACATCGGCCGATCCATATATATATTCACGGTATTCGTCATCGGTTGCGTAACTTGTTTTGGTAAGATCGATCTTCATGCTTTTCAAAAATGCTTCCACAAGATCGAGCGAAATATTGTACTTGCCAACAGTGTGCTGGAAAGCGTTCAAAATGGGATTAAGACTGATTTTTCTATCCAAAGCCCGATACATCTGCGTTTCAAAATCATTGAAAAGAGCAACCTTGTCGAAATCGTGGAAAGAGTCGACAATCTCATCTGCAAACCGTACAAAACCATAGATATTATAAATATCCTGTCGAATGCTCGGCGCGAGCAATCGGACTGCCGACGAGAACGACGTGCTGTAAGCCATTGTCACGTTTCGACTGCAATCGTACGATATTTTGTCAAAAATGCTCTTCATTATTGTACGGTTTCTATAAGTTCGGAAACCAGTTTTCCAGAGATCAAAGCCGGCGGAACGCCCGGTCCCGGAACCGTCAACTGGCCTGTAAAATACAGGTTTGGCAACTTCTTGCTTTTTAGTTTTGGTCTTAAAAAAGCGGTCTGCATCAGCGTGTTCGCCATTCCGTAGGCATTGCCCTTGAAGGAATTGTAATCTTTCACAAAGTCGTTGACGCAAAATGATTGCCTAAATATAATATTTTCGCGCACGTGCTGCGCTGTCAATTTTTCAAATCGAAGCATTATTTTCTCAAAATATCTTTCCCGAAGCATTGGCGTATCATCGAGACCGGGCGCGAGCGGAATCAGAAAGATTGCCGATTCACAGCCTTCGGGCGCGGTCATTGCTTCAGTTTTGGTAGGAAAACTGGCGTAGAAAAGCGGTTCTTCGGGCCATTTTGGACGGTCGTAAATATCTTTGGCATGTGCATCAAAATCAACATCAAAAAACAATGTATGGTGCGAGACATTTTCAATCTTTTTATTAAAGCCGACGTAGAACAATAGGGCAGAGGGCGCAAAGGTTTTGGATTCCCAATATTTTTCTGAATAACCCCGGTATTTCTTTGGCAGCAAGGTTTCGGTGTGGTGATAATCCGCGCCGCTAAGAACAATATCGCTATTGATAAAATTTCCGTTTGCCACAATTCCGCTCACATGACCATTTTCAACTGTTATCTCGCTCACGTTCATCTCGGTTTTGATCGATACACCTAGCAACACTGCCAATCTCTCAATGCCCAACACGACAGAGTACATTCCGCCTTTGGGATGCCAGGTACCAAGACCAAAATCGGCGTGGTTCATAAAACTGTAGAACGACGGCGTATCAGAAGGTTTCGCACCAAGAAAAAGCACTGGGAATTCCAGAATTTGAATGAGTTTTCGATTTGTGAAAAGCTTTCGTACATCGCATGAGATGTTACTGAAAAATTCTCGCACTTTGGCTGCGGTTTCCCAAGTAACAAGTTCCAAAGGCGAAACACCAGGATTGTAGACAAGGTTCTTGATCGCGATATCGTAGTTGTTTTTGGCCGAAGCCATAAATTTTTCGAGTTTTTTGCCGCTGCCCTTCTCGATGGATTCAAATGTGTCGATAATATCGGGAAGATTATCTGCAATGGTCACAAATTGCCGTGGCCCGAAATATACGATGTATGCAGGCGAAAGTTTCTCAAGCTCATAGAAGTCCTTTGGCTTGCGGTTAAAATCAGCAAAGAAGCGCTCGAAAACATCGGGCATCCAATACCAGGTTGGACCAATATCGAACGTAAATCCTCCGCCTACTAGCTGACGAGCGCGACCGCCCACAGTTTTGCTCTTCTCGAAAATCGTCACCGTGTGCCCGGCCTTTGCCAAATAGCAAGAAGCTGCCAGAGATGAAAATCCAGAACCAATGATTGATATTGTCTTGCTCATTTGTTCAACAAAAATAAGAAAAAACTAAACAGAACCTTGCTGCGCACTTGCCAATCTTTTCAAAGTTCACTTTCCAATTGCTCCAATGATCTGATAATCTTAACCTTGTGAGGAATGTTCTCCACTTTGATATCATTCACCATTCGCCCCATCATCCACAGTTGGTTATTGCCTTTTAATAATATATCCGAAGCTGCATCAATATATTTGTAGATGTCATCGCGGTCCGGACGTGTGGTCGCATAGCAGATAAATGTCACGCCATTTGGATTTTCGCTAAAAGTCGAAAGACTTTCAAGAGGAACACTTTCGCCCAAATAAATACAATTGTGGCTATTGTGAAGCACTTCGTACTGAACATACAGCAATCCAAGGTCATGTATTTCGTTGAAGGGCAAAAACAGCACAAACGTTTGGTGCGAGTTGCATTTCTGTGCAATTTGCGTCTGCGCAATGTTCTCAATAAGCTTTTGCTTGATCAAGTTCGCCAAAAAATGTTCTTGCGCGACGGTTATCGTCCCGCTCTGCCAAAGCATTCCAACTTCATTGAGCAACGGGATAAAAACCGTTTTGAATATTTCCCGAAAGGACTTTTCTGAAAGCAACCGATCATAAGCCTCATAAAACCCAGCTTGATCATAAGTTATCATCGCCATCTTGAATGCACTGATGGCATGATGCTGAAAGCTTTTGTTGGAAATGATTTCCTGTACCGCTTCTGGAATTTCTTGGTCGCTGTACCTTGAAATTGTCGATATCTTGTAGCCGTGGTTGTGAAGCAAGGTTATATTCAGCAGTTTTTGCAAACTTTCGGTGTCGTACAGTCGGATGTTTGTCTCGGTTCGTTCCGGGTTGAGAACATTGTACCTTTTCTCCCAAATCCTGATCGTATGCGCCTTTATTCCCGACAGATTTTCGAGATCCTTGATGGTAAAGATAGATTGGTTGTTCATTTATTTTGGATGAATGTTAAACAAACTTACGAAATCTTTTATCTTGCGAAGCAGTATAATTTAACAATTGTGCATGATGTTTTTGTTTTATTTCAATTCGGGCATGTTTCTTTTGAACGGTAACTGTTTTATCTTTGAATTGAAAATATCGTTGGGGCAAAATTTAAATATTAATCTGATAAAAAAATTTCAAAATGCGCAATTCATTGCTGGTTCTTTTTCTAATTGCCAATGCTTTCGCGATTCAGTCGCAATCAAATCAAAACTTTGAAAAGATTTCCGATTACCAACTTGAGACAAAATTTCCTGTAAACCGACTGCTTCGCGTTGAATACGCTCGAGGCGGCAAAAGCGATTTTGAGTCAGAACTTTTCAGGAAAGATTTTCAACGTGGACAACTTGCGTCGACAAAACTTTTGGATGTTGCCGCCAATGTTCCGCTTTTCTTGAGGAACAAGATTCTGCTCTCGACATCATTGCGGTACAAGCACACAGAATATGAGTTTATGAATCTGGAAACACTGCCGCCGCCATCGCCGCAATATTTTCAGGATGATCGACTGAACACCAATTTTTATTCGGCCGCGGCCAATGTCACCGTTTTCACAAAATCATTTGGCAAACCTGTCGTATTCAATGGCAGCGCGATTTTTGACGGCAACGACGAGGGACTTCAGCGGATCAAGGGCGCTTTCAGTTTTACGTACATCATCACCAAGAACGAAACGACGCAATTTCAGCTTGGCGCAACATTGCTCATCAACCGCTCTATATCCATTCCGGCTTTCCCAACGGCGATATACAATTACAAGATCGGCAATGGATATGTGCTCGACCTAAATTTTCCAAAATTTCTTTATTTGCGAAAAAGCGTTCTCGAAAACGCCAGGATTTCGGTGGGAAGTTCATTGCTGTCCAATATTTTATATGTTCCGTTGACCGAGATTTCTTTGCCCAACGTTGCCGAATATTATCAATTCGATATGCACAGCGGACTTGTGTACGAACATATTTTTGCCAAGCAATTTATTGTAACTATTGATGGCGGTGTCTCCAATCTTTTGGGCGCGAGAGCTGTTGCCAGGCGCGGCGCGTCAAAAGATTATTTTTATAAAAACAAGCAGTCAGCCTCTACGTATTTTCAGGTTGGAATTTCTTACACACCAACATTGCAGAAGATAAATGGGAAAATATAGAAATGAAATCGCCACCTAATTTTCGAATACGAATTATATTGAAATGACAATATTTAAGATATGTGCTATTTTGTAACGCTTTCTTCCACGACACAGGACATTGAACACCGCTATGGCGTTAAATATTATGCACCAAACGACCGATCTGTCACCTGGTCACCGCCTGTTGTTATTAACGATATGATAAATGGTTTTGCTCACCCGGTAATGCCGATCATCACCGGAAGTCAAGTACCAAAAATCGAGATGGCGGAATGGGGCTTGGTGCCCTTTTTTGTGAAGGATATTGGTGCTTTTCGCAAAAAATCCAACACGCTCAACGCAATGATAGAAACCGTCGCCGAAAAATCTTCGTTCAGGAATTATGTCGAACAAAGATGTTTGGTTATGGTCAACGGATTTTTTGAGTACAAATGGATGGATGCGAAAGGCAAGGTAAAAATGCTGCACTGCATCACCAGGAAGAACGCCAATCTTTTTGCCCTTGCCGGGATATTTTCAACATTCACAAATGATAATGGACTGGAAACCTCGAGCTTCACGATCTTGACCACCGAGGCAAACACACTGATGAAAGAAATCCACAATACCAAGAAAAGAATGCCGGTGGTCCTTCATGATGATGAAGAATCTCTTTGGCTCACCAACGACGACATTAAGCATTATATAGACAGATCAGAAATTGATCTTGAAGCTGTTGTGGTCTAAAAAAGAACGCCTAACAATTTGCCCGGCGCTGAAATTATTTGCATAAAACCATCTACATTTTTTCGTTTCTCGGCAATTCGCCCTCTTGAGACGCGCTCGAAATGTCACGATCCAGTTCGTACAAGCTTCGGTTGTTATCCGTCTTTGTCGATGCCAAAGCGTACATATCGATCTTGTCATTGATCAGAGCCTCTTCTTCGATCTGCTCTTTCACGAACCACTGTCCAAAATTGAAAGTTGCCCAATCACGTTCCTCGTGCGCCAAATTGAGGATTTCGTAGATGTGCGCGGAATTCTCGATCTCGTGCTCAAGAATGCTGTTGAGGCATTCGCCAACGTCCTCTGGATTTGCGGGCGCAGCTTTTAACGCTTCAATTTTAGTGCTTCCGCCGCGCTCGTTTATGTACTTTAAAAACTTGAACATATGTTCTCTCTCTTCTTGGGCGTGACCGAAAAGAAAAGTGGCAATGCCTTTGAAACTATTGGTTTCTGCCCACGAACCGTACGATAGATATACCTGTGCCTGAAAGGCTTCTCGCGTCATCTGCTTGTTGAGCAATTGCTCCATTTTGTCCGATATTCTTTTTGACTTCATGATGAGACGGTACTAATTTGCGTTTTGAATTGTATACGAACAACAAATTTACCTACTGCATTTCTTGCAATGAAACCGATTGTAAAAGTTTTAACAAAAGATAAAGAGGTGCAAAATAAGAAATGTTGAAAACAGCGATTTTCGGAAAATCAGCAATAATGAAACCGCCAGTCCAACATCCAGAAAATTTTGGCTAAACGGTTTTTGGGATTGTCAATCTCCGGCTATATGCCTTCAGGACGGCCTTTTAGCCTGATGTCGATTTTTTTCTTTTTGGCCGTGAGCCTTTTCATCAGATCCATAAGTTCGGAATCTTTTGATTTTTTGTAGATATTGTTTATGGCCAATATCAATCGCTTCGCTTCGCGCGAGGCCTCAACACGATCGCTGGTGGTCATGTTGCTCATCGACGCAGTTTCAAATGCGTGGGCTTCTTCTAAAATATCTGTTTTGATGGCGTGATTTTTTGCAAATCTATCCAATCAAAACAATTTTTCAAATAAAAAATACTTAAGATTAGTATAAATTTTGCACTACGCGATTTTTGAACGTCAAAAGCGACGGCAATAGAGCAAAAAAATTCCGTTAACGCGCTTTATTTAAGCTATTTGCGTCAACGGAACAAAATTTGAAGTGACCACGATGGGATTCGAACCCACACGTCCTTGCGAACACCAGCCCCTCAAGCTGGCAAGTCTACCAGTTTCTCCACGTGGCCCGACGATAAAAAAAATTGAGCCGGCGCTCAACTTTTGGTGACCCGACTGGGGCTCGAACCCAGGACCACCTCATTAAAAGTGAGGTGCTCTACCAACTGAGCTATCGAGTCCTTGCAGGAAGAAGTGAAAAATGGTGACCCGACTGGGGCTCGAACCCAGGACCACCTCATTAAAAGTGAGGTGCTCTACCAACTGAGCTATCGAGTCTTAAAATCCATTCTTGCAATGCGGGTGCAAATATAGGGCGATAATTTTAACTTTTCAAAGCTATTTTCCCATAAATTTGGCTTTTTTTAAACGCTTGTTCTTCTGCATTGTACAAGCAAATTTTATTGGATGAAAATTATTCTCACAGGTTATATGGCTTCCGGCAAAACGACGATAGGTCGGGCTTTAGCCCGATTTGTGCATACCGATTTCGTCGATCTTGATGAATGCATTGCCAAACGTTCAGGCAAATCCATCGCGACCATGATCAAAATGAAAGGGGAAATATATTTTCGAAACATCGAGCATAGGTGTTTGTTCGATATTGTTGACAAAGATGAAGATTTTGTGCTTGCCCTTGGTGGTGGAACGCCTTGTTACTCTGGCAACGATGTTATTTTTGATCGAGGTGGTATTGAAACTTTTTATTTAAAAGCTTCACCTTCCACTTTATCTGCTCGACTGCTTGCCAGCCGTGAAGAACGACCGCTATTGAGCGAAATCCATAATGATATGCTGGAGGAATTTGTGGCCCAGCATCTTTTTGAGCGCGCCCACTATTATAACAAGGCTGGGCATATTATTGATATCGATGGTCTTTCGGTGGAAGATATCGTGGGAAAAATATTGGCTTCAGTCACATAGATAGGCGTTGTTGCCTTCTTTGTCAAAAACAACATCTACGTGTTCCGAAAGGGAAGTGCTCAATGAAATGCCCTTGAAATCTGCTTTTATCGGATATTTTTTGTGGTTTCGGTCAACGAGAACCGCAGTTTTGAATTTCTTGAGCGGCACGTGCAAGAAATGGCGCACGCCATAAATCAACGTTGTGCCAGAATTGAGAACATCATCAACAAGAACAAGCGCTCTGTTAGCATATTCTGACGCTTCGATTGATGTTGTCACGGTCTCCATTGGATTGGATTTTTCGATATGAACCTCGCAGAGCAAAATCTCGAGAGAAGAAATATCCTTGATCTGTGCTGCGATTTTCTCTGCAAAAATGAACCCATTGGAAGCAATTCCGGCAATGACCACTATATCTTCGTCAATGAATGTTTCATATATCTGATAGGCTATTCGCTTTATCGTTTTGTCGATCTGCAGCGTGTTCAAAATCACGTTTTCCATCAAAATCAGTTTTCGGGTTGGTAAAAATCATCATCGCGAACATCGCCATAACCATCTATATCTCGACGGTCTTTTTTGGTTGGTCTGCCATCTCCGGGTTTTCTGGACATGTTACGGGCGAGGCGCTGCATCTCGAGATTTTCAAAAGACTCGGCGGGTGTTTCGTCCTTTCGATAAATATCAACAAGCTTGGCGCCAACGCGGCTGGGCGGAATATCTAGCACCATTAGAATTCGCTCGATCTGATCTCGTCTGAATACTACTTTGTCCCCGGGAAAAACCTCTTTGGACGGCTTTGCAAGATTTCCGTTGACCGTGATCTGGTTTTTTTTGCAAGCCTCGGTCACCATATTTCTGGTCTTGTAGTATCGAACGCACCATAAGTATTTGTCAACCCGCATAAAATCCCAAATTCACCGTTAAATTATTTACAAAAATAAATCAATATTGTATCTTGCGCACCTAAAAAAAATTGCTGTTACAATGAACAAATTTAGGTTATATTTTATTCTTCCCGTTCTTGCGCTTTTGGTATTTTCCTGCAAGGACAAAGGCGACGATCTTCCCGATCCGGAAATTGTTAGGGATTTTTCTGTTCAGTATTTGGAAGATATCAAAAACATTGAAACCTATCTTAAAACGCATTACATCGAATCGGTGGTGGACAATCCGGGCTTCAATGATGATCAGGACGTGAACATATTGGCGATTCCATCCAACAACACCACTGCTGTTCCGCTTTTTGATGACCCTAGACTGGAGTTCAGGGATGTTGAGGAACATTTGATAACCTATCGCGTTTACTACATAAAACTTCGCGAGGGCAATCCTGACGAAAAGCCTTCTCGTGTGGATGCCGTACTGCCATCATATAGGGGAAGTTTTCTTTCCGGCGCTGGCGATGGCGCTGTTGCCGCAACGCAATTTACGTACATTCCCTTTGCACAAAGCTATTTGCCATTTTCGAGTGTTATTCGCGGCTGGGTCGAGGTTCTCACGCAATTTGGAACAGGCACAGCTGATGCGACACCATCGCCAGATCCTGCTGCATACGACAATTTTGGCGCGGGCGTGATGTTCATTCCATCGGGCTTGGCATATTATAATTCACCTCCACTAGGAGCGGGTATTCCTAAATACGTTCCGCTGATGTTCACATTCAAGCTTTATGCGATCCAAAGATTGGATCAGGACGGCGATGGTATTCCTTCCTATCTTGAAGATACCAATCACAATGGGATCTTTACCGATGATGATACCGATGGAGATGGCATTTTCGACTATTTGGACACAGATGATGATGGCGATGGATACCTGACAAGGATGGAAACTAAAAAACCGGAAGGCGCTCCTTATACTGGCGACAGTAAATACTATCCATACGACCCGATCATAAGTTCGGATCCGACAAAGAATGAAACCGCTGGGGTTCCAGATTGTTCTGGCAACACAACATCTTCAACGAGGCTTCGAAAGTATCTCGATCCAACTTGCCACTAAATAAAAAATCCCGCTGATCAGCGGGATTTTTTATTAAGTCCAAAATTTCTATTTCCTTTTCAGCACGCGCTCGACAGCGGCCACGATCTCGGTATCGTTGAGCTTGTATTTCTCCATCAATTGTTCTGGAGTGGCCGATTCGCCAAAGGTGTCGTTAACGGCAACATATTCTTGCGGCGAGGGATTTTCCAACGAGAGAAGTCTCGCAATGCTTTCGCCAAGGCCTCCGAAGATATTGTGCTCTTCTGCGGTGACGATGCACTTGGTTTTTGCCAATGAATCGAGGATCGCTTTTTCGTCGAGCGGCTTTATGGTATGGATGTTTATAACCTCTGCCATAATTCCTTTTTCTGCCAATTGTTCGGCGGCCTCGAGCGCTTCCCAAACCAAATGTCCGGTGGCCACGATGGTCACATCGTCGCCCTCGAGGAGCGTTACGGCTTTACCGATCTGAAGGTTCTGGTCTTCGGGCGTGAAGTTTGGCACGACGGGACGTCCGAACCTGAGATATACCGGACCGTGGTGATCGGCGATCGCGAGTGTGGCGGCTTTTGTCTGGTTGTAGTCGCACGTATTGATGACGGTCATTCCAGGCAGCATTTTCATAAGACCGATGTCCTCGAGAATCTGGTGCGTGGCGCCATCCTCGCCAAGTGTGAGTCCGGCGTGGGATGCGCAGATCTTTACGTTCTTATCGGAATAGGCAACGGATTGACGGATCTGATCGTAAACGCGGCCCGTGGAGAAGTTGGCGAAGGTTCCGGTGAAAGGAATCTTGCCACCGATGGTCAAACCTGCGGCGATGCCGATCATATTGGCCTCGGCGATACCGATCTGGAAGAATCTCTCGGGGTGGTTCTTTTTGAAGTCGTCCATTTTTAACGAACCGATGAGGTCGGCGCAAAGCGCCACGACATTTTCATTTTTCTGACCAAGTTCTGTTAGGCCGGCGCCGAAGCCCGATCGGGTGTCCTTGCTTCCGGTGTTGGTGTATTTTTTCATTTAATTTAAAGATTGAAATATTTAAAGATTGAAATATTCAAAACCATCAGGTAATCAATAATCATTTTCTGTTCCGAGGGAATTTTGCGAAAGCGCCTCTTGCAGCTGTGCATCGTTTGGCGCCTTGCCGTGCCAAGCGTGGGTGTGCATCATGAAATCGACGCCGTGGCCCATCATGGTATGCAGGAGGACGCAGACGGGTTTTCCTTTTCCTGTCCTTGATTTGGCGAAAGCCATGCCCTCGAGAATCGCTTGGATGTCGTTTCCTTTGTCAATGTCTATCACTTCCCAACCGAATGCCTCGAACTTTGCCCTAAGGCTTCCCATTGGCAGGACCTCGTCTGTAGGGCCGTCGATCTGCTGTCCGTTGCGGTCGATGGTGGAGATGAGGTTGTCAACTTTTTTCGCGGAAGCGTACATGATGGCTTCCCAGTTCTGGCCTTCCTGGAGCTCGCCATCGCCATGGAGCGAGTATATCAAATGATTGTCGTTGTTGAGCTTTTTGGCCTGTGCGGCGCCGATGGCAACGGACATTCCCTGGCCCAATGAGCCGGATGCTATACGTATTCCGGGGAGTCCTTCGTGGGTGGTCGGGTGGCCTTGAAGCCTTGAGTTGAGTTTTCTGAACGTGGCGAGCTCGACGACGGGAAAGTACCCACTTCGCGCAAGCGTGCTGTAGAAGACGGGGGATATGTGGCCGTTGGAAAGGAAGAAGAGGTCTTCGCCTATGCCGTCCATATCGAATCCTTCTTTGCGGTCCATGATGTTCTGGTAGAGGGCGACGAAGAACTCGGCGCAACCTAGGGAGCCACCGGGATGGCCGGAGTTTACGGCATGCACCATGCGCAGGATGTCGCGGCGGACCTGGACGGTGAGGTCCTGGAGTTGTTGTGTTGTTGGTTTCATGAGGACAAAAATAAGGGTTTCAGGTTTGAGGTTTCAGGTTTGAGGTTTAAAGTTTGATCCCGATAGTGATCGGGAGTAAACGGATGCCGGGTTTTAATGGTGGATGATGCGGTTTCGAAGAAAAATTATCCCATCCGGTTGCAGGTTTATGGGCTACAACGGCAGGTTTATGCGATACGGTCGCAGGTTTATCGGCTGCGGTTGCAGGTTTATCGGCGCGCCTCGACGAATACCTCAAATTAGATCGGCAATTAAAAGCTCAGATTCTTCCTGCGTCAGAATGACAA
>JBBSUW010000028.1:0-26832 GCA_038234025.1 Flavobacteriales bacterium
AAAGACGCGATGCTTCGCGCCTCGATCCGCAAAGACGCGATGCTTCGCGCCTCGATCCGCAAAGACGCGATGCTTCGCGCCTCGATACGCAAAGACGCGATGCTTCGCGCCTCGATCCGGAAAGACGCGATGCATCGCGCCTCGATCCGGAAAGACGCGATGCATCGCGTCTCAACAACTACAAGGAACGCTTGCAACCGTTGAGCAAGAAGCGCGTCGTATTCATTTTTGACGAATGCCACCGTTCACAATTTGGCGAAAACCATAAAGCAATTAAGGAATTCTTCCCCAACGCACAGCTTTTTGGTTTTACCGGAACGCCCATTTTTGATGAAAATGCAAGTCACAACATCAGAGAAGGAGATGAAGCCTCGAACAAGACCACCGAAAGTATATTTGAAAAACAGCTTCACGCCTACACCATCACGCACGCCATCGAGGACAAAAACGTCCTCAAGTTTCACATTGACTACTTCAAGGGCAAGGGAGAGAACAATTCAAAACCCGGCGAAGCCATCGCACAGCAAGCCGTGGTCGAGGCCATCTTGGAAAAACACAATGCCGCCACGAATTCCAGAAAGTTCAACGCGGTCTTGGCCACGGGTTCCATCAACAATGCGATAGAATATTACCGGCTTTTCAAGGAAGTCCAGAGCAAGAAAATTGCAGAAGATCCTGACTATGCACCGCTCAACATCGCCTGCGTTTTTTCGCCACCAGCGGAGGGAAACAAGGATGTCCAGCAGATTCAGGAAGATTTGCCACAAGAGAAAGAAGACAACAAGCACAATCCGGAAGAAAAGAAAAAGGCATTAATAGAAATCATCAGCGACTTCAACCACCAATACAAGACCAATTACAGCATCAACGAGTTTGATAGCTATTATCAGGACGTACAACGGCGCATCAAGGATCAGAAATACCCCAACAAAGAGTATGCGCACAGCAACAAGATCGACATCACCATAGTGGTCGACATGTTGCTCACGGGATTTGATTCCAAATTCCTCAACACATTGTATGTGGACAAGAACCTGAAATACCACGGACTGATCCAGGCGTTTTCCAGAACCAACCGCGTGCTCAACGACACCAAACCGTATGGCAATATCCTCGATTTCCGCTCCCAACAAGATCCGGTCAATCAAGCCATCGCGCTGTTTTCTGGCGAGGACAGCGATCGCGCTCGGGAAATATGGATGGTCGATCCTGCGCCAACCGTCATTGAGAAGTACCAAAAAGCCGTCGAGGCATTGGGCGTTTTCATGCACCAGAACAATTTGGCCAACGAACCGGATCAAGTGTACAACCTCAAGGGCGACACCGCGCGCATAAACTTTGTCACCAGGTTCAAGGAAGTTCAAAAACTAAAATTGGAACTCAACCAATACACTGACATTGACGAAGAACAGAAAGCACAGATCGAAGCCATCTTGCCAACGGACACGCTTCTGGAGTTCAGAAGTTCTTACATCGAGACCGCAAAACAGCTGAGGAAGATCCAGCAAAAAGAAGGCGATGACGCTCCACCGGAAATCCAACAGCTCGATTTTGAGTTCGTGCTTTTCGCATCTTCTGTCATAGACTATGATTATATAATGGGCTTGGTGGCAGACAACATGGGCAAAACGCCAAGCAAGCAGAAACTCACCCGCTCGCAACTGATCGGTCTATTGAGATCTGATGCCAACCTGATGAACGACGAGGAAAACCTCACCGAGTTCATCAACAACCTCGATTGGAACATTGGCAGAACAGTAGAGAAACTCAAAGAAGATTTTGAAATCTATACCATAGAAAAGAACCAAAAAGAACTTGCCGCCATTGCCAACAAGCACGGTCTCAAAACCGCCGACCTCAAAACCTTTGTCGAAAACATAATGACCAGAATGATCTTTGATGGAGAAAAACTCACAGACCTGTTGCAACCTTTGGACTTGAGCTGGAAAGAACGCAGCAACGTAGAAAATGCATTGATGCAAGACCTACTCCCACAATTAAATAAACTGGCCGAAGGCCGTAACATATCCGGATTGGCAGCTTATGAATAATAAATTAATACCCGAATTGCGTTTCCCTGAATTTTTGAAAGATGGAGAGTGGGAAGAGAAAACTTTAGAAGAATTGTTCGTAATTGGAAACGGTAGAGATTACAAGCATTTAGGTTCAGGTAATATTCCAGTCTATGGTTCTGGTGGCTATATGCTTTCTGTAAATGATTTTTTATACGACGGTGAAAGTGTTTGTATCGGAAGAAAAGGAACGATAGACAAGCCAATGTTTCTAGCAGGTAAATTTTGGACTGTGGACACTTTGTTTTACACGCATTCATTTAAAGATTGTTTTCCGAAATATATCCACTACGTTTTTCAAAATATTGATTGGCTAAAGCATAATGAAGCAGGTGGAGTTCCTAGTCTTTCAAAGACTAATATTAATAAAATTAAAACTGCACTTCCCGCTCCCCAAGAACAACAACGCATCGCCTCCTGCCTTTCTTCCCTAGATCAAACAATCTCCGCCCACACCCAAAAACTCAACGCCCTAAAAAACCACAAAAAAGGCCTGATGCAAAACCTTTTTCCACAAGAAGGAGAAACCGTGCCCAACTATCGCTTTCCAGAGTTTGAGAATGATGGGGATTGGGAGGAGAAAAAATTGGAAAAATTTATTATCCTTTTTTCGGGCATCGCTTTAAAAAGTGAGGAAATAAGTGAAGACGAATCTGGCGCTCCAATATTGAGAGGTATAAATATTACAGAAGGACGTATTAGGCATTCAAAAGATATTGATAAATACTTTTTAGGTAATATGGAAAGTATGGACAAATATTTTGTCAAAGAAGATGACATCGTTATCGGGATGGACGGTTCAAAAGTTGGTAAAAATGTTGCATTAGTTACGATTGCCGATGTTGACTCAATTTTAATTCAAAGAGTTGCAAGAATCAGAACCAACGAAAATGCAACTGTAAAATTTATTTACCAATATTTTATATCAGACAAATTTAGGAATTATGTCGACAGAGTAAATACAAGTTCAGGAATTCCACACATTAGCGCACAACAGATCAAAGATTTTAAAGTTGGATTTCCACCAAAATTAAAAGAACAACAAAAAATCGCCTCCACCTTTTCATCATTGGACAAAACCATCACCGCACAATCAGAAAAAATAGAACAATTGAAGTTGCACAAAAAAGGATTGATGCAGGGATTGTTTCCGTAGATGCGCGATGCTTCGCGTATCCATTTCATCGTATCCAAAAAAAATAACAATGCAAAAATACAATGGCAAATACCGCATACAATCAACCCGGTTACAAAATTGGGATTACGGCGACAATGCGCTGTATTTCATTACCATCTGCACCCAAAACCGTAGATGTTGGTTTGGAAATGTTGTTGATTTGGACAACAACCCCACAATGGAATTATCAGAAATTGGAAAGATTGTAGAATCCGAATGGTTGACAACATTTGAATTGCGCAAGGACATGAATCTGGACCAGGGCGAATTCGTGGTGATGCCCAATCATTTTCACGCCATTATCGGTATTGGGGATAATATATTCAATGGTACAGACGCGATGCATCGCGTCTCCACAGCAAAAAACAGATTCGGCCCACAATCAAAAAACCTGGCATCCATTGTGCGTGGTTTCAAATCTGCCGTTACCATGACCGCGCGAAAATTACATATAGATTTTCAATGGCAATCATTATATCACGATCACATCATTCGCAATGACAGATCATTTCAACGCATAACACAATACATTATTGACAACCCTGCAAAATGGGCGCAAGATACATTTCACGCCACACCAAAATCTATATGACTCAAAAAGAACAAACACAGCTCGGCAAAACCCTTTGGGCAATCGCAGACGACCTTCGTGGCGCCATGAACGCCGATGATTTCCGCGACTATATGCTTTCCTTCCTTTTCCTGCGCTACCTATCTGCCAATTATGAGGCTTCCGCCAAAAAAGAACTCGGCGCAGATTATCCAGAAGTTGATGAAAAACACGTGCGCACCGCACTTGGCATTTGGTACGCCAACAACGAAGCCGACATTCCCGCATTCGAAAAGCAAATGCGCCGAAAAGTCCACTACGTCATCCAGCCGCAACACCTCTGGAGCAACATCAGCGAAATGGCGCGCACCCAAGACAACGATTTGTTGAGCACGCTCGAGGCGGGCATCAGATATATTGAGACCGAATCTTTTGAAAGCGCATTCCAGGGATTGTTCTCAGAAATAAACCTCAATTCCGAAAAACTCGGCAAGACAAGCACCGACCGCAACAAAAAGCTCTGCACCATCATCCAGAAGATCGCAGACGGCATCAAGGAGTTCTCAACAGATTCAGACACCCTTGGCGATGCCTACGAATATTTGATCGGGCAATTTGCCGCAGGATCGGGCAAGAAAGCGGGCGAGTTCTACACACCACAGCAAATCTCCACCATACTTTCAGAAATAGTGACCTTGGACAGCCAAGACCCAACAACCGGCAAAAAAAAGAAACTCGACAAGGTTTTGGACTTTGCCTGCGGATCGGGATCGCTGTTGCTCAATGTAAGAACCCGAATCAAAGATGCCGGCGGCAGCATCGGCAAGATCTACGGACAGGAAAAGAACATCACCACCTACAACCTTGCGCGCATGAACATGCTATTGCACGGTATGAAGGACACCGAGTTCGAGATCTACCACGGCGACACGCTCCTCAACCAGTGGGACGAGCTCAACCAAATGAACCCATCCAAAAAACTCGAGTTTGATGCCATCGTTGCCAATCCACCGTTTAGTTTGCGCTGGGAGCCCAATGATACGATGGCTGAGGATTTCCGGTTCAAAAGCCACGGCATGGCGCCCAAGTCCGCCGCTGATTTTGCCTTCCTACTTCACGGGTTCCATTTCCTCGCAGAATCCGGAACAATGGCCATCATACTGCCGCACGGAGTACTCTTTCGCGGTGGCGCCGAAGAACGCATCCGCACAAAACTCCTCAAGGACAACCACATCGACACCGTCATCGGGCTGCCGTCCAACCTCTTCTATTCCACCGGAATCCCCGTTTGCATCCTCGTCCTCAAAAAGTGCAAAAGAGAAGACGACGTCCTCTTCATCAACGCCAGCGAGCATTTTGACAAAGGCAAACGACAGAACACCCTAGAGCAGCACCACATCGACAAAATCGTCGAGACCTACCAGCACCGCCCCGACAACATCGATCGCTACGCCCGCCGCGTACCAATGCACGAAATCGAAAAGAACGGCTACAACCTCAACATATCAAGATACATCAGCACCTCCGAAGACGAAATCCAGATCGACCTGAAAGAGGTCAACCAAAATCTAAACAGAATTGAGAGGGAGATTAATATTGCAACGGAAGAGCATAATCGGTTTTTGAGGGAATTGGGGTTGGGGACGATATAGATATGAATACCAAAATCAATGAATGAAACTAGCATTACCGATATTTTTAAAATATCTCAATCATACAAAACTTTTACAAGGAGGGTAGATGATAAGTATTTCGGCTGTACAAGCGTCTAATCAGCAACAAGTTCACTTTCTAGAAAAATGTCGATTCTTGCATTTGATAGACCAAACGTAAAAAACATTTTTTGATAAACAATACATTTCTCAAAAATATTTTTTTGAGGCATCAAATTATTAGAATCCTGTTATTGAATGATATGCACTATAATCATAATTCTGTTGATTAATACTCAAGATTCTGAACAAGCAACTAACGAGCATTTATGAAGATTTCAACAAAACACCCCAAAATAATTTTTCCACAAATTATTGAATCCAACTAAATCTCTCACCCCCAATCCTCTATATTGACTGAAAGTGATATCAAAATAAGCGAGAAAGGGTATCTATATTTCTAAGAAATATGCTAGCACTTTTGAACCCTTCACTTATATCAAAAATACGAGAGCGTAACCTAACGGATACTTAACGGTAACCTAACCACACCTGAAAGTGAAAATAAGGGAAAAATGAGCTGCTTTTAAGTTTAGGTTACTGCGCTGTTATGTTTCAATCCTACTATAATTATTTAAATTCAATTCAAACATTGAAACATACGAAATTCAATTATGAACTTATCAATAATTCCGTTCTCAGAATAACTCATAACCCATAACTCATGACTACTTCAGCAACTCCTCCAGCGCCCTATCCAGTTCCACAAATTCAAAACCATACCCCGCATCCAGTATCTTCTCAGCAGAAACCTTCTGGCTGTCATAAAGCAGAATGTGCATCTCGCCAAGAACGACCTGCATCACGAACTTTGGAACGTTAGGCAGAAAGTACGGTTTGTCCATAACATTGGCCATCGCTTTAGTCAGATGGTTGTTCGTCACAGGGTTTGGCGCCACACCGTTGAAAACACCAACAGCCTTGGACGTGAGCAGAAACTTGTAGATCCCGGCAATATCGTCCAGATGGATCCAACTCTGCCACTGTTTGCCGCTGCCAAATCCAGTGCCAAGACCAAGCTTAGTCGGCTTCATTATCTCGGTGAGCATACCGCCCCTTTCCGAAAGCACCAACCCCGTTCTAACCTTGCTCACCACGATCCCAAGCGACTTTATCTTGTCCACCGATTCCTCCCACTTCGTCACCACAGTGCCCAAAAACGAATCATCCACCGCACTCGAATCCTCGGTGTAGCGCTTGTTCAGACTACCGGGATAAATCCCTATCGCGGACGCCGAAATAAATCGCGTCACCGTGTGCGGATTGTTCTTGAGCACTTTATAAAGCAGGTTGGCGCTAAGGATCCGGCTTTCTATGATGTCTTGTTTATAGCTGTCGGTCCAACGTTCGGCAATGCTCGCGCCCGCCAAATGTATGATGGCCTCCACGCCGATGAACGCGTTCTCATCAATTTTGCAGGTTTTCGGATCCCAATGAAAACCCGTGCCAATGTGATTGTTATCGTCAGATATTTTGGAGTGTGTAAGGTAATTTACGATGTGCCCGTCGGCGGCGAGCAGTTCGGAAAGTCGTGTGCCAATAAGACCGGTCGCGCCGGTAATGAGAACTTTCATGCGTTGGGGTTTTCCCCAAATTTAAAACTTGATCTGCACAACCCACCTAGTTTTAAGGCAGGTTTAACGTGCGTTCCCGCGAACTTTCAACGTCCATTCAAACCTGAATTCCGAAACCACATCGCCGCTTTCATCGGTGCCAATGCTCGTCATCGAGATCGATCGTCCCTCGCCAGAGGCAATGGCTTCCGCCAAAATTTGCTGCAGCGCCAAGCCATCATGGCAAACAAAGTTGATCCTGCCCCGTGCCTTTTTGCCAAAAGTGCCACTGTTGCTCGCCACCAGCATCGACACCGACCTGCCCGAATCCTGGATCGATTGCATCACCAGCGCGCCCGTCGAAAGCTCCGCCGCCATCGCCTGAACGGCAAAATATATAGACCCAAACGGGTTTTGGTTGAACCATTTGTGCTTCACCTTAGTTATGCAAGAACCCTTTTCCAACGATTTCAACCGCACACCACAAAAGTACGCCGATGGCAACTTGAACATCAAGAAAGCATTGATTTTGCTGGGATTGAGCTTTTTCATTTGGTAAATATACCACGTTTTCGGCAACCACCAAATGTTAAGGTAAAGTTAATATATGGTACTATGTAAAACAAGTTACCTTCTATTGGATATATATTTGCATAAGAAATTACTATATCATGGAAACCAAAAACAATTCTATCGCCGCAGCAATTCATTTGAGCGCGCTCACACAGTACTTTGTTCCTTTCGGAAACTTCCTGTTCCCGCTGCTCATTTGGGGTTCAAAAAAGGACGCTTCGACCTATATCGACATTCAGGGAAAACGCGCGATCAACTTTCAATTGAGCCTATTGATATATACGATTGTTCTGGCCAGCATTGCCGTCTTTGGAATTCTTGCCGCCGTTTTGCAAGGTTTTGATTTTACCCAGATTGGCAGCGACTTCAACTGGGCAATCGTCAACGTCGGCCAATTTACCACATTGGCAACCGTCGCAATTGTTGCGCTAACGATCCTGCTTGCGCTAAAAGTGCTGGAGTTCTTTCTTATTATTTACGCCGCCATAAAGACTTCGAACGGCGACGATTTTAAATACCCGATTACAATTAATTTTATTAAATAATAAAACCGGAAAACAGCGCATTTTCCAAACATATAATATTAAAAATGATCACTAAAACGATTCAAAATGAACATAGAAAACACTAAAGCGCAGATGCGAAAAGGTGTTCTGGAATTCTGCATACTGTCGGTGCTCAAGCTAAAGGACGCCTACACCTCAGAGATTCTGGAGACCATGAAAAACGCAAAGCTGCTCGTTGTAGAGGGAACAATCTATCCCTTGCTCACCAGGCTCAAGAACGACGGACTTCTTCATTATAGATGGGAAGAATCGACATCCGGACCGCCGCGAAAATACTACGGCCTCACCGAACTTGGACAAACATTTCTAAACGAACTCGATGGCACCTGGACCGAACTTTCCGACGCCGTGACCATCATAACCAACCAAAACCAATAGTCATGAACAAAACAATCAACATCAACTTGGGCGGCATGTTCTTTCACATCGATGAAGATGCCTATCAAAAACTCTCCAGATATTTTGATGCCATCAAGCGCTCGCTCGCCAACAGCAGCGGCCAGGATGAGATCATCAAGGACATCGAAATGCGCATCGCAGAGCTCGTTACCGAAAAACACACATCGGACAAACAAGTGATCACATTGTCCGAACTCGACGAGATCATAACCGTTATGGGGCAACCAGAAGATTATCGCCTTGACGAAGAAGAACCGATTGCTTCAGGCTCGACGTTCTATTCTGGTTCGCAGACCAATACCAAAAAATTGTACCGCGACCGCGATGGCGGAATGATCGGTGGCGTTCTGTCTGGCTTGAGCTATTACTTTGGCATCGACAAGGTTTGGCTGCGAATCCTGCTTTTAGTCCTTGCCATATTCTACGGAACGGGATTCTTTGCATACATCATCCTTTGGATCGTGATGCCGGAAGCCATCACAACTTCCGAAAAACTCCAGATGCGCGGCGAGCCCGTGACCCTTGCCAACATCGAAAAGAAAGTCCGCGATGGATTTGACAATGTTTCGAGCAAGTTCAAGAACGGCGAGTTTGACGAACTTGGCAACAAGGTAAAGACCGGCGCAACCAGAGCCGCCGGTAGTTTTGGCGACTTTATCCTCACATTGCTCAAGATATTTGCCAAGTTCATAGGCATTCTGCTCATCATCACGTCCATAGCCGTGCTGTGCGCGCTGTTGGTCAGTATTTTCACTATTGGATCCACACATCTGATCGACGTGCCGTGGCAAGCTTTTGCGGCATCAGAAAGTTTTTCAGATTATCCATTGTGGATCCTTGGGCTGCTGTTCTTTTTTGCCGTCGGGATTCCGTTTTTTATGTTGATGCTGCTCGGTTTCAAACTCATAAGCCCGACAATCAAGTCGATCGGAAGCGTTGCAAAATATACATTGCTCGCGGTTTGGCTGATTTCTATCGGAATATTGATTTCCTTGGGCATTCGCCAGGGTACACAATTCGCGGTAAGCGGAAATCTGATCGACAAGAAGGAAGTGGTGCTTAAGGAAAATGATACATTATATGTAGGTTTTCGCAACAACGATTACTTCACCACGCTCGACCTTGGCAACAATGGTTTCTCCGTCACCGAAGATTCGACAGGAACAAAAGTGATTTATTCAAAAGATGTCGATGTAAGGTTCAAACCGTCGAATTCTGCAAAGACATTCATCGAGATAGAATTTTCTTCTCGTGCCGAAACGCTGACGCAGGCAAAGGAAAAAGCCAGAAAGATCCGTTATACTGTTTCGATAATCGGCAACAGAATATTGCTCGACAAGTATCTTTTGACCGATTTTGCCGACAAGTTCCGCAACCAGGAAGTGGACATCACGATATTTGTCCCCAACGGAATCTACATTCGCCCCGACGAAAACCTGCGCCACTTCGACTATTCCGACAATGATTTTTTTGACTTGCATTACAGCGGCAACTATCTTTACAAAGTCGAGAACCGAAAAGTAAGATGCCTCGATTGTCCCGCCGATGAAAACGATCGGGACGACAATGATGACGAAGGCGACAGAGATAGTAAAGGCTTTTCAATCTCGTCGGACAGTGATCCAAATGCGTCTATCACGCTCAATAAAGATGGGATTCTAATCAAAAGTGGCGACACAATTCGCACCGAAAAGGAAGTAAAATCCGTAAAGATAAATTCAGAAGGCGTATTCATCAAAACCAAATAAACCATGACAAAATTCATATTGACAACCACTAGAATATTTTGTGCACTTCTCGTCGCAATCCTTTTCACTGCGTGCAACATCACCGGACTTCGCGGCGATGGCAATGTAACCACCACGCAAAGACAGGTTGACATTTTCACGGCCATCGATGCCGGCGGCGGGATCGATGTCGAGATCACCCAATCCTCGACCTCTACGGTGGAAGTTGTTGCGGACCAAAACCTGCAGGAACACATAATCACGACCGTGAGCGGCGGCGTTCTCAAGATCAGCACCGACGAGAATATCGCAACATCCAAATCCCGAAAAATAATCGTCACAATGCCAACAATCGAAAGCATCGACGCCAGCAGCGGCTCGTCAATTATTGGAAAGGGCGTGTTCCGCTCGCCGAAATTGCAGTGCGTGGCCAGCAGCGCCGGCGAAATGACGATAGACATCGAGACCGAGGAATTCACCGGTAAAACCAGTAGCGGTGGCGAGATTACAATGCGCGGAAAAGCCATTTCGATGGAGGTTTCCACCAGCAGCGGTGGCGATATCGACGCGACCGAAACCCTCTCCAACAATATCATCGCATCGGCATCCAGCGGCGGCAGCATAAAGGTTGCGCCCTTGGTCAAGCTAGACGCATCGGCAAGCAGCGGCGGCGAGATTTACTACATCGGCGATCCAAAACAGTCGGTCTCAAAGAGCGAAAGCTCGGGCGGAAGCGTTTCAAAAAAGTAGATTCCATAGATTTTTGGGCGTGCCCTCGTCCCGCGTTGCTGCCGCACGCGGCACGAGGTCGGGCTTTCCGCTACAATCTTTTCTTTTTGGCCAACCATACATTCCGCCCAGGGCCAAAAAAGAAAAGGATTTCCACTACAATCCCTCACGCACCAGCCATCGACGATTGCAACGCCAAAGATTCTGCAATCTTGGCAAGGTTTCATATATTTGTGAACCAATCAATAGCAATGTCCAATAAAATCCTTCTTTTTCTCGTGCTTGTTCCAATACTTTCCTTTGCCCAGCGCGAGAAGATTCGCGGAAGCAAAATCGTGACCATAACGCAGCCAGAGATCGGGCATTTTGAGAGCGTCGAGGTTTCCGACAACCTGGAGATATTCATCATCAAGGGCGACAAATGCGGCATCGAGATCGAGGCCGACGACAATCTTCATTCATCGGTTTCTGCCACGATGAGCGGAAAGACGTTGATATTGATGACCAACAAGGACGTCAGTGGATTCAAGAAGTTCAGCGTTCGCGTAACCTATATGGACGATTTCAAGATGGTCGTTGCCAAGGATGAATCCAACATTACAGCGCGCGCCGACGTCGCCTTGCCCGACTTCACGTTCAAGGCATTTGGTGGTGCAAAAATATTCGCCAATGTAAAATCGAAACGCTTTACATTGATGGCCAATGACAAATCAAAGACCGAGCTCAACGTCACCGCCGACCTTGCCACGATCGAGCTCAGCAAGGACGCCAAGCTCAAGGCGTTGATCTCATCGCCCGATGTTCGCTTTGATCTCTTCCAAAAATCCTCGGCAACAATCGAGGGCGACGCGCTCTCCGCAAAAATTAAAATGGACGAAAGCTCGGATTTCACGGGCAAGAACTTCACCACAAAAAACTGCGAGGTCATCATGGACGGAAGCACCAAGTGCGCCATGATCATTGCCGGAAAAGCAATCATAGATATTGGCGGAAAAGCCGACCTTCAAATTTACGGTGACCAAAAAATGGAGATCAGAAGATTTGCGGACAATGCGAGCATTCAGAAAAAGCCGTTTAAATTATAGTTTCGCCTCATCAATAAAAAAACCTGACATTCACTGCCAGGTTTTATTATTATATAACCATTTTGGGAAAGGATTATTCCATCGCGGCCAAATACTTTTCGGCATCAAGCGCTGCCATGCAACCCGTTCCCGCAGCAGTGATTGCCTGACGGTAAACGTGGTCGGCGGCGTCGCCACCCACAAAAACGCCCGCGACATTTGTCTTAGCCGTGCCCGGAATATTTATAATATAACCGGTTTTGTCCAACGTGAGATAATCCTTGAAAATATCGGTGTTGGGTTTATGCCCAATCGCCACGAAAAATCCCGTCGCCGGAATCTCGTATGTTTCGGTCGTCGACTTGTCTATCACTTTTACGCCCGTCACAACTTGGCCATCGCCGCAAACCTCTAGTGTTTCGGTGTTCAGTTTGATATCGATGTTCTCGGTTTTCATCACGCGTTCCTGCATAATTTTGGAAGCACGAAAGTTTTCGGTTCTCACGAGCATGGTCACTTTTTTGCAAAGCTTGCTCAAATAATGTGCTTCCTCACAGGCAGAGTCGCCGGCGCCAACAATCACCACATCTTGGTTCCTGTAGAAAAATCCGTCGCAGATTGCGCATGCCGAAACGCCGCCTCCAGTATTGAGATAATGCATTTCTGATGCAAGCCCGAGGTATTTTGCCTCTGCGCCAGTACTGATGATCACGGTTTCAGCGTGGATTTCTTTTGTTTCGTTCACCCAAACCTTTAAAGGCGTTGACGAAAAATCGACCTTCGTAGCCCATCCATCTCTAACATCGGTATTGAAACGTACCGCTTGCGCCTTGAGTTCCTCCATCATATCAGGCCCAGAAATTCCTGTTGGATAACCTGGGAAATTCTCAACATCGGCTGTGGTGGTGAGCTGGCCGCCAGGTTGTGTGCCTTGGTACATCACGGGGTTCATATTTGCTCTGGCTGCATAAATCGCCGCTGTGTAACCCGCAGGTCCAGAACCTATGATAAGGCATTTTATATTCTCGATATGATCAGACATTTTGTTTGGATTTTAAAGACGCAAAAATACGACTTTCAATGAAAAAGCCCAAGAACATTTAGTTCTCAGGGCTTATGTCGGGGTGGCAGTCATCTTTACAGCAATCGGACTATCGGGAGAAGGTACAAGCCTTTAACTCTCCACTGATAAGTATCTAGAGATTTCATATAATAAAAAAGCCCAAGAACATTTAGTTCTCAGGCTTTTGTCGGGGTGGCAGGATTCGAACCTGCGACCTCCTGGTCCCAAACCAGGCGCGATGACCGGACTACGCTACACCCCGAAAATATTTCAAATGATTTTCCGCTGAATCGAAAAGCGAGTGCAAAGATATGCTTTGTGGTTTGATTATAAAAGAAAACTATGGCCTTAAAATGTCTTTGGGAGAAACAGTGACAACTCGCGGAAAAGCAGGCGTCTAGATTTAGTCTTCTATTGGCCTTGAATCTCACTTCAAGTAATCATGCATACAGTCAAACCGCTCTTTTATGATTTTTTCCTTGTTTGATTGCACAAATGCCAGATACGCCTCAGCAACTGGGGAAAGCTTCTTTGACTGCAGCCAAGTAAGACACCAAGTTGTAATAATTGGCAATCCTGAGATCTTGTGAATTTGAAGATTTTTGTTCTGAAGGTCATTTTTTATGATGGTCTTGGTGATGTCCAACCACATTGCGGCTATTGTTCTATCGTGGCTTGCAATGGGGGTTTTTATGGCGCGGCTCATCGGCGTGGATGCTCGATGGGGCGAAGCACAGGAAGCGTCAAGATTTGCGCAGAAGTTCTTTCTCGGTGGAACTTTGCCGAGCATAACACCACCACCGACGAAATCGTGCTTTTTGACAGCGAAGTTCCAGCGTCCCACCGAGAAAAACTGCACAGGCTTCAAGATGATTTGCGCAAGGCACAGCAAACCGCAACGTGCGAAGGACTGGGCGGAAGCGAGAAAAACGTGCAGATTTTGCACAGCAAAGCCAACCATTGGGCCGAGACCGGACCAGAATGGGGTTTAGCAAAAAATGCCGGCTTTATGATAGGGCCACGAACAATGACCAAAAATCTTGATCTCGCCGGAAATTGTTTTCTTCATTCTTACGAATGGCAGACTGACAAGAGCGGCAAAGCACTGGAACCAATTATGCAAGGCCCGATGGTGGTGACGCAATGGATCAACAATCATTATTATTTTTCAACGGTGGACAATCACCAGTTTGGTGGAGGATCTAAAATAACGCACAATATTACCGGAAGGTTTGGCGTGGTTCAGGGCAACGGCGGCGACCTCAAAATCGGACTTCCGCTCCAGTCCGTTAATTCATCTGATGAAAAATTGTACCACAAACCTCTGAGATTGTCGGTTATAATCCAGGCGCCAAAAGAGAGGATCGCGCAGGTTTTGAGACAGAACGCCAACCATAAAATGTTCTTGGACAACCAATGGATCTACCTGATTGCGCTCGACCCAAATAACAACAACATTGCAGAACGATATGAAAAAGATATAAATTGGAAGGCAGTGAACGAAGTAAACGATTTTGCAGCAGTATTTACCATAAGCTAAATACAGAACAAAAAATATGGCAGCTTCAACATCAATCTATTAAAGTATGTTGCACTAAAAAGCCCGAGAACATTAAAATTCTCGGGCTTTATTTATTTCAAATAATTTTTAGATCTAAAATCTACTCTGTCGCTTCTTCCTCCTCCACGTCCGGTTGACGCATCTGCTTGACCATATCTTCATAAGAATGCCAAACTTCGGTGATTTCCGTCACGCCGTTCGCAAAGTCATTGTTCATCTTTTCCAATGATTTTTCGAGATTCTTGTCGGGATGGTTAAAGAGGTCGACCTGAAGATGGCCGATCTTTCCGACCAAACTCTCGGCGGTGTTCTTGATGTCCTCGATCTTTCGGAGGTATTCTTCTTTCAATTCCAGATCTGTCTGTTCCATATTTTGAATATTTAAAGTTATCGTTCTTTCGCGAACATTTATAATTGCCTCAATATACGAATTACATTTTAAGCTTTCAATTAAATTTTCTGCCAATTTCTTAAAGGGATTTGCTTTAAAGGTTTCCATCATATTTCCATACTTTTGCCACAGCAAAAAACGATTGTATGCTCATCATTGGAATTGCAGGAGGAACGGGAAGCGGAAAAACAACCGTAGTCCATCAAATAATGAACGAACTTCCACAAACGGAGGTTGGCATTATTTCGCAAGACCATTACTATAAGGAAACCAGCCATCTTTCATTCGACGAACGAGCGCTGATAAACTTCGATCATCCGCGCGCGATCGATTTTGATCTTCTAGTAGCGCACCTCAAGGAACTTCGCGCCGGAAAAGTGATCGACCAACCTGTCTATTCGTTCGTTACGCACAACCGTACTGATGATACGGTTTCCACGCATCCGCGAAAAGTGATGATCGTGGAGGGCATTTTGATACTTTCCAATCCCGAACTTCGCGACCTTTTTGACATCAAAGTCTTTGTACATGCAGACTCCGACGAGCGTTTGATCCGCCGACTCAAACGTGATATTGCCGAACGTGGCCGCGATATGGAGGAAGTTTTGGCCAGGTATCAAAACACGCTCAAGCCAATGCACCAACAGTTTATCGAGCCCACTAAAGCATTTGCTGATATTATAATTCCGAACGATAAGTACAATACCGTTGCCATCGACATTGTTCGCGCGGTTATCTCGCAGCGAATTTCATAAAAATCCTTACATTTATTCCGTTGCAAAAATCTTCCAGCATTATCCACTAAAATTACTGAAACATTGGAAATCGAAAAGCGAAACGGAAAAAAGTGGTATCAAAAACTCGGCAACAAATATGTTTGGGTGCTGCTTTTTTTTGTTGTGTGGATGACTTTTCTCGACAATTATTCCTATTTTGACCATCGTATTCTCAACCAGCAGATCCAAGAGCTCGAGGACAACCGAGAATATTACCAGAATGAGATTCACCACGACGAAACCCAAATCAAGGAGCTGGACAATTTGGACGAGACCGAAAAGTACGCTCGCGAGAAATATTATATGAAAAAGGACAGTGAGGAAATTTACATCATTGAATTCGAGGGTGATACGGTCAGTAAAAAATAGCTTTATACAATATATTTTGACAGGAAAGAATTATCAAATATTTGAAGGAGTTTCGTCTCAAGCTTGGAAACAAAAAATCCAGTACGACTTAAAGGGCGATGACTATAACAAGCATTTGGTTTGGGAATCGCCCGATGGCATCAAGGTCAAGCCATTTTACAACAGTGAAGACCTTGCCGATAAATTGCCAATCTCAACTCCCGAAAAACCATTTAGGATCGGACAGCACATTTTTGTGAACGATGTCGAAAAATCGATTTTTAGGGCAAACGACGTGATCGCAAGAGGCGCTGAAAGCTTGTTTTTAACGGTTCGCAATCCGAAAATCGATATTGAGAAACTGGTTCAAAAATTGCCGCTTGAAAAAGTTGACATACAGTTCGATTTTGGTTTTTTGGATATTGAAAAACTCCTATCGTTCGAAAGATCAACGCTTTCGCGAAATGCCAAAATATTTTACAACCTCGATCCAATCGAAAATCTTGTTCGCGAGGGCAATTGGTTTCCATCCAAATTTTCATCCAATTTTGATGCGCTGAAGAAATTTGCGGAAGCGACGAACCATTCTTTTCTAAAAATTTCTGGTTCAATCTATCAAAATGCTGGCGCGAACAATATTCAGCAAATCGCGTACAATTTGGCGCACGCCACAGAGTATTTCAACCATTTGCCAAACCTCAAAAGCGATATTGTTGTAGAAGTTGCCGTTGGTTCCAATTACTTTTTTGAAATCGCAAAAATCCGCGCCCTTCGTTATTTGTTGGAAATCGTAGGCAAGGAATTCGGCTTCGACCAAAAATTCCATATCGTTGCGAAACCTTCCACACGAAATAAATCGATCTACGATTACAATGTCAATATGTTGCGCACCACGACCGAATGCATGTCGGCGATTTCTGGCGGCGCGGATACGATCGTGAATCTTCCATACGATTCTTTGTATCACAAAAGCAATGAATTTGCCGAAAGGATTTCCAGAAATCAATTGCTCATCCTGAAAAATGAAAGCTATTTTGACAAAGTTCAAAATCCGGCTGACGGCACTTATTATATTGAAAGTCTTACGACGCAAGTGGCGCAGAAAGCTCTGGACATTTTCAAGGGCATCGAACAGAATGGTGGATTTTTGGTACAACTCGGCGAAGGAACGATTCAACGAAAAATCACTGAATCAGCTGATAAAGAACAATCGCTTTTTGACAGTGGCGAAAATCCAAGAATCGGGACGACCAAGCATCCGAACAAAAATGATTTGATGGCAAATGATTTGGAACTTTTTCCATTTTCAAAAAATGAATTTGGAAAAACATTGATCAAGCCGATTATTGAAAAGAGACTTTCGGAGGCATTTGAGATAAAGAGGTTGGAATCTGAAAAACAACCGTCATGACGAGAAAAGACCTACAACATCTTTCAATAAAAAAACCTTCTGCAGAAGTTAAAAACCACGAGCAACAATCTGATTTTGAAACGGCCGAGGGTATTGCGTTGAAATCATTCTATAATAAGGTAGACGTTTCCAAAGCGGAGCATTTGGATTATGCTGCCGGTATCGCGCCAAATCTTCGCGGTCCATATTCGACAATGTACGTTCGCCGACCTTGGACAATCCGCCAATATGCTGGATTTTCTACAGCCGAAGACAGCAATGCCTTTTATCGTAGAAATCTTGCCGCCGGACAAAAAGGACTTTCGATCGCATTCGATTTGCCAACGCATCGAGGATACGATTCAGACCACGAGCGCGTTGTGGGCGATGTCGGAAAAGCCGGCGTTGCCATTGACAGTGTTGAGGATATGAAAATCCTCTTCGACCAAATCCCGCTGGATCAGATGTCGGTTTCGATGACTATGAATGGCGCGGTTCTTCCGATCATGGCTTTTTACATCGTTGCGGCCGAAGAACAGGGCGTAAAACCCGAACAACTTGCCGGAACAATCCAGAACGATATCCTCAAGGAATTCATGGTGCGCAACACCTATATATATCCGCCAGCGCCATCGATGCAGATCGTTGCCGATATTTTTGAATATTCGAGCAAAAAAATGCCAAAGTTCAACTCGATTTCCATTTCCGGTTATCACATGCAAGAAGCAGGCGCAACCGCAGATCTTGAACTGGCTTATACATTGGCGGACGGGCTTGAATATATCAGAACGGGACTTGCCGCGGGAATGGACATCGATGATTTTGCACCGCGACTTTCATTTTTCTGGGCAATCGGGATGAACCATTTTATGGAAATCGCCAAAATGCGCGCCGCCAGAATGCTGTGGGCAAAATTGGTTTCGCAGTTCAATCCAAAGGACGAAAAAACTTTGGCGCTCAGAACGCATTGCCAAACGTCGGGCTGGAGCTTGACCGAGCAAGACCCATTCAATAATGTCGCGAGAACCTGCATCGAAGCTTCGGCGGCGGTTTTTGGCGGGACGCAATCTTTGCATACCAATGCGCTCGATGAAGCCATTGCGTTACCAACTGATTTCTCGGCAAGGATCGCACGAAACACGCAATTATATTTGCAATATGAAACCAATGTCACAAAAACCGTCGATCCTTGGGGCGGAAGTTATTACATAGAATCGCTTACAGATGAAATCGCCGCAAAAGCTTGGGCGTTGATGGAAGAGGTCGAGGAACTTGGCGGAATGACAAAAGCTATCGAGGCGGGAATTCCAAAACTACGAATTGAAGAAGCTGCGGCAAGAAAACAGGCGCGCATCGACAGCAACCAAGATGTTATCGTGGGCGTGAACAAATACCGTTTGAAGAAGGAAGATCCGCTCCAGATTTTGGATGTTGACAATCAAATGGTTCGCGAACAGCAATTGGCACGATTGGCCTACATCAAAGCGAAACGCGACAATGCCAAGGTTGACAAAGCTTTGGCAACGCTTACGCAAATCGCAAAAAACAAAGAAGGGAATCTTCTGGAAGCAGCAATCGACGCAGCTCGCGAACGCGCAACTTTGGGCGAGATCAGCGATGCGCTCGAAGCGGTTTATGGGAGATACAAAGCACAGATTAGATCTTTTAGCGGCGTTTACAGTAAGGAAATCAAAATGGACGAAAGCTTTGAAAAAGCCAAGCAACTGGCGGATAAATTTGCCAAATCCGAAGGCCGGCGACCTCGGATAATGATCGCGAAAATGGGCCAGGATGGTCATGATCGAGGTGCGAAAGTGGTGGCAACTGGTTATGCCGATGTAGGTTTTGATGTTGACATTGGTCCACTTTTTCAAACACCATCAGAAGCTGCAAAACAAGCGGTAGAAAATGACGTTCATATTCTGGGCGTCTCATCGCTTGCGGCCGGTCATAAAACACTTGTTCCGCAGGTAATACAAGAACTCAAAAATTATCGACGCGAGGATATCATGGTGATTGTGGGCGGGGTGATTCCGGCGCAAGATTATCAGTTCTTGTTCGATGCAGGTGCGGTCGCGGTGTTTGGGCCAGGCACAAAAATCAGCGAAGCTGCAATCCAGCTTTTGGAAATATTGTTGAACGAGAATTAGAAATCGTCCAACACATCGCTCAAATATTGTAAATTTTTGATAGTGCTGAGCCGTAGTTTTATGGCTCAATAATTTTTAAAAATTCACGATATGGAAATGATCAAAAAAGACCACACCGAAGGGAAAGTGGCTAAAGCAATCGAAGAACAAACGTCAAAACTTCCGTCCGATCTATTCTTATGGGCAGCACTTGGATCAATGGCTGTTTCAGCGGCACTCAAAATTGCGAACAAGCCGAACAAAGCACTATTTGTAGGTCAATGGGCGGCACCTTTTATGTTGCTCGGCGTTTACAACAAACTTGTAAAACAAGAAGGGCACGACCACAAAGACACAACTGTTGAGAATGACTCAAAAAATTCTGGCAACTCAAACAACAACAGAAAGTACTAATTCCTTTCTGAAAAAATCACAAAAACCCGCTAATTACCAGCGGGTTTTTTTGTGCCAGTATCGGAAATGGGTAACCAAAGTTCTACCTTTAACCAAAACAAGCAAAATGATAGATTTCAAGGCAAAAATGCTGCGCGACGATGCACTCAAAGATAAAACGATAGTAGTAACGGGCGGCGGAAGCGGTCTCGGAAAGTCGATGACAAAATACTTTCTTGAGCTTGGCGCCAATGTTGTGATCACTTCCAGGAATATGGAAAAACTCGAAGCGGCCGCTGAAGAATTGATGTCAGAAACCGGTGGCGTCGTCTTTCCGATTGCCTGTGATGTTCGCGATTATGAGCAGGTTGAAAATGTAGTGAACAAAAGCGTCGAAAAATTCGGCAAGGTCGATGCACTCTTGAACAATGCCGCTGGAAATTTTATTTCGCCAACCGAAAGGCTTTCTGCCAATGCATTTGATACCATTATCGACATCGTTCTGAAAGGTTCAAAAAACTGCACGCTTGCCTTTGGAAAACATTGGATCGATACAAAACAGGAGAATTCAACAATATTGAACATCGTGACCACTTACGCTTGGACAGGTTCCGCTTACGTTGTTCCATCGGCTACCGCCAAAGCCGGGGTTTTGGCAATGACGCGAAGCCTAGCCGTGGAATGGGCAAAATACGGCATTCGGTCAAATGCTATCGCGCCCGGACCTTTTCCCACAAAAGGCGCTTGGGACAGACTTCTTCCCGGCGATCTTAAAGAGAAATTCGACCTTGCCAAAAAAGTGCCGCTCAAGCGCGTTGGCGACCATCAGGAACTCGCGAATCTCGCAGCATATCTTATTTCAGATTTTTCTGCGTACATCAATGGCGAGGTCGTGACCATCGATGGCGGCGAATGGCTGAAGGGCGCTGGACAATTCAATATTCTAGAGGCGATACCAGAGGAAATGTGGGACCAGCTCGAGGCAATGATCAAGGCAAAGCGGTCGTCGTAAATGTCTAAATCACTGGTCAAAACAATTTCGCGAAAGCGGCAACACTACAAAGATTCGGCTGCCGCAATGATCGACCATTGTTAACAACTCAACGTGAGAAAACCGTAATTAATCGTACTTTTACGGCTCAAAAATCCAAAGTTTTAAATGGGTAAAATCATTGCGATAGCAAACCAAAAAGGCGGCGTGGGAAAGACCACGACATCCATAAATCTTGCCGCTTCGTTGGGAGTTCTCGAAAAAAAAGTGCTTCTGATCGATGCCGATCCACAGGCCAATGCGAGCTCTGGACTTGGCATAGATGTCGAAACAGTTGAGATAGGCACTTACCAAATATTGGAGCACAGCAATGTTCCCGACGAAGCGATAGTTATGACATCTGCACCTAATGTTGAAATCATTCCGGCGCACATTGACCTTGTTGCCATCGAAATAGAATTGGTTGACAAAGAAAATCGCGAATACATGTTGAAGCAAGCGCTTGAAAGCGTCAAGGACAACTACGATTATATACTCATAGATTGCGCGCCATCGCTTGGATTGCTGACATTGAACGCTTTAACAGCGGCCGATTCAGTGCTTATTCCCATTCAATGCGAATATTTTGCGCTCGAGGGTTTGGGCAAATTGCTCAACACGATCAAAAGCGTTCAGAAAATTCACAACGCCGACCTTGATATAGAAGGACTATTGCTCACGATGTTCGATTCGCGATTGAGGTTGAGCAATCAGGTTGTCCAAGAAGTGCAGAAGCATTTTGCGGAGATGGTTTTCAAAACAATTATCCAGCGCAACGTAAAACTAAGCGAAGCACCGAGCTTTGGCGAGAGCATCATAAACTTTGACGCCACGAGCAAGGGCGCGAGCAATTACCTGGCCTTGGCGCAAGAAATCATCAAGAAAAACAGCGCAGTATGACCGCACTAAAAAAACAGGGCTTGGGCCGCGGGCTTTCCGCTCTTCTCAAAGATCCCGAAAACGATATACGATCGGCTGCCGACAAGAACGCCGAAAAACTTGTGGGCAACATCATAGAGCTCGAGCTCGATACGATCGAGATCAGCCCTTTCCAGCCGCGAACAAGTTTTAACGAGGAAGCAATACGGGAACTTGCCGCGTCGATAAAAGAACTTGGATTGATCCAGCCCATTACGGTCAGGAAAATGTCGTTCAATAAGTTCCAACTTATTTCGGGCGAGCGAAGATTGCGCGCCTCCAGAATTGCAGGTCTCAAAACCATTCCATCCTATATTAGAATTGCCGACGACAATGAATCGTTGTTGATGGCGCTTGTCGAGAACATCCAACGGCATGATCTTGACCCGATCGAAATAGCGCTGTCGTACCAACGATTGATTGATGAAATCCAGCTCACGCAAGAGCAGATGAGCGAACGCGTTGGCAAAAAACGTTCGACCATCGCCAATTATCTTAGGCTGTTAAAACTCGATCCAATTATCCAGACCGGAATTCGAGATGGATTTATTTCAATGGGTCATGGCCGAGCGATCATCAACATCGAAAATCAAGATGTCCAGACGGATATTTATCAGAAAATAGTCAGCGAAAACCTTTCGGTGCGGGAAACCGAAGCCCTAGTAAAGAATTATCAAGAAAAAGCAAATCCCAAAGGTGTCAAAAAACCCGAAAAACGTTCCAAGTTCGAGCCGTCCGAAAAACAGCAGAAAACCTTTACCGAATATTTTGGAGCGACCGTGGATGTAAAAGTTTCGGCAAACGGCAAGGGAAAAATCACTATTCCGTTCCATTCTGAAGCAGATTTCAACCGAATTAGCAAACTTTTAAAACATTGATTTGAGGTCGTTGGCTATCATTTTCGCTTGTGTATTTCTTTTTGGCGCAAAATCGTTTTGCCAGGAAATCAATGGTATAAAAGTGATGGGCGACTCGTTAAAACCCTCGGCCGAAATAAATCCGCTCGCGCCCGCTAAGGCTGCATTTTATTCTGCGCTTGTTCCTGGACTTGGACAGGTCTATAACAAAAAATATTGGAAAGTTCCGTTGGTCTATGGCGCGATGGGAACGAGTCTTTATTTTTATCTTGACAGTCAAAAAAAATACAACGAGGTTCGCGATGCCTACAAAAGACGGATTTCAGGCTATCCCAATGATGACAATTTCCAGTTTCTCGACAATACAAGGTTGCTATCGGCGCAAAAGTTCTACCAACGAAACCGCGATATTTCTCTATTGATCACCGCTGCTTTTTATATTTTGAATATCGTGGATGCCAATGTCGATGCGCATCTAAAACAATTCAATGTCGACGACAATCTATCACTGAAGCCCGATTTTAAATTTGACGAACAAAATGCCAAACCGCGTTTTGGGCTGTCACTTAACTATAGTTTCAAATGAAGATAGCGCTTTTGGGATATGGCAAAATGGGTCACGAAATCGAAAAGATCGCTGTTGCAAACGGACATGAGATTGTTTGCCGACGCCGAAGTTCTGATGCCAACGATTCTTTGCCGCACGCCGATGTTGCCATTGATTTCAGTGTTCCAAACGTCGCAAGGCAAAATATCGAGCTCGCTCTGCGCGCTGGAATCCCCACAATCAGCGGTACAACGGGCTGGCTCGACCAATATCATCATGTGGCCGAACTATGCGAAAAACTTGAAGGAACATTTCTGTATGCTTCAAATTTTAGTTTAGGCGTGAATATTTTCTTTGAGCTAAACAAAAGGTTGGCGGTCATGATGCGCAAGTTTCCAGAATATCAAGCGTCAATCGAGGAAATACATCATCTTCAGAAGTTGGACAAACCCAGCGGAACGGCCATTTCTCTGGCCAAGGATATCATCGAACGATCCGATTACGGCAGCTGGGCGCTCGACGATGCAAAAGAAATGGAACTCCCAATAACCGCCCTTCGCGAAGAAAATGTTGCGGGAACGCATAAGATCACTTACAAAAGCGGCAATGATTTGATTTCGATAAATCACGAAGCTTTTGACCGGAGCGGTTTTGCATCGGGCGCGGTCATGGCAGCGGAGTGGGTTCAAAATAAAAAAGGAATCTTTTCGATGAAGGATTTTTTAGGCCTCGAAGAAATGTAACAAAAACAACATTGCAGATACTAATTTGAAAATATAGCACAATGACAACAATCCAATGGTTACTGTTTTTTCTGGTGGTGCAGATTTTGCATTTCGCCGCGACTTGGCGAATGTACGAGACTGCCGGACGCAAGCGCTGGGAAGCAATCGTCCCGATATACAGCGCGATCGTTTTGATGAAAATCATTGGAAGACCAACCTGGTGGACGATTTTATTGTTCGTCCCGATCGTTCAACTTATAATGATTCCGGCAGTTTGGGTCGAAACGCTCCGAAGTTTTGGAAAGGATTCTAACAAGGACATTGTTCTCGTACTGGTAACATTCGGTTTTTATTTGTTTTATGTAAATTACACGCAGCCGTTGCAATATATTCCCGACCGACATCTTTTGCACAAGAACAAAGCAGCAGGAACAGTTTCATCAATATTGTTCGCCATTGTCGTGGCAACAATCGTTCACGGTTACATCATGCAGCCGTTCCAAATCCCTACTTCATCGCTGGAAAAATCATTGCTCGTGGGCGATTTCCTCTTCGTGAGCAAATTTCATTACGGCGCGAGGCTTCCAATGACGGCCGTTGCTTTGCCGATGGTCCACGATACAATCCCGATTATTGGAACAAAATCATACCTCAACTGGCCACAGTTTCCATATATGAGATTGCCGGCTGCCCAAAGAGTCGAGCGAAACGATATCGTGGTCTTCAACTGGCCGGTCGACACGGTCGTAAAATTCTTTGACAGAAGCGGGACGCACGTCCAAAAACCCATCGACAAAAAATCGAATTATGTGAAACGATGCGTTGGAATTCCCGGCGACAGTCTCTCGATAAAAGAAGGAATTGTCTATATCGACAACAAAAAGTCAATTCTTCCCGAACGAGCAAAACCGCAGACTTCTTACACAGTGGTTACCGATGGGAGTCCGTTTGACGAGTCTTATCTTTTGAGCGAACTTAATATCACCGATGGAATCTACATAGACCGAAGCGCGCAAAACACCTTCATTTTTTCAGCGTTGACCGAAGAATCGGCGGCAAGATTAAAGAACAATCCGATGGTAAAATCGGTTGAGCCGATGATCGACAGAGTTCCCGACGCGTCGGTTTTTCCACAGAACAGAAGATACAACAAAGACAATTTTGGACCAATTTACATTCCACAGGAAGGAAAAACGGTTGAGTTGAACGCAAAATCATTGCCTTATTACAAGCGGATAATTTCAGAATATGAGCGAAATGATTTGAAAGTTACCGGCGATGACATACGAATCAATGGCGCTGTTGCGAATTCCTATACTTTTAAACAGGATTATTACTGGATGATGGGCGACAACCGCCATAACAGCGAGGATAGCCGATATTGGGGTTTTGTTCCTGCAGATCATATTGTTGGCAAACCGGTTTTTATTTGGTTAAGCCTCGATCCGCATGGAAAAGGCTTGAACAAAGTACGGTGGAACCGAGTTTTCACTACCGTGAGCGGCGATGGTCAACCGCAGAGCTATTTCAAGATATTTCTGATATTGCTCGCTGTTTATTTTGTTGGAAGTTATTTTTGGGAAAAGCGAAAAGCCGCAAAGGAATAGTCAATGAAAATCCTGATCTATCCAACATATTTTCCATCGATAACGCAGTTTGCAACAATAGTTCAGGCCGATACGATCACGTTCGAGGTTGAGGATACTTTTCAGAAACAGACGAATCGCAATAGACTGTACATCTATAGTCCGAACGGGATTCAACTTTTGAACGTTCCGATAAAGCATTCGCGAAGCAAACATCAAAGAACAAAAGATGTGCTGATAGAGAACGATTTTGCGTGGCAGAAACAGCATTTCAAGTCGCTCGAGGCCGCTTATCGAAGTTCGCCCTACTTCGAGTTTTTTGAAGATGGGCTTATTCCGATTTTTCAAAAAAAACAAAAGTTCTTGATGGATTTGAATTTTGAGTCGATGGAATTTGTTTCAAAAAGTCTTCGATTTGATCTGAAATATTCCAAAACTGTTGAATATTTCAAAGATGACGATGATTTTTCGGATTATCGCCCTTTGGCAAATGGGAAAAAGGACAACAATATTATTGAGCCATACAAACAGGTTTTTGACGATAGAGAAGGTTTCTTGAACAATCTTTCGGTGCTCGATCTACTCTTCAATGAAGGCCGTTATGCACCGGAATATTTGCGCAAGCAACAGATCAATTGTCCATAGATAACGTTGTGGTTATCGGAAAATGGTCGCTTTTGACGAAGTTGGAATAATTTCGAAATCGTTTTACAGTCATCGTTGGATCGGCAAAAATATAGTCGATTCTCGCGGGATAATATCTGTAATTGTACGTTTTTCCAAAGCCTCTTCCGGCTTCCTCGAACGAATCCTTCAGGTTGCCACGAACGCTTCGATATACATAGGAAAACGCGCTGTTGTTCATATCGCCGCAAATTATTATAGGCGTCGCACATTGGTTTTTGTGCGCCATTATGATCTCCGCTTGTTGTTGTTGCTTTTTGAAAGCGGCGCCAATTCGTTTGAACATCGCCGTTGATTTCTGCTGATCTACAG
>JBBSUW010000029.1:0-26544 GCA_038234025.1 Flavobacteriales bacterium
TCCAATGGGCGCTCGAATGATGAGCGGTCAGACTTCTGCGCACGAGCAGCTGGAGCAGGAATTAGCGGAATTTGTGATGAAGGAAGCCTGCTATCTATTGAATTTTGGTTACCAAGGCATGGTTTCGATCATAGATGCGCTCGTTACCAAAAATGATATTATTGTATATGATGTTGATTCCCATGCTTGTATTATCGATGGCGTGAGATTGCATATAGGAAAACGCTATACCTATCGGCACAACGACATCGCAAGCATGGAGAAAAACCTACAGCGCGCCACAAAGATGGCGGAAGAAACCGGTGGCGGAATACTTTTTATAACCGAGGGCGTTTTTGGGATGCGCGGCCAGCAAGGCAAACTTCGCGAGGTTGTGGCCATGAAGGAAAAATACAACTTCAGACTGCTTGTTGACGATGCTCACGGCTTTGGCACGCTGGGAAAAACAGGAGCAGGAGCAGGAGAGGAGCAAGGTGTTCAAGATGGGATTGATGTTTACTTTTCGACTTTTGCCAAATCAATGGCCAACATCGGTGCTTTTGTAGCGGCCGATCACGACGTTATCGATTTTTTGAAATACAATATGCGTTCTCAAATGTTCGCAAAATCGTTGCCGATGGTTCAGACGGTTGGATCATTGAAAAGGCTTGATATGCTTCGAACGATGCCAGAACTGAAGGACAAACTTTGGGAAAACGTGAACGCACTGCAGAACGGACTTCGCGACAAGGGTTTTGATATCGGCGATACAAATACTTGTGTGACACCTGTTTATCTCAATGGAACCATTCCAGAAGCGATGATGCTCGTGAACGATCTACGCGAAAATTACAGAATATTCCTTTCGATCGTTGTTTATCCTGTCATACCAAAAGGCTTGATTTTACTGCGAATGATTCCAACGGCTTCGCACACTATCAAAGACATTGAAGAAACCCTGGAGGCTTTTGAGGCCGTTAGAGAAAAATTGCTGAACGGAACTTACCTTAAATTGGCGGGAGAGCACACCGTTGATGTGACGGAGGATAAATAGAATTAATTTGATTTTATAATGATGTGCCAAACAAATTCGGGAAAATTTGTTTGGCATGTTTATTTGAGATTTGCAGCCGAAAAATTCTCTATCTTTAAATAAAAGATTTCAATATGAAAAAGGTGTTGCTCACGGCGCTTGTCGCGTCCACGATTTTGGGTTGCAAAGGAAAAGAAGAACAACAGCCCGCGCCGCTCGATAATCCTGAAATTGAAACTATTGACGAATCTAGCTGCTATGAACTTGTGCAGCAAAGGGACACGATAAAATTGCATTTGAAAACGCGCGGCATTAATGTGGACGGACAACTTGCGTACAACAATTATGAAAAGGATGATAATGTTGGAAGATTCTCTGGCGTAATGAAAGGCGACACTCTAATAGCGGACTATACTTATATGAGCGAGGGCAAAACCAGCGTTCGGGAGGAAATCTTTTTGAGGCGAGGCGATTATCTTGTAAAAGGCACCGGCGAGATTACCGAAAAAGGAAACAAGCAATGTTTTCTAGACCACGGCGCGATTTCATTTGAGAGTGGAATGCACTTGGCGCGGGTCGATTGCAAGTGAGATTTAAGCATAAGATTCGATCAGAATCCCCGATGTTATATCTAGCGAGATATTGGTTAAATAGAGTCGCACAAATGTTTGAAATATTTCAATCGTTCAATTTCATAAGCAAAAACAGGAAAACGGAGCTCGCCACTGCGCTCGGCTTCGATTCCACTTGTAACGTGTTAAAAAATTTTCCAGTTTTTCAAATTTCCAGATCTTTCAATCTTTCAATCTTTCAATTCCTTAATATAGGTCGCCCGTCGTTTGTGAATGATCGGATTGAAATTCTTCCAAAGATTATGTATCGCGTGGTTCTCGTCAAGTTCGGGCGTACGGATACAGTCAAGAATGCCTTTGGCAGTAAACGCTTCATAATATTCCTTAAAGATCATTGCCGTCACGCCTTTATTCTGGTATTCGGGCAAAATTCCGATCAAGTAAAAAAGAACGCCCTTTGAATGATTTTTTGCTCGAAGCAAATGGTACCAACCTAATGGGAATAGTTTTCCTCTTGCCTTGATGAGCGCATCGCTAAAATCGGGCATGACAATGCTGAAAGCAATCATTTTTTTGTTTTCATCCTGAATGAAAAAAATATATTCAGGATTGATCATATTGATGTATTTGTTCTTGAAATATTTTTTTTGAGCATCGGTGACCGCTACAAATGATGATAATTTGGCATACGCAGTATTAAAGACCTCAAACATTTCATCTACGTACGGCATCAATTCCGACGTTTTTTTGAAGGTGAGCATTTTTAGGTTATAACGTCTTGAAACAAGGTCATTCGCCTTATAAAACGTCTCAAGATTTTGGACATTTGAAAAAGAGAACTTGCTCTCGAGATATTGTTTCTCTTTTCTAAAGCCCAATTTTTCCAAATGATCGACATAATATTTGTTGTTGTACCAAGTGATCATTGTTCCTTTTTGATCAAAACCTTCGGTGAGCACGCCAACTTTGTCGAGATTGGAAAAACCCATTGGACCTTCGATGTTCTCAAGGTTGTGCTTGCTGCCGAGTTCTTCGACTTTTGCCAAAAGTGCTTTCGTTACCTCGATATCGTCGATCACGTCGAACCAACCAAAACGCACTTTTTGTTTGCCCTGATTCTTTACTTCGCCCCAATTGATAATCGCCGTGATTCTGCCAACAATCTTTCCATCGCGATAAGCGAGATAGAAATAGGCTTGGGCAGAAAGAAACGCGGGATTTTTATCTTTGTCAAAAGAACTGAGCTCGTCATCGATCATTGGTGGGATCCAATTGGGATTGTCCTTGTAAAGGCCGAACGGAAACCTCACAAAATCGGTCATTTCTTTTTTCGATCGTGCTTCTCTGATTTCGATCATCAATTAGGGTTTGTCGCTTTCGATCGCGTCGAGGCGCTTGTTTTTTTCTTTGTCTTTTTTGTCCTTTTCCTTCTTGCTCTTTTTGTCGAGCTTACTGTCTTCTTCACCTGGCAATCGAAGATAGACATCTTCGTAATTGGCATCAAATCTCCATGAAACACCAACGCCGCCGAACAGTTTTGACGGAGCGTTCTTGACGTTCACGCCAATGGAAGCATCGACCTGAAGATTTTGCAATATCAGTCTTGCCGCGCCCGCTCTAACGTAAGCATCGGTATAGAAATCGCCGAAAAATCCCTGGTTTTCCAAAAACCCCGACCAATATTCGTTGAATCCTCGGGTAAGTGTTATGACATAATTGATAGACTGATTGTCCGATGGATAATTGTCCAAAATAATATTGCCAACCAAGGCATATTTCCCAAACTGGTTTTGCGTAAGCACCATCAACTTCGGGCTTAGACTTCTTTCCTGTGGAATTCCAGGGCGCGAGAATTTATTGTCAGACAGGTTGAGATTCGCGCCGGCATAAACCCCAACGGCGGGAATAAGCATCCGCCATTTGAACTGGTGATTCTTGACCCAACTGTAAAGATCTGGCTTGTCGTCAATTTTCTTGTTCGGGTCATAGATCAGGAATTTCGCACCAACTCTAGCACGTCGAAAACCGCGTCGGGATTCGTCCGGGAGCAGCGAACGATATTTTTCCATATCATATTCGATATCGGCTATGAATTCGAGCTGTTCAAAAAAAGCACCATATCTCAAGGTAAGATCAGCGCCATAAGTATTTGTGTTGTAATTTTCAAGATCGTTCTTTTCACGAAGTCCCGCAAGACCGAATTCTGCTTGGATAACGGTTTTCCCAACAGAAAAAGCCGCCATCGATTCGCCAGGTCTGTTCGAATTGATGACATCTGTGAATTGGGCTTGCAGAAAAACGGGCAAAAGCAGCAGTATCGAAAGGCTGTATCTAATCATATCGTTGTGTTGGTGCGGTTCAAGTGGCAAAAGCCGTTCAAATGTAGCATTTTTTATTATTTATTTATGAGCAACTGCGCAGCCGATTTGCTAGTTTTGTAAAAATTTTGCCAACCAATGCAGACCGCTTCCTATACTGGTTTCTTTAGAATTCTATTGATCATCGTTGGACTTTATTATGTAATCAAGTTTTTGGCGCGCATTTTTTTGCCGATCTTGTTAAGGAAAGCCGTTGAAAAAGCTGGAGAGAATTTCACGCAGCATCAACAAGGACAGCAGCAAAAGCCCTATGGAAGTTTTCAGCAAACCGGGACTCCCGAAAAACCCCGCGAGACCAAAAAAGTGGGCGAGTATGTCGACTTCGAGGAAATTGACTGATTTCAACTCGCTATCGCAAAAACCTTTTGACGAAAATTTGCCTATTTTTGGCGCGTCATTCCACAACCGAACTTTATGAAGAAATTTGCCCGATTCACACCGCACATTCTCGCGTTGGTCGGATTTGTTTGCATATCGCTCCTATATTTTTATCCCGTGCTTCAGGGCAAGAAGATATTTCAGTCCGATATAGTTCAGTACACCGGAATGGCGAAGGAACAGAATGATTTCAGGGATCAAGAAAACATTGAGCCATATTGGACAAACTCTGCTTTTGGCGGAATGCCGACCTATCAGCTTGGCGCAAAATATCCGCACGATTATATCGGTGCCCTCGATGATGCGCTTCGATTTTTGCCACGGCCAGCCGATTATCTTTTTCTGTACTTTCTTGGATTTTACATTCTCCTGATGGTGATGAAGGTCGAGCCGCTCACTGCGTTCTTTGGCGCGCTGGCATTCGGATTTTCCACCTATCTTATCATAATTCTTGGTGTTGGCCATAATGCCAAAGCGCACGCCATTGCTTATATGCCAATGGTTTTGGCAGGTGTAATTCTCGTTTTTAGGCAGCGATATATTTGGGGCGGAATTCTTACAATGGTCGCCGCTGCGCTCGAAATTAACACCAACCATTTTCAGATGACCTATTACCTGATGATTCTTTTGGCGGTTATCGTAATTTATTTTGTTTACCAAAACATCAAGGAAAAGCAGCCCAGAGACCTGCTTTATGCTTTTGGGATTTTCGCCGTTGCCGGAATTCTTGCCATAGGTGCAAACGCCACCAATCTTTTGGCCACGGCCGAATATTCCAAGTTCAGCACGCGCGACAAGAGCGAACTCAAATATGAGCCCGACGGAAAGTTGAAAGTTAGCGACAATGCGATGAGCCGCGATTATATTACAGAATACAGCTACGGTATCGCGGAAAGCTTCAACCTGATCGCGCCCCGACTTTTTGGCGGGTCCAACCATGAAAATCTTGGCACGGACTCGAGCATGTATGAATTCATGATTTCAAAAGGTGTTCCCGATGACCAAGCTCGCGATTTTGCAACAACACTTCCAACATATTGGGGCGATCAACCGATTGTTGCGGCGCCAGCATACATTGGTGCCATCGTTTTTTTGTTAACTATGCTCGCGCTGTTTCTCGATAAACGAAAGATTAAATATGCATTCCTGACAGGAGCAATTGTTTCATTACTGCTTTCTTGGGGTAAAAATCTTGGCTTTCTCACCGATTTTTTCATCGATTTTGTGCCGCTCTACAACAAGTTTCGTGCGGTATCATCTATTCAGGTGATATTGGAACTTTGCCTGCCAATCCTGGCAATAATGGGACTTGAGACATTTTTTAGAACCCAAGCAAAGGAAATCCGCTGGAAAGCTCTTTGGAAATCCACGGCTGTCGTAATTGGAATCTTAGCGATTTTAGCTGTCTTTAAAAGTTCTTTCTCTTTTTCGGGGGCAAACGATGATTATTATGCGCAAAGCTACGGTCCGGATTTTGTGGCAGCGCTCACCAAAGACCGCAAATCGATGTACATGGCCACATTGCTGCGTTCTGGATTCATGGTGGCGGTTGCTTTTGGACTTCTTTGGTTTTACAACAATGGAAAGCTTTCGCGAAAAATGTCACTGATTCTTGTTGGGTTGTTAATGGTGACGGATCTTTTTCTGGTAGATAAAAACTATGTGAGCGCCGACGACTTCAAGATGGCATCGGCTATCGACGCACCTTTTCAGGCAACAGAATCTGATATGCAGATTTCGCACGATACGACGCATTATCGCGTATTTGAAATCAGCGGGAATCTTTCGAGCGCGCGAGCATCCTATTTTCACAGCTCAATAGGTGGTTATCACGCGGCAAAACCACGACGTATGCAACAGCTTTTTGATTATCAGATCGCAGGCAACAATTCGGAAGTATTGCACATGCTGAATGTGAAATATATTATACAAACCGACAAAGAAGGCAAAGAGTTTCCAACAATGAATCCTGGCGCGAACGGCAATGCGTGGTTTGTCCAGAACATCCAGAAAGTGCATTCGTCGGATGAGGAAATTAACGCGCTGGCAGATTTTGACAGTAGGAAAACCGCTGTTATCAACACAGCAGAATTTCCATTGAAGATCGATCAGGGCAATATTTCAACAGATACAACGGCTTCTATTGCTGCAACATTTTACAAACCGAACAAGATTAAATATCAATCAAAAAACACAGCTGATGGCTTGGCGGTTTTTTCTGAAATATATTACAAAAACGGTTGGAATGCCTACATCGATGGGAAAAATGCTGATGTCATTCGTACGGATTATCTGCTCCGCGGGCTATTTGTGCCGAAAGGAAACCACGAAATCGTTTTTAAATTTGAACCTACCGTTGTCAAAACCGGAAGCACGATTACCTTGATCAGCTGCATTCTTATGTTGTTGGTGATTTTGGGCGCGGGTTATTATTCGCGTCGTCAACAGTGGTTTGCCGCGCCATCGGAAACTTGATTTTCGAATGAAAAAAGTGCTGATCATTACCTATTACTTTCCGCCCGCTGGAGGTCCTGGAGTTCAACGTTGGTTGAAATTTGTGAAGTATTTGCCTGAATTTGGTGTAATACCTATTATCTATATCCCCGAAAATCCTACATATCCAATCATTGATGAAAAACTTTTGGACGAGATTCCCAAGGATTTGACGATACTCAAAATCCCGATCTGGGAACCTTTTAAAGTTGCACGAATTTTTTCCAAAAAAACCACCAAGCTCAGTTCGGGCATTATTCCCACGAAAAAAAAACAGCGGTTTTTGGACAAAGTTTTATTGGCTGTGCGCGGCAATTTTTTTATTCCGGATGCGCGGCGTTTTTGGGTAAAACCTTCTGTGAAGTTTTTAAAAAAATATATTGAGGAAAACAAGATTGAAACGATAATAACCTCTGGGCCGCCACACAGTTTGCATTTGATAGGACTTTCGCTTTCGCAAAAATGCAATTTGAGATGGCTCGCTGATTTTCGAGATCCTTGGACAACCATTGGATATCACAAAAAGCTGAAACTAGGCGCTTACGCAAAAAATCGGCACAAGCAGTTGGAAAAAAATGTGCTTTCTTCCGCCGATGCGATCATCGTGACAAGCAAGACAACGAAGAATGAATTTTCGCAAAGCACCTCAAAACCAATTCACGTTATCACAAATGGTTTTGACAACGATTTTAAAGGAGCTGTTTTGTTGGGCCAGAAATTTTCGATCGCCCACATCGGTTCACTGCTTTCCGAGAGAAATCCCGAAGTGCTTTGGACGGCAATTGCAGAAATCGCCAAGGAAAACGCTGACTTTTCAAGAGATCTTGAACTTCGGTTTGTCGGCTTAACCAGTCCCGAAATCCTTCGACAAATCAAAAAACGGGGTCTCGGAAGAAACGTGGTCGACCTTGGTTATATATCACACGAACAAGCTTTGATTGAGCAAAGACGCGCGCAGATTTTATTGCTGATCGAGATAGATTCAGCGGAAACGCGCAGCATTATCCCCGCAAAACTTTTTGAATACATGGCCGCAAAAAGACCCATAATCGCGGTTGGGCCGAAAGATTCTGATTTTGAATCCATCTTGAATGAAACTAAATCCGGTCGCTTTTTCCAATATCATCAAAAGACCGAAATTAAAAAGGTTTTGGAAGAAATGTACGAAAGCTATCTGAATAGAAATCTTGTTTCTACATCCATCAACATAGAAAAGTATTCTAGAAGAAATCTTACCGGCGAATTGGCCAAAATCATTCTCGAATAATGGGAATCGTGATCAATCAATCGATCAGGAACACCATCCTCACTTATATCGGATTTGTGATTGGCGCGGCGAACGCGCTCTTTATGTACACAAATTTTCTCGGCAAAACCTATTACGGGCTCACCGCCTTTTTGCTTTCCGCGTCAAATATTACAATGCCATTGATGGCTTTTGGCGTTCATAATACATTGGTCAAATACTATTCGACGTACAAGACTGAAGAGCAAAAATCAGCTTTTCTCAACTTTATGTTGCTTTTGCCGCTCATTTTAATTGTCCCTTTTGGGTTGATCGGGCTGTTTTTTTACGAACCGATCGCAGTTTTCCTTTCGCGAGAAAATCCAATAATCCACGATTATGTTTGGCTCGTGCCGTTCATCGGACTTTGCATGGGATATTTTGAAATACTTTATGCTTGGGCAAAAGTGCAGATGCTTTCGGTTTTTGGAAGTTTTGTAAAGGAAATATTCCTGCGCGTTCTGATTTCAATTTTTCTATATGCCGTTTATTTCAAGTGGATTACGTCCGTCGAATTCGTTTATTCGCTTGTCGGGATTTATTTCATTACCACTTGTGTGATGGCGTTTTTCGCTTTCAGAATCCGTAGGCCAACGTGGAATTTCGACTTTAATTTTGCGCGAAAGCCGATTCTGGAATATTCGATTTTCATCATACTTTCTGGTAGTGTTGCCGTGCTCTTGCTGGACATCGACAAGTTTATGCTCGGTCAATATATAAGGATAGAAAATGTAGCTTATTATTCGGTGGCGATTTTTATAGCTACGGTAATTTCAGTGCCAAGCCGCGCGATGCATCAGATTGTTTATCCGATCACGGCAAAATTGATGGCGGAGAATGAGCATGACGAACTTAATATTCTTTACAAAAAAACCTCGATCAACCTTCAGATTATTGGCGGATACGTGCTTTTGGGAATTTTGGTCAATATCAATCAAGTCTACTTGATGCTTCCTCCCGAATATTCCGATGGTATTTTTGTAGTGTTCATCATCGGCGTTTCAAAATATTTGGACCTTGTTCTGGGCAACAACAATGCGATCATATTCAACTCTATATATTATCGCGCCGTCCTATTTCTCGGTTTGCTGCTCGCGGTGCTCGCCATCGCGCTCAACAGTTGGTTCATTCCGAATTATGGAATCAACGGTGCTGCGGTGGCGACTTTGATCGCCGTCACGTTTTACAGTCTTGCAAAGTTGCTTTTTGTGGTTTTCAGAATGAAACTTTATCCATTCACTTTTAAGAATTTTGCTTCTGCCGGAATAACACTCGCGCTTTTCTTGGGCTTTTATTATTGGGATTTTGGATTTATTCCATTTTTCAATATTGTCCTGAAATCAATTCTGGTTACAATCGCTTATGTCGCTGTCAATTATGTCGCAAATATTTCCTCGGAATTCAATGGCGTTTTGAACAATGTGATGAAAATGGCGCGATTCAAATAGAAAGCCCTTCAATTCGAAGGGCTTTTCAACAAAACTAACAAACCATCTTCAATCGCATTATTTATTTTCAGTTTTTTCTAATCTAGTATTCGCTTCCACAAAATCCTTCCCGGTTTTATAGAATATTGATCGCAAAATTAATTGTTTCCAAAAGTTTGGGTGTAAGTCGGCGGATTATAGTTGTAGGCATTTGCGGTTCTAATACCTTTTACATTCCCAACAAAATCGACAAGTTCTCCGCGGCGGTCATAAATCAATCTCAAATTTCCAACTTGGGCAAGTCCAAAATTGTTGTAGTTCATATAAACCGTTCCAGTGCGTCGAATGCGATTGTAGGCATCGTAGTTGATAAAAACATTGCCAACACGGCGAACACGTCCTAGATAATCGTGCTCGATCAGCATACCATTGGTTGCATTTGAAGGATTGTTCCCAAAATTTTTAACTGATCGGTTCATCCATCAAATCGTTCGCGAAATCAGAACTATATTTAAAATTTTTGGCTTGCGCAAAAACTGCTGCAAAAACAAGCACTGTTGCAATCGTAATTTTTTTCATGATATTGATATTTTGGGTTGTTGTGGCCAAAAATATTTTGGCATAATACATCCTTTTCAAGTTGCCGTGCCAAAGCTTTTCCGCCGGTTGGAATGTTTCGAAATATGCCAATTGTTAAATATTTTATGTATTTCGTCTAACATTTGCGCGTTTCATCGGATTTTGTATATTTGTCGAATAACATTTTCCCCAGATTATGAAACACTTTACTATCGGATTATTACTATTTATAGGGTTTTCCACTTTTGCTCAGACAAACACACAACGCCGTTTTGAGTCGGACACCCGAACTTTTTTTGTTTGGAATGCAGATGCGGACAAGTACGATCAGAAAGATTCGGAGTTTGAGAGCACCGTGATCGACATTCGCGAAATCAATTCGAAGAGCAACGGATACATTTGCATTGCACTTACCGATGATGGCAAAACAAGATTGTACCATGGCTCGATCGTCCAGAATTCTGTCGATGACAAGGGTGTTTCAACTTGGGTGCTCCGATCGCAAAATGCCCGCGGAAAGGTGATTTACGATCCATTCGAGAAAAAAATAACCTATTCTTACGAAAGCAACGGCGAGCGTTATGCCAAGGTTTTTGTCTTCAACCTTTTGACACCGGTACAGCTTTCGAGCAATTGAGCTATAGTTTGTGCTTTAAATACTTTGCTGTTATCGATTTTTTGTTCTTCACGATTTCTTCAGGCGATCCTGCGGCCAAAAGCTGCCCGCCATTTTCTCCACCTTCGGGACCAAGATCGATGATATGATCGGCGCATTTGATAAGATCTAGATTGTGCTCGATCACGATTATCGAATGTCCGTTATCAATTAACGCTTCAAAAGATGCCAAAAGTTTTTTGATGTCGTGAAAATGCAAGCCAGTCGTAGGTTCATCGAAGACAAACAGCGCCTTTTCCTTAGTTGCGCCTTTTACAAGAAATGTTGCAAGCTTTATGCGCTGCGCTTCGCCACCAGAAAGTGTGGAGGATGATTGACCCAACTGAACATAGCCAAGCCCAACATCTTGAAGCGGTTGCAGTTTTTGAACGATTTTGTCCTGCTTGTTTTCCCTGAAAAAAGCCACGGCGTCATCGATCGTCATTGTAAGAATGTCGTCAATATTCTTGCCGTCAAACCTAACTTCAAGTATTTCCTTTTTGAATCTTTTGCCGTGACAAGTGTCGCAATCCAACTGGACATCGGCCATAAAAACCATCTCAACATTTATTGTGCCCTCGCCCTTACAGGTTTCGCATCGACCGCCATCAACATTGAAAGAGAAATGTTTAGGTTGATAGCCGCGAGCTTTTGAGAGTTTCTGCTTTGAATATACATCGCGAATATCGTCATAAGCTTTTATATAGGTCACTGGATTCGATCTGGAACTTCTACCAATTGGATTTTGGTCGATGTACTCTATGTGTCTCACCTTGTGATAATAGCCTTGTAGATTGGAGAACTGTCCCGGTTTTTCGCCAACGCCATCGATTTGTTTCTGCATTGCCGGAAAAAGGATTTTCTTGACCAAAGTGCTTTTTCCGCTACCAGAAACGCCGGTTATCACGGTCAAAACCTCGAGTGGAAACCTTACATCGATGTTCTGCAAATTGTTTTCGCGCGCACCGATTATGTCGATATATTGATCCCACTTTCGTCTTGTTCGCGGCACCTTTATTTCTAGTTCACCATTGAGATATTTTGCGGTAAGCGATCCAGAATTGAGAATTTCGGCAAAATTTCCTTGTGCAACGAGCTCGCCCCCGTTGGTTCCTGCTTCTGGACCGATGTCGATAATGCTGTCCGCGGCCTTCATAATATCTTCGTCATGCTCAACAACGATTACCGTATTTCCAATTTTGCGAAGCGAAACCAGAACTTCGATCAATCTTTCGGTGTCTTTTGGATGAAGTCCGATGCTGGGTTCGTCCAGAATGTACATCGAACCGACCAAACTGCTGCCGAGCGATGTTGCAAGGTTTATTCGTTGGGATTCGCCACCAGAAAGTGAATTGGAATTTCGGTTGAGCGTGAGGTATTCCAGCCCAACATCTATCAGGAATTTTAGGCGATTGTTAATTTCAATCAATAATCTTTTGGCAACAGCCGCATCGTAATCATTTAGATTAAGTTTTCCAAAAAAGGCTGAAAGTTTCCTGATCGGCAAATCCACGAGGTCCGAAATAGTGGAGCCGCCAACTGTTACATACGACGTTTCGACCCGAAGCCTTTTGCCTTTGCACAGCGGACATTTTGTTTTGCCACGATATCGTGAAAGCATCACACGATTCTGGATTTTGTAGTTCTTTTCTTCCAGTTCCTTGAAAAAATCGTTCAATCCGGTAAAGTGATCGTTCCCTTTCCAAACAAGGCCTTTCTGCTCTTCTGAAAGTTCGAAGAATGGCTTGTGGATTGGAAAATCAAATTTGTAGGCAGTGTTTATCAACTGATCTTTATAAGCGCCCATACTTTCGCCACGCCAGGCGGAAATCGCGTTTTCAAATATCGAGAGCGTGTGATTGGGGACAACAAGCTCGGGATCGATGCCTATGATATTTCCAAAACCTTCGCACATTGGGCATGCGCCATAAGGATTGTTGAAACTGAAAAGGTGCGGATTTGGTTCCAGAAAAACCATTCCGTCAAGTTCAAATTTGTTGTTGAACGAAAATAATTCGTCACCGTCAGCGGCTTTAATCGAGCAAGAACCTTTGCCTTCATAAAAAGCAGTTTGCACGGCATCCGAAAGTCGGTTGTAGAAATCTTCCTCATCTTTAACCACGATCCTGTCAATGACGAGCATAATCCCCTTTTTTGGCAATTTGGTTTTAGCCAATTCATCCAGACGCACGACGTTATCGCCAAAGAATATTCTTGAAAAGCCTTGTTGAAGGAGAATGTTTAGCTTTTCTTCAATCGGTCGCCCTTTTTCAAGAACGATCGGCGCAAGAAGAAGCCATCGCGAATCGATATCGAATGTTTTTACTTTTTCACCAACATCGCTAACCGAATCTTTCTTGACTTCTTTTCCGGAAACGGGCGAAAAAGTATGCCCAACCCGGGCAAAAAGAAGTTTGAGATAATCGTAAATTTCGGTGGAAGTACCAACGGTAGATCTCGCATTGGTGGTGTTCACTTTTTGCTCGATGGCAATTGCCGGCGCGATTCCCTTTATATATTCGACTTTTGGTTTGTCCAATCTGCCAAGAAATTGTCGCGCGTATGACGAAAGGCTTTCGACATATCGGCGTTGGCCTTCGGCATAGAGCGTGTCGAATGCCAAACTGGATTTGCCCGAACCGGACAAACCAGTTATGACCACAAGCTCGTTTCTTGGAATGGCGACGCTTAGATTCTTGAGGTTGTGAACCTGTGCGCCCTTAATAAGAATGTTATATTTTGGATCGATGTTCTGGAGATCGACGTTCATTTATGCTGAGAATTTTTACAAAGATACTCAAAACCATAACCGTTCAAAGTCCGTATATGTTAGAGTATTCAACGTTCGACATCGGTTTTACACTATTGAGTTGAGTACATATATTAAAAGTTAAAATCGGAGCATATTGCCTCATTTTCGTTAAATATTCAGTTGACGCTTGGATATTGAGAATTTTTTATATTAAATTTGGTTACACAAAACACACTTTAAACTAAAAGCCTATATTTAACATTACTTTTTAAAATTGCACTCACAACCAATAAAAAGGTAATACTATGGCTACTGTTCAAACCCCCGACGCACTTTTGGTCAAGAACTACATAGCTGGAGATGAAAATGCTTTAGCAGTACTTATTGACCGACACCAATCAAAGATTTACGGATTTATTTATTCGAAAATTTCAAATAGAGACATTTCAAACGATGTTTTTCAGGACACCTTTATCAAGGTGATAAAAACCTTGAAAAATGGAGCTTACAATGAAGAAGGAAAATTTTTGCCTTGGGTTATGAGAATCGCGCACAACCTTATCATCGACCATTTTAGAAGAAACAAGAAAATGCCGATGCTTCGCGAGACTGAGGAATTTTCGATATTCTCGATTTTAACTGATTCGTCGATGACGATGGAGGGCAAAATGATGACCGAGCAAGTGGAGAACGACCTTAAAAGAATTGTTGAGGAACTTCCACCAGATCAACGCGAAGTGCTGAAAATGCGCATCTATCAAGAACTGAGCTTCAAGGAAATATCAGAATTGACGGGAGTGAGCATCAACACCGCTCTTGGTCGAATGCGATACGCGCTGATGAATCTGAGAAAGGTAATCGACAAGCACAAAATATGTTTGACCAATTGACAATATTTGAATATTTGCCGCGTTAAAGTGAAAACAAACACTTAATATTTTATGGCAAAAATTTACGCTAAGAACAATGTGGCCATCAAACCGATGAATCCAAAGAAAGAAACGGTCGCTTTCCTGTTAAATTACTCAAAGGCTTTTTATGTAATCAAAATAGGAAAACATCACCACGAATTGTTCGCAAATTAAAGACAAACATCCCGAAATTAGCGGGATGTTTTTTTTATGGCCAGCATCAGAATTTTCTTGTTGCCTATGGTTCGCGTGATCAAATCTTTTTCCAGATTCCAACCTCTTGCCGGACTGTACTCTCGGCCGTACAAAATAATTTGAAGATGAATTTTGTTCCAGAGTTCTTTTGGAAATACTGATTTTGCATCTTTCTCGGTTTGGACAACATTTTTGCCGGTCGAGAGATTCCATCGGTGCATGAGCCTGTGAATGTGAGTATCGACCGGAAAGGCGGGAACGCCAAAAGCTTGACTCATCATAACACTCGCGGTTTTGTGACCAACCGCCGGCAATCTTTCCAATGCTTCAAATGATTGGGGAACTTCCCCGTTGTGCTCTTCCATAATGATTTTAGAAAGTCCGAATATTCCTTTTGACTTCATTGGCGAAAGACCGCACGGTCTTATGATTTCAGCTATTTCTTCAATCGTCATTTTCAACATCGACGTTGCACTGTCAGCTTTCGCGAAAAGTTTTGGCGTGACAAGATTTACGCGAACATCAGTGCATTGCGCCGAAAGCAGCACAGCAATGAGCAACGTGTACGGATCTTTATGGTCGAGCAGAATAGGAACTTCGGGATAAATATCCTCCAGTGCTTTAATAACAAATGATGCCCGTTCCTTCTTTGTCATAATCACTATCTTTGGTTATTGTCAATATATTTTGACCTTCCAAAGTTATAAATTTCAAATTCCACTAGTATGACAACACTCAAAAAAGGCGATAAAGCACCCGATTTTTCAGGAATCGACCAACATGGAAAAATGCATTCACTTAAGGATTGCGCAGGAAATAAACTTGTGGTTTTCTTTTATCCAAAAGCAAGCACGCCTGGTTGTACTGCCGAAGCGTGCAACCTTCGCGACAATATCGAAATGTTTGAAGCCGAGGGCTACAAAATTATAGGCGTAAGCGCCGACAGTCAAAAAGCGCAACTTAAATTCAGCGACAAGCATAAATTTCCCTTTCCATTGCTTGCCGATGAGGACAAATCAGTGGTTAACGCATTTGGTGTCTTTGGTCCGAAAAAATTTATGGGGCGTTCTTACGAGGGTATTCACAGAACAACTTTTATTATCGATCAAAATGGAATAATTGAGGACGTCATTTCCGATGTGAAAACAAAAAATCACACGGCGCAGATTCTTGGTTCTTGATTTCAGTTGGAATTTTCGAGAACCTGGCTTGGATCGAATCCAAAAAGTCTTGCCTCTTTAATAAGTTCGGCTATTCCTCGAGGAAGCATCGATTCCCAGCCTGGTGTACTGTTCCCGATCATCTTTAGGACTTCCCGTGAAAAAACCTGCAAGTTTTCGGGATCATAATCGTCAATATCGACAACTTTTCCGTTGAACTTGAAGAATTTGTAGAGTTCTTTCATTCGCGGATGCACTTTCAAGTTTTCCGAATTGATCACAACACCATCATCGTCGAGCATAGGGTAAAGCAGTACTTTCAAATCACGATAGAACAACTTTCCAAACGCCTCTAATATTCCACCGCTCAAATGGCGGTAGTATTTTTCGTCAAAAATATCGATGAGATTGTTAACACCCATAGCCAAGCCCATTCGAGCCTTGGTATAACTTGAAAAATATTCAACAACTTTATAATATTCCTGAAAGTTGGAAATCATCACGGTCTGGCCAAGAGAGCACAATAGTTCGGCACGATCCATAAAATCTCGTTCGTCTATTTCGCCTTCGGAGCGGAGGTTTGATAGCGTTATTTCAAAAATAACCAGCGTGTTCTGTTCCTCGACCTTGTTCTCTTTTAGGAACATCGCCAACGACTTTTCGTACATATCCATATTGACTTTCGTAACCGGACGGAAACTTCCTCGCAACGCAAGAATATTTTTTTTGTATAGGATCGCCGCCGGAAGAATATTTTTCCCATCTGGATCGAACATCACAGCATCGGTCATTCCGTTCTTGACAAGCTGCAAGCTCATCAATCGGTTGTCGACATCTTCAAAACGAGGCCCCGAAAAATTTATCGTGTCTATTTCGAGCTGGTCCTTGTCAAGATGGTCATAAAGATATTTGAGCAGTTTTTTTGGGTCGTTGTACTTATAAAACGCACCATATATAAGGTTCACACCCAGAATTCCAAGTGTTTCTTGTTGCAATCGCGCGTCGGTTTCCTTAAAGCGGATGTGGATTATTATTTCGTTATAGGCTTCGGTGGGATCAATCTGGTATCTTATCCCGACCCAGCCGTGACCTTTAAACTGCTTTGCAAAATCAATTGTGGCCACGGTATTTGCGTAGCTAAAAAACAGTTTGCTCGGGTGTTTTTCGCGGTCTAGACGCCTTTCTATCAGATTGACTTCATGGGAGAGCATTTTTTTGACCCTGCTTTCGGTAACGTATCGACCATCTTTTTCAACGCCATAAATCGCATCGCTAAAATCTTTGTCGTATGCGGACATTGCCTTCGCGATCGTTCCGGAGGAACCACCAGACCTAAAAAAATGGCGCACGGTTTCTTGGCCAGCGCCAATTTCGGCAAAAGTGCCGTAAATATTATCGTTAAGATTGATTCTCAAGGCCTTGTCTTTTACCGAGGGCACGTGCTCGTAAACTTTGTCGCCTTTAAGTTTGATTTCGATATCCATTAAGTTGCCTTTAAGTATCCGCACAAAAGTAAGCAAATAGCGCGCCATTAAAAGAATTTTGCCCTATTTTTGTAAAAATTCACAACCTTGAAGGCTTACTTTTTGGGCACCGGAACATCGCAGGGAATTCCTGTTATTGGATCGACGAATCCCGTTTGCCTTAGCACCGATCTGCGCGATAAAAGGCTACGCGTTTCGATGTGGTTGAAGTGGGATGACTTTTCGGTCGTTATCGATTGCGGGCCGGATTTTAGACAACAAATGCTTCGGTCGAACTGTCCCGCGGTACACGCTATTCTTTATACACATGAACATGCCGATCATACATCTGGACTTGACGACATAAGGCCTTTCAATTTTAGACAGGGCGCCATTGCAATATATGGACATAAACGTGTTCTTGAAAACCTGAAAACCCGCTTTGGTTACGTCTTTGAAATTTTTGACAAATATCCCGGTGCGCCTACAGTTGACCCTATAGTTGTCAAGAACGGCGAGATTTTTATTATTGGTGGCAAAGAAATCATTCCCATAAATGTATATCATGGCAGCCTTCAGGTTTTTGGGTATAGAATCGAGAACTTTGCATATCTCACAGATGTCAAGACTATTGAAAAGGAAGAGATAGAAAAGCTTCGCGGGCTCGAGGTTTTAGTGGTGAACGCGCTTAGGGAAGAGCCGCACAAAATGCATTTCAACCTTGCAGAAGCACTGGATTTTATAAAATTGATAAAACCGAAAAAGACTTACCTCACGCACATCAGCCATCATTTTGGATTTCATGCCGATGTTGAAAAAAAACTTCCGGAGAATGTATATTTGGCATATGATAACCTTGAGATAACTATTTAAAAATGAAAAACTCACTTTTTCTTTACCTTTTCGTTCTTGCCGTTCTTATGAACGTTTTTACTTATATGTATTTCCACCAAAAGGATCAAGAACTTCAAAGTCAATTTGACAAACGCGGTACACGCTTCGATTCATTGTTGATAAAATCCTCGGACGCCGATTATTTCTCATTGGAGAATAATGAAAACGCGCAAAATTACTTCAATGGCGAAAATGTCAAAAAACAGATTGATTATGTCAAGTTGATTCCTTACGTAAAGGATCAATTGATGGAGTACAATTCCGCCCCGACGGGAAATAAGTTCACAGGTCAAGATTCTTATGGCGATAAAAAATTCATTATCAACAAGGCAAAAGTTCTTAACCACCGTTGGATTATCGCGGACTTTACCGATGGAAATTATTGGGGAGAAGTACTGCTCAAATATTTTGTGAACGAAGACAATTCTATCGATTTTGAAGTGATTCAATCCCTGGTTTACGTAAAATAATTTTGGCGAGAACTTACTTGTGCTTCGATAGCCAATCCACAACGTCATAAAAGTTCTGTGGCGCAACTCCGTGACCACAATTGTATTCTTTGTAAACATTTTTTATTCCGAGGCCATCAAGTATTATTGGGGTTTTTCTTGCCCATTCAACGGGAATAACTTGATCCACGATGCCGTGCGATGCAAAAACATCGATATTCTTCAAATCGTTGTTCCTAAAATCATCTTTTGCGATTTCAAGATTAATATAGCCGCTCATCGCGACGACTCTGTGTACTTTTTCGGGATATGACAGTGCAACGGCGTAGCTCAAAATCGCGCCTTGGCTGAACCCAATCAAAGTAATATTGTGAGGATCAATCGGAAGATTGGCCGAAATTTCGTCAATGAATTTCACGATCAATTCCCGGCTTTCTCGCGCTTGATCAAGGTCGGAAAACTTGGTCTCATCTGCAGTGAAGTTAATGGCATACCATGCAAAACTTTCAATATACAAAGAATGTGGCGCTCGGGCGGCAATCACATAATATTCGCCGGGCAGATTTGGCGCGAATGAAAACAAGTCTGCATCGTTGCTTCCATAACCGTGCAAAAGCAACAGTAATGGATTTTTATCCTGTTTGGTTCGAGGTTCGCGAACTTGAAATACGAGTGAGTAGTTCATTGTTTTATTTTAGGAAAACCATTTTTGAAAAAGTCGGCCCATTATCGGGATTGGCTTTGTGCCACCTTGCAGCGCCTGCAAAAATCCGTAGAACCAAAGGATGAATATGAACATCCAAAAACCGAAAGTGATTGGCCAACTGTCGAAACCACTTATGAGATAACCAAGAATGAAAAATGTAAGGTAAATGCCGAAGGCTTGACGAACATGAAAAGCGGCATACTCATTTTTGTCCTCAGAATTCATAAAATATGCGACTGCTGTTCCAATAATTGTTACATAGGCTAAAATTGCGATTTTCCGTCCATTTCGAAAAGTACTATCCATTTTACAGGTTGATAATCAATTTCTTGCCGCGACAAATTCCTATAACCTTTCCTTTTATATTAATGCCGATCATTGCAGAATTTTTTGATTTTGAATAAATATCACTTTCGCTGAAAGTGTTTTCACCAATGGTGTCGAAAAATGTAAGGTTTGCGAGTGAACCTTCTTGTATTGTTATATCTCCCAAACTGAAGATCTCGCGCGCCGCGGTTAGCTTATCTACGATTATCTCAACTGGAAGAATTGAACACAGCGCGCCAAAACAGCTTTCGAGACCTATACTTCCATAATGTGCGAGGTCAAACTCCATTTTTTTGCGCTCAATGTCAACCGGAATGTGGTCGCTCGTGATCATATCAATTGTGCCGTCAATCACGCCTTCAATCAATGCGTCGCAGTCGGATTTTTCGCGCAATGGCGGCATAAGTTTGAATCTGGTTTCAAAATTCATCAGCACATCGTCCGTAAGCAATAGGTTATTGACCGAAACGCTGCAGGAAACTTTGAGACCTTTATTTTTTGCGGCACGGATCAGCCTAACCGATTCGGCCGTGGAAATTGTGGCAATATGTATATTTCCACCCACTTCCTCCAAAAGCTGCAACAATTGAGAAACAACTGTGCTTTCGGCTATGGCAGGTATGCCCTTTAGGCCAAGCTGCGTTGAGTTTTTTCCCTCGTTCACAACGCCCTTTCCGGCAAGGTTTTTATCATTTGCAAATGCGATCAACTTCCCGTCAAAATCCTGAACATACTGCATTGCGATCTTCATCAATTGAGGATTGGAAATTGTTTTCTTGAAATCGCCAAAAGCGACCGCTCCAGCTTCTTTCATATCAAAAAGTTCGGCCAGTTCAGTTCCCGCCATCGATTTTGTGAGTGATCCAATCGGAAAAAGTTCTGTGGCCGAATTTGTCGATTTATGTTTAATAAAACTGACGAGAGCCTGGTTGTCAACAGTTGGGATAGTATCTGGCTGGAGCATTATGCCAGTAAAACCGCTCTTGGCCGCGACATTCAATCCGTTTGAGATTGTTTCTGAATCTTCGTTTCCAGGTTCTCCAAAGCTAGCGCTTGAATCGACCCAACCTGTTGAGACGCAAATGTTTTTGCCTGAGATTTCTTTCGTGTCCGCGGGTGCGGAAATGTTTTTTGCGAGTTTCTGGATTTTGCCATTCTGGATATAGATGTCCAGAATTTTGCCGTTGAAATCGCTGGATTTGTCCAAAATTCTTGCGTTGCGGATAATCAGTTTCATTTGACGAATTTCTGGATTAAAATTTCACAGGTCAAAAACAGAAGTCCCAATATCAGAAAGATTTTCCATAGTTCATTGTCTGTTCTATTCGCCGACATTGCATCAAAAACAGACTCCAGGCTATCCATTTCCTTGCCATCGGCAAATACCGAAAGATCCAATGCCTGGTTCGAGCTTTCAGTTCGGTCATAGTTGAAACCAAGCGCAGCGATCACGTTTTCAGATTGGATAACTTGAAAATTTCCTGCTTTTTGTGGAAGATCGGCAAAAGTCATTTTCACTCTTCCGCTCAATAACTGTTGTTCTGGAATGAATTTTTCTGCATCGCTGGCAACCGTTAAAATCTCGTCTTTTCCAACTTTGGCATCTACCACAAAACTTTGATTTTTACCAATCGTGAAATCAACGATTCCGTTCGCTTTTTCGCCAAGTGCCATATTGTAGAACACGGGAACAATCAGCGGCGAATTTTGGAAATTGCTATTGTCGATATTGAGCGGTGCGGCAAAAAAATACGCGTTTCCAGCATTGCCAGCGGCCGAAACCAGAAATGGATTACCATCGTCATAGCTTAAGATCGCTGGGTTTGTCGAACTGATTCCAAATGAAGATTTGGTCATCGGGTATTGAAAATTGTCGATTTTTTTTTCAAAAACCGACCTGAAAATTGGATGTGAAAAAGATATTTTGGTTATCAATCTTTTATTCTTGTCCATTTCGCGAAAGCCGACATTGCCATATATGTTGGCAAAAGAGCCAAGATTTCTCGCATCGCTTTCGGCCGATGGCACAACAATCAAATTGCCTCCTTTTGCAACAAAATCCTTCAAAGTATTTTGCAGAGCTTGGGGAATTTCGGCAAGTTCGTTGAGGACGATTGTTTGTTGCTGATCTATAATATTATAGTCAAGGCTTGAGATACTCGTTTGTCCAAAATCGAACTCGTCATCGGTGTAGAGTTTTTGCAGGAATGCATTTTTTGTCGACTCACCAATTGCTAAAACTTTTGTCTTTTGAGGTTTCAGAATACTAAAATAGTAGCTGTTGTCATACGAAAGTCCTTGATCAACAATCGAAACATAGCCATCGAAACCGTTTTTTGGAACGTTGAAAGAAAGCGTCTTTTTTCCCGATTTCATATCTGCAACAGCCTTTGCCACAAGTTTTCCCTTGTCGTAGAGCGCGACGGGAACAGAATTGATCGATTCGCCACTTTCAGAAATATCAACGTTGATGTTATAAAATCCACTTGAAGTCGGTTCGAGATGAACACTGTCGATAGAAATATTTGATTTTCGTTCGGCTTTCGAAATTATGTACATCAGATTGCCGTTTGTCAGCGATGGCTTTTTGCCGATGTTAATCCCGTCGGTGATCACGACAATGTCTTTTGCGAAAGCGGATTTTCGGGCGTTGATTTTCGAAATACTGTTGGAAATACTGAACGGAATCGCGCTGTAAACAAGATTCTGAAGGTCTGATCGAATAGATTTAATATCTGTCATATAAAATGATCGATCGTTCGTGATCAAAGAAAAAGTTTTGTTCTCAGGCGTTTGTTCAAGCAGGTTCTCCACTTCGCGCTTTAGCAGTTCGCCATTTTTTCCTTTTGCTTGCATGCTCATCGAATTGTCGAGCACGATATAAAGTTCGTTGGTTTTCGCGTTTTTATCAGCCGCCGAAAAGAATGGTTGCGCAAAAGCAAAAACGAGGGCCGCCAGAAGCAAAAGACGAGTGGCGAGCAACAGCCATTTCTTGATTTTTGAGCTTTTTCTGGTCTGCTGCGAAAGTTCTTTCAGCAGCGCAACATTCGAAAAATATATTTTCTTGAACCTGCGCAATTGAAAAAGGTGCACAATTATCGGAATGACCAGCAAAAATAGGAAGTAGAGGATTTCTGGATTCTTGAACTGCATCCGGTTTGTCCGATTTTAAGTTGCCCAAAAATACGATTTACGCCCGACAATTTATGTGAAGATCGCTACAAAAATGTTACTTCTTGCGGTTCTTCTTTTTGATCTGCTCGCGCACCAGATTTCGATTGATGCTGCCGCCGGTTTTCTTTTTGGTTTTTGAAGGACCGCCAAGATTTACTTTTGTGTTCTTTTTTGCCTTTTCATGAAACGCGCCATCACCGTCGAGCTTTGGTCTCTTCTGTAGGAACTTTACTCTTTCCTTATCCTTTTCTGGACCGATCAATAAGGTCGAAATCTCGATTTCCTCGGGAAGTTCGAACGTGTCGATTTCTTTTTCCATCAAGACTTCTGCCTCAAGTTTCATGGGTTCTTCTTTGGCCGTCACGAAAGAAAGCGCGATTCCAGTTGCATCAGCGCGACCTGTTCTTCCTATCCTGTGCATATATTGTTCGGGAATTTCGGGCATTTCAAAGTTGACAACGTGCGTGATGTTCGAAATGTCAAGTCCGCGCGCCATTACATCAGAAGTTATCAAACCTCTAAAATCCCCATTCTGAAAATCGTTCATCGCGTTCAATCTGTAATTCTGTGATTTGTTGGAATGGATGACGCCAAACTGTCCCGGAAAATCTTCCTCGATTTTTTCGTGAAGCATGTCCGCGATCTTCTTGTTGTTAACAAAAACCAAAATTCTCGTCATCGCAAGGTCATTGTTCAATAGATTTTTCAGCAAGTTTATTTTGGTATTGAAGTTCGGGACCGAATACGCTTTTTGTGTGATCTGCTCAAGTGGCGTTCCAGAAACAGCAAGCGTAATTTCTTCGGGAAAATCAAAATAATCATTTAAAATTGCATCGACATCGTCGGTCATCGTTGCCGAAAAAAGAATGTTCTGGCGTTTGGTTTTCAACATTGCCAAAATAGATGTGAGCTGCGGTCGGAAACCAAGATTGAGCATTTCGTCAAATTCATCGATCACCAATTTTTGCGCTTCGTCAAATCTGATGACAGAATCCAGCGCAAGATCCATAACGCGACCGGGCGTTCCCACAAGAATATCGACGCCATCATAAATCGCTTTTTTCTGTGTGTTGATGTTTACGCCACCGTAAATTCCGAGCGTTCGAACCGACATATATTTTGTCAACGTTTTTACAACTTCCGACACCTGAACAACCAGTTCGCGGGTAGGGACCAGTATCACGATCTGCGGATTTTCCGTGCCCTTAAACTTGTACAGTTTTAGCAAGGGCAAAAGATAGGCCAGGGTTTTTCCCGTTCCCGTTTGCGCGATGCCCATCATATCGCGCCCCGACATTATCACGGCATACGACTTTTCTTGGATTGGCGTCGGTGTGGAAATACCCATATCTTCCAAAGCTTTGGTAATGGATTTTGGCAGATTGAAATCTTCAAATGTCATTTTGGGGAATTTCTGTCAAAGGTAAGATTTTAAAAAAAGGGAAGTAGAAAAGTTTGTTTAGGTTGGGAATGATTTGGTTGCACACTTCACAGCGTTTGCCACTGATTGGAATATTTTCGCGCTTTCGCGAATGATTCCAACTAACTGCAGTTTAACCTGAAACAATATCTACATCACTTTAAAACTTCTCAAAAGCCCCAAGGCCGAATAACGCGAAGTCATACTTTACCGGATCATTCGCATCTAGCTTACGCAAAAATTCATCAAGTTCGGTTACGGCTTTCCCATCGTTTTGCGTCCTGTTCAATAGTCCAAGTTTTCGGGCAACGCCACCAGAATGAACATCGAGCGGACAAGAAAGGACCGACATCGGAATGGTTTTCCAGATCCCAAAATCCACCCCGCGATTGTCATCTCGAACCATCCATCTCAAGAACATATTGATGCGTTTTGCCGCCGAATTCTTAGCCGGATCCGAAATATGTTTGTGCGTTCTGCCAACTTCGATATTCTGAAAAAAAACTTTTTTAAAGTGCGAAATCTGGTTTTGCATTCCGCCATTTGAAGCATGATCCGCAAAGACATTCTCAAGACTTTTTTCGTTTTTGTAAATATTCTTGAGCGCTGTAAAAAAGGTGTGAAGATCTTGATTGTTGAATGTTCGATGCACAAAATTATCAGCTTTCGCCAAAGATTTCTCGCTTGCCGACATCACGAAATCAAAAGGAGAATTTCCCATGATTGCCATCAGCTTTTCGCCATTGTTTATAATTGATTTGCGGTTTCCCCAAGCAATGATCGCCACAAGAAATCCTGAGATTTCAATATCTTCTTTTATTGTAAAGCGATGCGGAATCTGGATTGGATCGGTTTCGATAAAGTTTGGATTGTTGTACCGATCGACCTTTTCATCGAGAAAAATCTTCAGTTCTTCAAATTCCATCAAAACGTTGCCGGCTGTGTTTGCTCAACAATATTGCCATCTACCATTGTGAGTTTTCTGTCGGCCATATTGGCAAGTTCCTCATTGTGCGTCACGATCACAAAGGTTTGCCCAAGGTCATCTCGAAGCTTGAAGAAAAGTTGGTGCAGGTTTTCGGCCGAAGTCTTGTCGAGATTTCCCGAAGGCTCATCGGCAAAAATCACCAAAGGTTTGTTTATCAGCGCTCGTGCCACGGCAACCCTTTGTTGTTCGCCTCCGGAGAGTTCCGAAGGTTTGTGCGTTATCCGGTGCGAGAGATTCAGATACTCCAACAATTTTTTGGCTTCAGATTCCGCCACTGCTTTGGGTCTTCCTCCAATGAAGGCAGGAATACAAACATTCTCGAGCGCGGTGAATTCGGGCAACAGTTGATGGAACTGAAAGATAAAACCAAGATTGGTGTTCCTGAATTTAGACAATCCCTTATCATCAAGATCAAGCACGTTTTCGCCATTGATCATCAAGGTGGATTCGGCTTGATCATTTGGTTTATCAAGGGTTCCAATGATTTGAAGCAAAGTTGTTTTGCCCGCGCCCGAAGCTCCGACAATCGAAACGATCTCACCCTTTTTAATCTCGATCGAAACGCCTTTTAAAACCTGAAGTTGGTCGTAATTCTTGTAGATATTGCTGGCGCGAATCATAATTTCTGGTTTTCACAAAGAAACGGAACAATTTTCAATCTTGACCGTTCACGCAAGTGCGATAATTGTTAAACGCATTATAAATTTGGACAATTTGCCAAAGTCAAAAATCTTAAATTGGTAATTTTGGTCAACATGGATTTTGCTGCCCACAGAAAAACGGAACGGCTTTTGCGATCGCAAATCAAAAAAACAATGGCAAAACAGATTGAAACCATCGTTCAAAAATATAAAACAAGAGATCTTTTTCTCGGGCTTTTATTTGATGGGATTGGAATGCTCTCGTTCACTGTTCCTCTGGTTGGAGAATTTTCCGACATAATTTGGGCGCCAATCGCTGGTTATCTCATGACGAGGCTTTACAAAGGTTCTGCGGGCAAAATTGCTGGTGTTATAACTTTCTTGGAGGAAATTTTCCCCTTCACCGATATCATTCCGAGTTTTACGATCATGTGGTTCTATCACTATATCTATAAAAAAGAATCGTGATCAAAAATCTTCTTTTGGAATAAACCTTAATCCAAGACTTCGAAGCATTTTCTTCTCGAATTTCCAAAAAAATCTGAATTGCCCAAATATAGCTCCTATTAGAACAAGCAATATTTGATAGATCGGAAAAATCAAGATCAGCCTAATTGGTGTAAACCAAATTCCAACAGGTTCTTTGTATATCCCAAAGATTTCACATGCGAATCGAGAAAAATAA
>JBBSUW010000030.1:0-26287 GCA_038234025.1 Flavobacteriales bacterium
AATAATTCTCTTCCTTGTCCCGAAATGCTTTCAGAAAGAATTCCTTGAGCAACGGCGAAACCTCATCATTAAGTTTCGCGGGGTTTTCACTTAGAAATGTTCCTTCGTTGCGGCTTTGGTTTCCCACGCGATGTATCGAAAGGGACTCAATCTGCGCGTTGTACAAATTTATCATGGTCGTGTTTTGTTAGTTCCAGTTTTCCTCAAATCCATAATCCTCAAAGTTCTGGCCTTCGCTGAAACCATCAAGGTCGTCGTCATCGAGGTCATCGTCAAATTCGTTGTAGCTTTCCATAATTTCGTCAGCCTCAAAATTGTTCTCCGGCGCGTCGTCGGGCATGATTCCGTGACTGAAAAGCGTGCTCGGATAAACTTCGCCCACCACAACTTCCTCCACCGCGGCAAGTTCCACCAAAAATGTCCACATGTTCAAAAAATCGTAGACGTAAATGATTTTGGTGCGCGACTCGTCCAGCAAATCCGAAAGTTGAAAAGCCGCCATCGCCTGCGCGCCATCATCCTCGCCCGAATCAAAAAGCGAGATTTCCTGATCTTGGTTCCACTTCGCATCGCAAGTGTAGAACGACGCCATTTCGTTGCCGTCAAACCCAAAAGCGTTGACCAGCGCATTGTGAAAATCCTCAAGAGTATCTGTTGAAACTATGGCGATGTCGCGAAAAATATCATCTTCGGCGTCAAGAATCGCCCTGAATTTATAGACCATTTCCAAAAAATTTTAAGGCTGCAAAGTTACCTATAATTAGTGAATTTGAAAATTAAGCAATTAGGCAATCTGGAAATGAGGGCACATTTATCGAGCATTAATATTGCTTGATTGTATGGCATAGATTATCGATTGCGGGCGTCATCTGTTATTATCAGTACAATCAACATCAAAGCGAGTCAATCTGAAACAACCAATCACAAAATGGCTACAATCGTAAAACCACCAAGCGGAGCGCAGCGGAACACATCCGTTTTTCTGCGGTTTTCGCCTGCGAAAACAGCAGAAAAACGGGCAATTGCGCACGTTTTAGAAATTAGGTGAGCAGTCAATAAACAAAAATTTGGAAATCCCCATTCATCCGAACAGGCATTTCCAATTTATCTAATTAAACCAATTATCTAATTAATTGTTCTTCCTAAAATCCTCAAAGTCCTGCTTCATATTGCTTCGGCTTGTCTCCATGTCAGATTTGAAAGTCTGCCAATCTTCTTTGCCATCTTCCTTCCAGTTTTCCATTCTGTTGTTGAAACGCATTCTTCTGGCTTCCATCGTGTCCATTTGTTGCTTCATCGCAATCTTGGCCTGACCGGTTTTCGTTTTCATTTTCTCGCGATATACCGCCATTTGCTTGTCGGTTTCGGCCATCTCGCGGCGCATGTCCATTTTCATTTGGTCGTAATCCGTGGCGGTGTTGTCCACGGTCGTGGTTTTGGTCACCACAACACCATCATCGGTAGGGATTACTTCGGTCTCGGTTTTCTTTTTGCAGCCCGTCGCGACTATTGCGGCGATTACTGCGGCCATAAGTATTCTTTTCATTTGTATTACGGTTTTGGTTATTGATTATTTTTGGATAATGTTCGGAGTTGGAAGTCCACAGTTGCCGAGCAATTTGTCAAGCGTGGCGTGCATTTCGATCTCGATCGGCAAAATTTGCGACAGCGGCAATTTCTGCCCATACGCTTTTTGAAGTTCAAATCCTTTTGCCTCAAGCTTTTGAAGTTCGGTGAAAACGTGGCCAGTTCTGTAGTCAGGCGGAATGTTTCCTTTTAGCAATTTGATTGTTCGTACTGCCACGTCGTCAACAAGATTGTAATTGGCATCTACAAATTTTGCTTCGGGCGTTAGTATGGACTGCACCAAGATGGCGTGCAATGTCGAAAGCTCTGGCCAATCGCCGGTGATTTTCTGGCCACTTGCAAATGAAAACATCAATGTGCAGAGCAGAACGGAAAGCAATGTATGTTTCACAATAAGATTTTTTAAGATTCTAACAATCAACGATATAAAATTAATAAAAAAAGGCGTCCGCATAACTTTTATTATTACGCTTTAAGACAATTTTAAGACTTCGTATTAATGATGTATTTAACAATTCCTTGTTTGACAATCCGCAGAACACAAGTTTTGGATGATTTTAAAATTTGTACTTCATGATTTCTATCTGCCGCCGATGGCGCAGAATATGCACTATTGCGTGCTCCATCATTTGCTCGACATCATATTTTTGTTTCCATCTCGATGTGATCTTTAGGTCTTCAGTATTTTGCTCAAGTTGAATATCCGGATGCTCTTCAAAGAGACGAACGGCCAGCCCGAACATATTGCCCAACGCCGAATCATACTCAGAAATACTTTGCAGATCTTTCGATATTGAATATTCTACATTCTCCCCCAACCAATTCCTGATCGCGGAAACATAATTGAAGCCGGCAGAAACTACGTGCGAAGTATTGCCTGCATCGATCTGCAATGCTCATCGATTGAATCATTTTCGTAGATGCGCTTCAAATCCTCTTCGGAAACGCTGGAAATCACAACTCTCAATTCGCTGATTGATTTTTCGTATTCATCAAGCAATGCGCCTATTGCGCCATTTTCTCTAAATTTATTCTCTGTTCTCATATAATGGTAGGGAATTCAAAATCAATGATGTTTATCAACCAATAGCTCGGAAAGATAGTGACATTGGCGATTTTTTTGATCTGCGAAATATTATAAAATCATTTGATCTACAAAAATCCACAGTTCAGCACTTTCTTTTTTAATTTGGCGGCAAGCGAAGGCATCTTTGTACAACCAAAAACAAATGTGATGAAATCCTTATTTACCCTATTGTTGATGTTTTGCGCAAGCGCTATTTTTTCACAAAACCGAATCAGGGGAAAAGTTGTTGACGAGAAAAGCAAACCGGTTCTGGGCGCTAACGTTTATATCGACGGCACTTATGACGGCATGAACACCGATGAGAACGGGAATTTTGGTTTTGAAACAACCGCTTCAGGCAAACAGATTTTGGTCGTGACCAATCTTTCATCGGAGAACAGCAACATCGAGATTATCGCCGAAAAGGCAGAAAACCTCACCATAAAACTTCGCGACAATGTAAACGCGCTCGATGCCGTGATCATTACTGCCGGAACTTTTGAAAGTGGCGAAAACGCTAGGGTTTCGGTTTTAAAACCCTTGGATATCGTAACCACAGCGGGTTCTGCCGGAAATATAATTGCCGCGCTCGAGACCTTGCCCGGAACTTCTCGGGTTGGCGAAGATGGCAGATTGTTCGTTCGAGGTGGCGAGGCCGACGAAACGCAAACCTACGTGGATGGCATTCGCGTGGCGCAACCTTATGGCGCGAGCGCGCAAGACGTCCCAGCGCGCGGCAGGTTTTCGCCGTTCCTTTTCAATGGCATTTCTTTCAGCACAGGCGGTTATGCCGCAGAATACGGCGAAGCGCTGTCAAGCGTGCTTTTGCTTTCAACCGAAGATATTGCGCCCATCGAAAAAACCAATGTTTCGTTGATGACCGTTGGGCTTGGCGTTGGCCATACCGAAAAATGGGAGAAAAGTTCGATCAGTGCAAACGTCGCCTATATCGATCTTTCGCCATATCAAAAACTAGTTCCTCAAGATGTAGATTGGAACCGACCTTACCAAAGCCTATCGGGCGAAAGTGTTTATCGATATCAATTTGTGAACGGGATTTTCAAGCTTTATGCCGCGTTAGATGCCACCAGATTTGACATCAATCAGGAAAACATCAACGCCGTCAAAAAGATTCGATTCAATCTTCAGAACAACAATTTTTATCTCAACACTTCATACAAGGGAAATTTGGGAAGACAATGGCAGATCACAACAGGTCTCGGCTATGGTTATGGACAGAACAAGATCGGCATCGATCAGGACAAAGTGGACAACGCTGAAAACGCCGCGCACCTGAAACTGAAATTTCGAAAAAGCTTTTCGACACGCTACAAACTGAGTTTTGGCTCGGATATATTTGCAACTGATTTTGTTGAGACCTTTACGCCAAATGTTGGGATCGCCAGCAATCTTGGCTATCGCGCAAATATTTTCGCCGGTTATACCGAGGGCGAAATATATTTATCAAAATACATTGGCGCAAAGGTCGGCGTTCGGTTGGCGCACAATGATCTGCTGGACGAAACCACGCTCGCGCCGCGTGTTTCCATTGGCTACAAAGTTGCTAAGAACAGCCAGTTTGCTTTGGCCTACGGCGAATTCAGCCAAGCGCCAAAACAGGAATACCTTAAATATTCAACGATTTTTGACAGCGAAAGGGCCTCGCACTACATCTTGAATTTTCAGTATTACAAGGACAAGATGACCTTTCGCGCCGAAGCGTATTACAAAGATTACCGGAATCTGGTAAAGTTTGATTCGCCGACCGTAAATTACAAGTCTAAATTCAGCAATGATGGATTTGGTTATGCAAAAGGTCTCGATCTCTTTTGGCGCGATGGCTTTTCAATCAAAAACCTTGAATATTGGATCTCATATTCCTACATCGACACAAAGCGCGACTACAGAAATTACCCGGTTGAAGCCACGCCATCGTTCGTTGCGGACCATTCGCTTTCGATTGTTGGAAAATACTGGATAGAGTCATGGAAATCGCAGGTGGGCTTTACGAATTCGTCTGCGACAGGCCGGCCATACAATAATCCAAACAATCAGAATTTTTTGGATTCGCGCACAAAACCTTACAACAGCGCGAGCTTGAGCTGGGCTTATCTTCTGTCCCAACAGATGATTTTGTATTTTTCGATATCGAATATTCTTGGAACAAAGAACATTTATGGATATGAGTACGCGAACAATGCCGTGAACGGAACTTTTGCAAGCAGACCAATCGTGCCCACGGCAGATCGCTTCTTTTTTATCGGATTTTTCTGGACGCTCAGCAATGATAAAAAAGATAACCAGCTCAACAATCTGTAATATGCACAATTCAGGAACGTAATTCAACAGTTCAGCAAGATTTGGTTTTATGTGCCCAATATCCGATGTAAATTTGATAAACAATTTAAAAACAACACAATGAAAACAATTTGCGCAGTTCTGATGCTCGTCATCTGCAATTTGGCAGCGGGGCAAAACAAGCTCGAAGTTGATATTTCGGGCATTTCAAACGACAAGGGAAATGTCCGAGTCGGGCTTTACAACAGCGATGGCAGCTTTCTTTCCCAAACTTTCAAAAGCCTTTTGGGCAAGATCGAATCGGGAAAATCAACCGTGGTTTTCGAGAATCTTCCCGCCGGAAACTACGCGATATCTGCCTACCACGATGAAAACTCAAATGGAACGCTGGACAAAAATGCTTTCGGTTTTCCCAGCGAGGACTATGCTTGCAGCAATAATGCCAAAGCAATGATGGGTCCGCCAAAATGGGAAGACGCCAAATTTGTGGTCGCCGCAGATTCAAAAATCAATCTAATCTTCAATAATTAATGTCATGAAAAAGCTTATCACACTCGCACTCATCGTCTTTGCCTTTGCTGCGAACGCACAAGATCAATATCAAAAAGGAATGACCAAGGCATTCGAGCTTTGGCGCAGCGGCAACAGCAGCGAGGCTACCGCCATGTTTGAAAGAATTGCTTCCGCCGAAAAGGACAATTGGCTTCCCACTTATTACGTGGCAATGATCAATGCCACCTCGTCATTCCAGACGAAAGATCCGGCAACGGTGAATGCATTGCTCACAAAAGCTCAATCCGCGATCAATCCGCTGTTGGAAAAATACCCGAACAACGCCGAAATTATGGTGGTCCAGGCTTTGATTTATACCGGGTGGATTGCTTTTGACCCGATGACGAACGGGATGAAAATGAGCGGAAAAGTAATGGAACTCTACAACAAGGCAGAGGCCATTGCGCCGGAAAATCCGCGCGTGGTTTTTGGAAAAGCGGAATTCGAGATTGGAGGCGCGAAATTTATGGGCAAGGATACAAAGCTGATGTGCGAGCGCGTCATAAAGTCGATAGCAATGTTCGAAAAGTTTGTTCCCGAGTCACAATTTTCACCATCATGGGGACTTGACCGCGCGCTGGAGCTGCAGAAATCATGTTCGGGCCAGCAATAATTAGCTTAGAAGATGAAACTTACTTTCCGACAGCTTCCACGGCTCTTAATCTTGAGCGCCGGCATTATGGCCGTTTTGATGTTGATCAATTACGTTCTTGGCAATCAGGTTACTTTTGATCGAAGTACATTCATTACCTTTCTGTTCACGGTGCTTTACACTATTTCGCTGTACTATGCAAACGCGTTGGTTTTTCGATTCTTGGACAAGGTGTTCTTGAACAACCGATTCTCTGCCCAACGTTTGGTCATCGGCTTTGTTCTCTCTTTTATTGTATCGGTTGCGACAATATTCCTGCTTCGGGTTTTTGAGGATGTCGTGGTCAACCAAGAAAGTTCTGCGAATTTCTGGTCACGGGAAAACGCGCAGAATTATATGTTCGCCATTATAATAACCTTTTTCATCACGCTTTCGCTGTATGCGTTCTACTTCTACAAGGCGTACCAGGAAACACGATTGAAGGAACAAAAGATTATTGCCGGCACAGCTTCGGCGAAATTTGAATCTCTTAAGAACCAGATCGATCCGCATTTTCTTTTCAATAGCCTGAACGTTTTGAGCTCGCTTATCGAAGAAAATCCCGAAAATGCCCAGCGTTTTACCACTTCGCTCTCAAAGGTTTACCGTTACGTTCTTGAACAAAAGAACAAAGATGTCGTGAGTGTTGCGGAAGAGCTCGCTTTTGCAAAGGTTTACCTTGATTTGCTAAAAATGCGTTATGAGAATTCTTTGTCGTACGAGTTGCCTGAAAACATCGGCGAAAGCACGATGATGGTTGTTCCGCTATCCTTGCAACTGCTTTTGGAAAACGCAGTGAAGCACAATATCGTGAGCGATCAGAAGCCATTGCACTTAATTATTTCAATTGATGGGAATGAGCTCGTGGTGCAGAACGACCTTCAAAAAAAAGAAGTCTTGGGCAGCGGTGTTGGTGTAGGATTACACAACATTGTCGATAGATATGCAATCATCACTAACAGGAAAATTCAGGTCATGGAAAATGAAAAAACATTCGTGGTTCGCCTGCCGATGCTGGCAGAAAAATCGAGGCAAGATTTGCCTTCAGACGCTTATTCTGCGTATCGAAAGGCGGAGAAGAAGATAATTGAGATAAAAGGATTTTATGGTAATTTAATATCTTATGTACTAGTAATTGGTGGATTAATGGCGCTCAACTTGACAACCAGCCCCAAATATCTTTGGTTTTTATGGCCGGCAATGGGATGGGGAATTGGACTTGCCTATCATGGATTTTCGGTCTTCAACGTGCTCCCATTCATGAACTGCAACTGGGAGCAGAGAAAAATCCAAGAATATTTCGAAACTGAAAAATTGAAAAAATTCAAATAATATGGAAAGCAATCAAATTATCCACGATCGCCTTGCTTACGATAGAGCTATGAAGAAATTCAAAGGCATCAAGAGTTTTTACATCAACCTGACCTGCTATTGCATCGTAATTCCCATATTGATTGCTGTAAACCTCTACTTTATGCCCGATCATATTTGGTTCTATTGGTCCGTGATCGGGTGGGGAATCGGCGTTCTTATTCACGGGATTTCTGTATTTGGCAATGGCTTTTACGGCGAAAAGTGGGAATCACAAAAGATAGAGCAGTTTTTGAGAACGGAAAAATCCCAAATTGAAAATGTAGCGGCGGATTCTGCAATTCCGGGCTTATATTCCAGTAATGTTAGATACTTGCGTATTGAGAAGAGGGTTCGAGCGCTGGGCGGTTTTTACAAACACTTTACGATTTATTTACTGGTCAATGCTGTGATACTCGTCGTAAATTACTTTGATGGCGAAAAATTTTGGTCATTCGGTAATTGGTCTTTGGCGATTTTTTGGGGATTTGGCATGTCGATGCACGCAATGGGCATCTTTACCGACAACATCTTTCTGGGAAGTGATTGGGAACAGCGCAAGATAAGGGAAATCATGAAAGAGCAAAGCAGAAGTAAAATTCCTGAACAACGATGAATACAGTGATAATTGAAGATGAGAAACCAGCTGCCAGAATGCTTCAACGAAAGCTGGAAAAACTTGGCATCGATGTAGTGCAACAATTGCATTCCGTGGAAGAAGCCATCGTGTGGTTCTCTGAAAATAATCATCCAGACCTGATTTTTGTGGATATTCAACTGAGCGACGGTCTATCGTTCAAAATCTTCGAAACCGTGACAATCCAAAGTGCGATAATCTTTACTACAGCTTTCGATGAATTTGCGCTAAAAGCTTTTAAACTAAATAGTATCGATTATCTTCTTAAACCTATTGACGAAGATGATTTGCAAGTCGCTGTCACGAAATTTCGGAAGCAGAAAAAAGCCTCAAACTTGATGCATCTCGATTTCGAGCAGATAAAAGCGCTATTGGCAAATCCATTTGAAAGAAATTCGCGCCAGCGATTTACGGTGAAAATTGGCAATGGACTTAAAATAATCGACCTCTCATCGATTGAATGCTTCTTTAGCGAGCACAAGGGAACGTACATTCACACCGCCGATAACAGGGATTATCTTATTGATGAAAGTATGGAAGCACTTGAGAATGAACTTGACAATATGAAATTCTATCGGATCAGCCGAAAGTTTATCGTGGCAATTACTGCGGTAAAGGAAATCGTGGTCTATTCAAATTCCAGGCTGAAGATAATTTTGCCGACTTATAAAAACGAAGAAGTAATAGTGAGCCGCGAAAAAGTCTCAGATTTCAAAAGTTGGCTGCAATAAAAAAGCGGCTGCATCCCTGCAACCGCTCTATTATTATGATATCTGATTTCAATTAATCAAACATCGATTTCAATTCCTTCTCGGTTTTTCCGACTTTCTGTTGAACGCGCCCCCAGAATTCATCTTCTTTTCCTTCTTCGTGCTTTAGATCATCATCGGTAAGATCGCCATAAGATTGCTTCAACTTTCCTTTGATTTCTTTCCACTTTCCTTCCATTTCATTTGAATTTGGCATAATATGTAGTTTTATGATTAATAATTTACTGTTACAAATTTACATTTCAGATTAATTATATCCGTTATAACAATTTAGCAAATGCTTGCAGAACTTGAATTTTGGATTAATAATTTACGTTAAGTGAAACTAATAATATAATTAGTAATCAGCACATTGAAATTACTGTATAATTAAAATCTATAAGAGAAATTTCGGCTTTTTGAATTTAGATATGCGGATGATCAAATCTAGTTGAAAGGCAAATAACAGCGTTGCGATCAGAAGATGGAAAGGTTGCGACGCGATCGGGAATTTAAAATAGTACATCACGATTCCCGAAATTATCTCGACAATTATTAACGCCATAATATATGCCATTTGCTTTAGATTTTTGTAAAAACGGATGGCGAGATAAAACAAGAAACCGTTGGCAAGCAACACGACGATTGAGAATGACCGGTGAATGTAAAAGGATACGGGAGAATTGTCGAGCGCGAACTCGAGCATTACCTGCCCGCCAACCTTCACCTGACCATCGACAAACTGGCGAACCTGCGTTCCCAGAACAATCTGGATAATTGTCAATCCCATACAAACGGTGAGGATATAGGCAAATTTATTGGACACCTTGCATTTTAAATCCTTGTCGGTGCTAGCGCGAATTATGTAAATCAAGATCCCAACAATCACCAAGGCGACAATCATGTGCAGCGTAATTTTATATGGATTGAGCACCGAATAAACCACCGTCGCACCCAACCACGCCTGGAAGCCCATAAGAAAGACCGAAAGAAACGAATACAATTTGATGCGCAATTTATGCTTTGGCAACCTCAACGATACGATTGCCATGGCAAGAACGGCAAGTCCTGCGACAGCGCCGGCAAGACGGTTGATATATTCTAACCAAGTATGAAATGCGTTGAAAACAGCATAGTTATGTTTGGTGTACGCATGCCAATTGTTCGGCTTGAATTGAGCGCCCGTCGTGAAATCCCTCGCGGCGACCAAAAGCATTCCGTCCTTGATGATAATCTCTCCTTTTTCAAAAGGTTTGCCCGTTGCCCAAGTCAACTGCTCGATCTCCGTGGGCGGAATGTAGTGCCCGAAGCATTTCGGCCAATCCGGACAGCCCATCCCGGAACCTGTCATCCTTACCAAACCACCCGCCAATATGACAATATATACCAAAACAAGAGCGGTTTTAGCAAGGGTGCTGAAATTTATTTTCATTTATTTTGTATTTAACCCAAGACCAGAGGCCTTGAACAACAGGAGTTTGTGGGCATCTTCATAGGAGTTTGAAATCTCGCCTTCCAAGATGGCCTCCTTGATTGCTTCCTTTAAAATACCAACTTCCCGCGACGGTTTTAGATCGAACAATTTCATTATTTGCGCGCCAGAGATCGGTGGTTGGAAATTTCGAATCTGATCCCGCGCTTCTACTTCAACGAGTTTATGGCGCACCAGCTGAAAATTGGCGTGGTATTTCTTGAATTTCGATGCATTCTTGGTGGTGATATCAGCTTCGCAAAGAAGCATAAGATCTTCAACATCTTCTCCAGCGTCAAAAATCAATCGTCTTACCGCAGAATCGGTCACTTCCTCCGCCAATATTATCGGTCTAGAGCTCATCATCACCAGTTTTTGCACGTACATCAGCACAGTCGTGGTGGGCAAATGAAGCCTTTCGAACACCGTTTTCACCATTTTACTGCCTTTGTACTCGTGGCCGTGAAATGTCCAACCTTGCTTTTTCAAGAATTTCTTGGTTGGCGCCTTTCCAATATCGTGCAGCAGCGAAGCCCAGCGAAGCCAAAGATTGTCGGACTTCAACGCAAGGTTGTCCAAGACCTCCAAAGTGTGATAAAAATTGTTCTTGTGCGATTGTCCTTCTATTTCCTCCACATTGTTGAGAACGGTCAGTTCGGGCAAAATGTCCTCAAGAATACCTGACTTGTATAGCGTGATAAAACCCGTGGATGGTTTTTCAGAAAGGATTATTTTGTTAAGTTCATCTGCCACACGTTCGCGCGCAATTATTTTGAGTCTGTCATGAAGTGCGGTTATCGCGTCAATCGAAACACGGTTGATCCTGAAATTCAGCTGGGACGCAAATCTCACCGCGCGAAGCATTCTTAGCGGATCATCGTTGTACGTAACTTCGGGATCGAGCGGGGTTTTGATTGTTCGGCTCGACAAATCATCTATACCGCCAAATGGATCGATCAGGTCACCATAAGTGGATTTATTGAGCGAAAAAGCCATCGCATTGATGGTAAAGTCGCGGCGTTTCTGATCGTCGTCAAGTGTTCCCATTTCAACGGTGGGATTTCGGCTGTCGATTGTGTAGGATTCTTTTCTGGCGCCAACAAACTCTACATCAACCCCTTTGTACTTGAGCATTGCCGTGCCGTATGTTTTAAAAATCTGAACTTTAGGTCGTTTGGGAAGTGCATTTGCCACATTGTTCGCTAAATCGATACCGCTTCCCACGCAAACAATGTCGATGTCCTGACGATTGCCGCGCTCCAAAATATGATCGCGCACAAAACCTCCGATCACATAGGCTTCAACGCCCAAACTTTCGGCGGCGCTTTGGATTATCTCGAAAATAGGATTTGAAAGTGCTTCTCGGAAATTTTTAACCAACTCTATTTCAATTTAATGAACACTTTAATCAAGATGTTTACTTTCTGATTATTTTTACTTGCGAGTCATGTGTAAGCTTGATGATTGCAGATGAACGAACACTGATTCGATCGCGATTCAAATTTACCACATAATCCACTTTTGCCAAAATAGAGACGTCGATATCTGCGAATTTTAGCGGTGTTGGCTGTCCGGAAATATTTGCCGAGGTCGAGACCAATGGTTTTTTCATCCTTTCCATAAGCTTGAAACAAAATGGTTCGGCCACGATTCTCATCCCCAAAGAATTATCTGCCGCTATAAGGTTTGCAGCCACGTTCCGTGGATTGTCAAGCACCAAAGTCGTAGGTTTTTCTGAGTGTTCAATGATTTCCCAAGCCACGTCCGGCACCTTGCTGAAAAGTTGGTGAATCATTCGATCGCCGTTCACGAGCACGATCATGCTTTTGGCAGCTTCCCGATGCTTTAGTGCAAGAATTTTGGCAACAGCCTCAGCATTTGACGCATCACAGCCAATTCCCCAGACAGTATCTGTTGGATATAGGATTACGCCACCGTTTTTGATAACCTCAAATGCGTTGTGAACCTCCGTGTTTACAACATTGTCCATTATCTCAAAATTATTTCACTGACTACTTCCCGACCCAAATCGTCGTTTATCATCTTAATTATTTTTGTTTTCCCGTAAGAAAGTTCCTCTCGCAATACAGATGAAGTTAGCTCTACATAAAGCGTTGCGTTTTTGAGGGCAATGTTTCTTGTGTAGTTGTTTACACCATTTCCCATCAAATTCTTCCAAGCGGCGCGAACATCTACCTGATCGATTCCAGGTTGAAGCCGATTGTTCTCGATAATGTGTTTGAGCACATCGCCGACGTTGCTCTCATTACTTGTTCGTTTGGCCATTTATTCGATTTTGAATGGTTTTGGCCTTTTGTAAAAAAACGTGTTTCCCTCAGTATTCTTGATTTCAAGTTTATTGTCATTAAGCTTGACGACTTCTTCTTTCCATTTTGTATAGAAAGTAGAGAACTCCATATAGAGCTTCTTTTTATCAATAACGAGCTTTACATTTTCTGCAACATCGGTAGAAAGATACTTGCCGTTGAGCAGTGGCGTCACTTTTTTGCGTATGCCGGTCTTTCCATCTATATCATAATAGTCGTACTGCTCGGAATAATTGTACTCTTTTTTGGAACCATCTGCCATTTGCACGTGTTCGATTTCCCAATATCCATTTATCTTCTCGATGTGTTCGGACGGATTCTCGGAACACGAACTCAACGCGAAAATTAAAAGCAGGTAATAGCAATTTTTTATGTTCATTGGGAAAATGGATTTGCATCTGACAAAAGTAACGTCATTTTGATGCTTAATCAATGTTAAAAGAAATAATCGTTCTCCGTTAAACCAAATCGGGTTTTGCGTATCGTAGCAATGTCCATAAATTCGTATTATGAAAACAGATTCGCTTCTCGCCATCGCTATAACCATGATTTTTGGATGCTCTTCTGCCTATCCATATAAATCACATACCAATCCATATCCTCCGCAAATGTACTTTCCAGCACCTACCGGAAATATGTGGGAAACGAACACCATGGCAAGTTTGGGCTGGAATCAAAATGCTGTCGAGTCTTTGCTCACCTCACAGCAGATAAACCTTTCGTACGGCTATCTTTGGTGGCTCAACGGAAAATCGAGCTACCATTTGCCAGCTACCCAAATGGAATTTAGCGGAAGCATAATTCCCTCAGGACCAAATGATATGTTTATGGCATTGGGAAAGAACGACCAGAAAATCTACGTTGTTCCTTCTAGAAATTTGGTTATTGTAAGAATGGGAGAAGCCGCCGATGGCTCAAACTTTGCGGTGTCGGATTTTGACAATGTGCTCTGGCAAAAAATTACCGCGCTTGTTCCCTAAAATTGGAAAACGTTTTTGGCAAATTGTTATTTGAAGAAAGAGTCCACGAACTCATATTTGTTGAAAACCTGAAGATCATCGATAGATTCGCCCACGCCAATATACTTTACCGGAATCTTGAACTGGTCCGAAATGCCGATGACAACGCCACCTTTGGCGGTTCCATCAAGTTTGGTAACGGCAAGCGCTGTTACCTCTGTTGCTGCGGTAAACTGCTTTGCCTGTTCAAAAGCGTTCTGCCCTGTTGAGCCATCAAGGACAAGCAAAACCTCGTGTGGTGCATCTGGAATTACTTTCAGCATCACGCGCTTTATTTTTGTAAGCTCGTTCATCAAGTTTACCTTGTTGTGAAGACGTCCCGCGGTATCGATAATCACAACGTCCGCATTCTGTTTCAAGGCACTTTCCAAAGTATCGAACGCCACCGAAGCTGGATCGCTGCCCATTTGCTGTTTAACGATCGGAACGCCAACACGGTCGGCCCAAATCTGCAGCTGATCGATCGCCGCAGCGCGAAAAGTGTCGCCAGCACCAAGAACCACCTTAAGTCCCGATTTTTTGAATTGGTTGGCGAGTTTGCCAATCGTAGTGGTTTTTCCCACACCGTTGACGCCCACAACCATAATTACATAAGGTTTAATGTTTTTTGGAATCTCGAACTTTTCACCCTCACCGCTGTTGGTTTCAGAAAGAAGTGCGGCAATCTCCTCGCGAAGGATACCATTTAGCTCGTCCGTGCCAACGTATTTGTCCTCGGCGACGCGCTTTTCAATCCTTTCGATGATCTTGAGCGTGGTGTCTACGCCAACATCTGAGGCCACAAGCACTTCTTCAAGATTATCGAGCACTTCGTCATCTACCTTGGATTTACCGGCAACAACTTTGGTCAGCTTGCTAAAAAAGCTTGTCTTGGATTTTTCGAGACCTTTGTCCAGCGATTCTTTTTTTTCCGTGGAAAATATTTTCTTGAAAAATCCCATATCGAGTTTGTAGAAAATGAATTAAAGGGCAAATTTAAAAATAAAAAGCTACTTCTTTCGAAAGTAGCTTTGGTGCTTGTTGTTTGAGGTGCATTACTTTTTTTTCAAAAACTCATCGACCATTTCGGGCGCCATGATGCTTTCAACAAAAACGTAAGCGCCAGTCTTTGGCGATCTTACCATTTTGATCGCTTTTGACAATCTCTTTGAAGAGGTTTGCAGGGTTGCAACGGTTTTCTTTGCCATGGCTTATTTTATTTCTTTGTGAACGGTTACTTTTTTAAGGATCGGGTTGAACTTCTTGATTTCAAGACGATCCGGAGTGTTTTTCTTGTTCTTGGTCGTGATGTAGCGGGACGTTCCGGCCATTCCCGTGCCTTTGTGCTCTGTACATTCCAAGATTACCTGGATTCTATTGCCTTTCTTAGCCATTTTATTACTATTTCTCTCGAATTATTTAATGAAGCCCTGCGTTTGTGCTTTTTTGAGCACAGCCATAAGTCCTTTGCTGTTAATGGTCTTTATTGTTGAAGCTGCAACACGAAGAGTTACCCATCTGTCTTCCTCTGCAAGGTAAAAACGTTTTTTGATCAGGTTCACGTTAAACTTTCTCTTCGACTTGTTCATCGCGTGGGAAACCTTGTTCCCAACCATCGCTCTTTTCCCTGTAAGTTCGCAAACTCTTGACATTGTGCTTGATTTATTCGTTATTCAAAATGTGGGTGCAAAGAAAATGAAAATAAACCTTACGGCAAAATTATTGTTCGTCATTTTTCAAAATTTCTTTGCGCAGCATTTCCAGCGATTTGTTCGCCGCGCGAAGCAGGAATTTTTCCCGTGGTTGCCCAAAATCAAAGCGCTCAACTATTATATCCGTGGGCGTTTTTATGGCAATGAATGCCACGCCAATGTCCTGGTGTGTTACGTCCTTGGTCGGTCCCGCATTTCCCGTTGTTGCGATCGCGTAATCCGAACCCAAAAGTTGGGCAACATTCATTGCCATTTCTTCCGCAACTTTTGCGCTCACCACAGAAAATGTTTCGATGGTTTGCGGCAGAACAGAAAGCAAGTCAATTTTCGCTTTTTCGTTATAGGCCACGATCGAACCTTTGAAAAATTGGCTTGCTCCTGCTCTATCTGTCAGCATTTGCGCGATTTTTCCGCCCGTGCAACTTTCCGCGGTGGATAGCGAGAAACCTTTGCCGACAAGCAACTTCCCCACTTGGAACTCCAGACTTTCGCCCTCGTCAAAACCCACTATCACGTTTCCCAAAATACCTTGAAGCTCCAAAACTTTCTCCGCAATATTTGCATTTATTTTATCCAAATCTTTTCCGCGCGCAGACAAGCGAAGCCTTACTCTTCCAGGACTTGGCAGATAAGCCAGCTTGATCTCGCCAAGATTGTTTTCCCAATCTTCTATTTGTTCTGCCAGCAAACTCTCGCCAACGCCGTAGGTCATTATCGTTTTGTGAACGATGTGATCGCGATGGAATTCTGCAACGAGTTTCGGAACAATGAGATCCGTCAAAATTCCTTTCATTTCATATGGAACGCCGGGCAGTGAAATAAAAACGGTGCCGCTTTTCTTGATCCACATTCCCGGTGCGGTGCCGTTGCTATTAAAAAGTACGGTGCATTTTGAAGGCACAAGCGCCTGATCTTTATTGATTTGGGAAATCGGTCGTTGGTAAACTTTCTCGATCAGATAAGTTACGTGATCAAGGACTTTTTGATCTACAACCAGATTGTCATCGAAATAATCGCAAAAGGTTTTCTTGGTAATATCGTCCTTCGTTGGACCAAGTCCGCCTGTAATAATAACTAGGTCAACCCTATCCTGAAGATTTTCAAATGCTTTTAAAATTGCCGATTTATCATCGGCTATCGAGACCATTGTTGAGATTTCAATACCAATTGCATCAAGCGACTTGGCTATAAATCCTGAGTTCGTATCAACGATTTGTCCAATGAGAATCTCGTCGCCAATGGTAAGAATGGCTGCTGTCATGTTTTTTTCTGCAAAGGTGCAGCGAAATTAGTGGACGATTTTTAACTAGATATCGAAATCTTTCCTGATTTCCTTTATGGCCTTATCAACTTGGTCCTCAATGCTTTCAAAAGTGTCATTGATTTCCTTGCGTTTTCCCTCAGCTTTGGTCCAAGCTTCCACTTGAAGAATTTGTTCAAACGCCATCGTCATCCCCAAAAGGTCGAGTGTTGGTTTAATTTTGTGCGCATAGGCATACGCCTGCTTATGATCTTTTGCTTTGATGCCGCTTTTGATCTGCGCCATATCTTGCGGCACTTCAGTGACAAATAGCGTGATGATCTGCATCACGAATTCAGGATCGTTGTCCGAAAGTGCGTACACTTTGGCGAGGTTGTAGTTTAAGGCCATTACTTTACTGTGGTTGTAAATAGTTTTTTTTGTTCCAAAAATCCCTCGAGCACATCTCCTGGTCTTACCGAAGCCACTCCGCTCGGCGTTCCGGTAAAGATCACGTCTCCTATCTTGAGCGTGAAATATCGCGAGACGTACGAAATAATGGCATCAAAATTCCAAATCATCTGATTTGTGTTGCCTCGCTGGACGGAAATCTTGTTTTTTTGCATTTCAAAATTAAGACTTTCAATCGAACTAAAAACTTTTTTCGACATAAAGCTGCCTATTACCGCTGAACCGTCAAATCCCTTTGCTATTTCCCACGGCAAACCTTTTTCTTTCAATGTTTTTTGAACGTCTCTCGCCGTAAAATCGATGCCAAGCCCAATTTCCTCATAATATTTATGAGCAAACTTCTCGTCGATGTGTTTTCCTGTTTTTGAGATTTTTACCAAGACCTCAACTTCATGATGAACATCATTGGAAAAGTCTGGGATATAAAAATCATTTTCGCTGTGAAGCACCGCCGTGTCTGGTTTCAAAAAAATAACGGGCGCATCGGGACGTTCATTTTGAAGCTCCGAAATATGGTCGACATAGTTTCTGCCAATGCAAATGATTTTCATTCACGGGAAGTTTTAAAAAATCTCAATGCGATTTGGTGTTCAATCGTCGAAGCTTGATCGCTGTGAGGATTTTCTTTGTATAAAGCGGGAAATCGGCATTTTGAATCCAACCGAAATATCCCGGTTCGTTGTCCAGAACTTCCAAAACCTTTACGCCTTTGTGTTTTCCGAACGAAAAGCATTCTTCATCATTTTCGTCAAAAGTAATAAACCCAGCAAAGTCAGCGCATTTTTTTCTGGTCGTGAATTCCGAAAGCGATTTCATATCGTTATCGAGGTCGTCATATCTGTCGAGCTGTCCTTTCAGTATTTCGTACGTCGCGTTGGTGTCAGACTCCGCCGAATGAGCGTTCTCAAGGCTTTTATCGCAGTAAAACTTATACGCCGCGCTCAATGTTCGTTCTTCTTTTTTGTGGAAAATGGTCTGGACATCAACCGAAACGCGGTTCTTCATATCAAAATCGATGCCCGCGCGAAGCAGTTCTTCCACGAGCAGCGGAATGTCAAAACGGTCTGAATTGTAGCCGCCAAGGTCCGAATCCTTGATCATGTCATAAATGGTCCGGGAAAGCTGTGCAAAAGTCGGCTCGTTGGCAACTTTTTCATCGCTTATATGATGGATCGCGGTCGTTTCGGCTGGAATCGGCATTTGCGGATTCACGAGCCAAGTCTTGCTTTCCTTGTTGCCGTTGGGGAAGATTTTGAGTATCGAGATTTCGACAATTCTGTCCTTGCAAATGTCCACGCCCGTGGTTTCGAGGTCGAAAAAACAGATTGGTTTAGTGAGTTTGAGTTCCATTGATTTGTGTTGAATGACAAAGATAAGGCTTCAAAACGAAAGCGTAATCAATTGAATTTTAATAAAAAACCCTTCATTATGAAGGGTTTCCAAATCTTAAAATGTTTTGTTCGGATCAAAAGCCTCCATATATTCTGCAACGCGCTTTACAAAACTTCCGCCGAGCGCGCCGTCCACAACGCGGTGGTCATAGCTGTGCGACAGGAACATTTTTTTGCGGATGCCGATAAAGTCGCCGTCCTCGGTTTCTACGACCGCGGGAACTTTTCTGATCGCGCCCAAGGCCAAAATCCCGACTTGTGGCTGATTGATGATGGGTGTGCCAAAAACACTGCCGAAAGTACCAACATTCGTTACGGTATAAGTTCCGCCCGAAGTATCGTCGGGTTTGAGTTTGCCCATTTTTGCGCGGTTTCCAAGGTCGTTCACCGCTTTTGCCATTCCCAGAAGGTTAAGCTGGTCGGCATTCTTGATGACCGGAACAATCAGGTTTCCGTTTGGAAGCGCCGCCGCCATGCCGAGGTTTATGTTCTTCTTTTTGATGATGTAATCGCCATCTACGGCAATGTTCATCATCGGAAAATCCTTGAGCGCGCGCGCCACGATTTCCATAAATATTGGTGTGAAGGTCAGCTTCTCGCCTTCTCTCTTTTCAAATGCGTTTTTATGCTTTTCCCGCCAATCCCAAATTTCGGTAACGTCAACTTCGATGAACGACTGAACGTGCGCCGAGGTTTGCAATGACTGAACCATATAGCCAGAAATCAGCTTCCGCATTCGGTCCATTTCGATGATCTCATCCTGGCCGTTCACCGAAACCGGTGCGGGTTTTTGCGGAGCGACAATTTGAGATGTTTGCGGTGATGATTTTGCCTGTTCTTGCGCTTGCGGTTTTGGTTGTTCTGTCTGCGACTGTTGCGCTGGTTCAGGATTTGCCTGCTGTTGTTGCGGCGCTTGGCGATTTTCCAAGAAATTCAGTATGTCGGTTTTGGTCACCCGACCTTCGGCGCCGGTTCCGTTTATGCCTTCGAGCTCTGTGATCGAAATGCCTTCTTCTTTGGCAATATTTCGAACCAATGGCGAAAAAAACTTATCAGAATTCTTCATTTCCTCACGAGTTGCCGATGGTGCGGAAGTATATTGTTTTGCGTTTTCAAATTGTTGCGTGATGGCTTCAACAACTTCGGGTTGCGATATTGCTTCGATTACTTCCTCAACATTTGGCGGCGCGGCTTGTGCTTGAGGCGCATTTGCCACGTCAACATCGGTTTCAATAATCGCCAAGGTCTGGCCAACTTGCACCAACTCGTCCTTGCCAAAAAGTTGCTCAACGAGAATTCCGGTCACTTCAGACGGGACTTCGCTGTCAACTTTGTCAGTCGCGATTTCCAGGACTGCTTCATCAGCTTCGATTTTGTCGCCAACGTTTTTGAGCCAATTCGTAATGGTAGCTTCGGCCACGCTTTCTCCCATTTTTGGAAGTTTCAATTCAAATCTTGCCATATTATGAAACCTGTTTTTTTGTGCAGAATTATTCTGCGAAATTAATTCTTTTTTTTGGCATTGCTGAGCAAAAAATCGTTGTAGTCAACCGCTTAAATGCTAAATTTCGTAAGCTTCGCCCCGACCGTTGCTGCTGTCGCTGCCGATCACGAATCTATTTTTTCCTGCGACTATCCTGAAAGTTGCTCGACTGGACCCCAAATTTTCCATCCAGATTATAATTTCGCCGAAAGGCAAATATTTTGAATCGAAAATGATTTGGACAAAATCCATATTCTCCTCCAATGATTTGTTCAATTCGGATTTTGAGATTCGTGAAACATCCGCGTGAAGCGAATTTTGAAGTCTGCCAAGCAAATTTTCATCATCCGAAACCAAAAAATATTTTGAGATTTTATGCGAAACAATTTTGGCGTCAGCAATTTTCTTTTGTGAAAACAAAAACGTCCCAACATTCATAAACGCATCGAAAAATATCGGAACCTTGAAATGCTTTTTATAAAAGTAATGCATCGCATCGCGGAAACGCTCCATGTATTTTGCATCGCGCACCGTGCTTTCTCCTTTAAAATGTATCACCGTGGTTTCCGGAAAATAATAGTTCGAGAGTCCAGATTCTAGAACGCGATACGAAAGATCGATATCATCTGAATACATAAAACAATCTTCGTCAAAACCCTTGTGCTTCAAATAAAGTTCGCGTTCCATAAACATAAAAGCGCCGACGAGAATGTCAACTTTTCCGGTTTGAAAATTTTCCAAATGCGACGCGTAATAATTATTTAAACCTGAATGCAATTGGTTTAAACCTGAAATTTTCCAAAGCGCGGCAAAAGGCATTGGCACTCCGCGTTTGCTTTCTGGCAAATATTTTCCGCTTCCATCAATGAGTTTCGGCCCGATGATTCCGAGATTATGGGTTTTTTTCGCGAAAGCGAGCAATTTTGTAAAACAATCTTCGGCAATGACGGTGTCCGGATTAAGGATGCAAAGGTATTTCCCGGTCGCGATCTCCGCTCCTATATTATTGCCTTTGGGGAAACCAAGATTCTCAGCGTTGGCGATAAGTTTTATTTGTGGGAAAATCTCTCGAACCATTGCACAACTTTCGTCCGAAGATGCGTTGTCAATCACGATTATTTCAGCTTGAATATCTTTTGTTGCCGCACCGACGCTGTGCAAACATAGCTCCAGAAAATAGCGCACATTGTAGTTGAGAATAATCACCGAAAGCTCCATTGGACAAATATAATCTGAATTGTGAAATGTTTTAAACGCAAGCTTTCGCTGAAATTTCAAGCTTTATAAAAACGTACTTTTGCAAAAAAAAATCAGCGTGAACTATCTATCGGTCGAAAATATATCAAAATCCTACGGCGAACGCACGTTGTTCGAGAACATTTCTTTTGGCATAAACAAGGACCAGAAAATCGCATTTATCGCCAAGAATGGCTCGGGAAAAACCACGATTATGAACATGATAACGGGAATTGACGAACCCGATACCGGAAATGTGGTGATCAGAAAGGACATCAAAATGGAGTTTTTGTCGCAAGTGCCGCGTCTTCACGACGATTTGACGATAGAGCAGAATATCTTTGAGAGCGGTGGTGAAATCCTGAAGGTGATTTCGGACTACGAAAAAGCCTTGGAAAATCCAGAAGATGCCGATGCTTATCAATCGGCTTTTGACAAAATGGACCTTCACAATGCTTGGGATTTTGAGACACAATACACGCAGATACTTTTTAAATTAAAGCTTGAAGACCTTTCATTGGTGGTCAAAAATCTTTCGGGCGGACAGAAAAAACGTTTGGCCTTGGCGATAATATTGCTGAGCAAGCCCGACCTTTTGATCCTCGATGAACCGACCAACCACCTTGATCTTGAAATGATCGAATGGCTCGAAGAATATTTTGCCAAGGAGAACATCACGCTTTTTATGGTGACGCACGATCGATTTTTCTTGGAGCGCGTTTGCAACGAAATCATAGAGCTCGACAACGGAAAACTCTATCAGTACAAAGGAAACTATTCTTATTATCTCGAGAAAAAAGACCAACGTATCGCTTCTGAAAACGCGAGCGTGGACAAGGCGCAGAACCTTTTTGTAAAGGAACTCGACTGGATGCGCCGCCAACCAAAAGCGCGAACCACGAAGTCAAAATCGCGGCAAGATGATTTTTATGTCATCAAGGAAAAAGCGCAAAGCCGTAGAAGAGAAAATGTTGTGGAACTCGAGATCAATATGGAAAGGCTCGGCAGCAAGGTGATCGAGATGCACAAGTTGAGCAAGAAATTCAAGGAGCGCGTGATTCTGGACAAATTTGAATACGATTTTCAACGGTCGGAGCGCGTTGGAATTATCGGGAAAAACGGCACTGGAAAATCGACATTCCTCAACCTTTTGACCGGTACGATCGCCCCAGATTCGGGGAAAGTGATCACCGGCGAAACCATCAAGATCGGATATTATACGCAGAGCGGCATCAACCCAAAACCCGGGCAAAAAGTGATCGAGGTGATTCGAGAATACGGCGATTACATTCCATTGATGAAGGGCAGAACGATCAGCGCGGGACAACTGTTAGAAAGGTTTTTGTTCGACCGGAAAAAGCAGCACGATTTTGTCGAAAAACTTTCGGGCGGCGAATTGAAAAGGCTTTATCTCTGTACGGTTTTGATACAGAACCCGAACTTTTTGATTCTCGATGAACCGACCAACGACCTTGACATTGTCACATTGAACGTTCTCGAAAGTTTCCTGCTCGATTTTCCAGGCTGTTTGGTTGTGGTCTCGCATGATAGGTATTTTATGGACAAGATCGTCGATCACTTATTTGTTTTTAGGGGCGATGGTGTTGTGGAGGATTTTCCGGGAAACTATTCAGACTTTCGGGCGTATGAAAACAGTGCAGAACCCGTAAAGGAACTTGGCAGCGTGAGCCAAAATCGAGATACGAGAAAGGACAATAAGGTTGAATCCGCGCTATCAGGCAGCGAGCAAAAAGAACTCCAGAAAATCGAGCGTCAGATGAAAGACCTCCAATTTGAAAAGGAGGAAATCGAGAAGATTTTTGCGACCGCTACATTGGACGGCGACCAAATAAACGAGAAGTCGAAGGAGCTTCAAAAGATAATCGACACGCTCGACAGGCACGAGGAACGCTGGTTCGAGCTTAGCAGCAAGGCAGAACTTTCGTAGCGATGAACCGTTTTCTTGCCTATATGAAATTTCTTTTTGCCTCGACTAATGAGCACGGCGTCCACTCGCCTTTTGTGTTCGATCTGGTGACGAAATGTTTTTATGATCGAAAAGATTTTTCTGAGTACAAAACCCTTCGCAAATATATTTCAGGTTTACAATCGGACAAGAGATTTATTGAGGTCACCGATTTTGGCGCTGGATCCAAGGTTTTCAGGAGCAACAAAAGACAGGTTGCAAGGATTGCCGCAAACGCTGGCATTTCGCGAAAGCGCGCAAGACTGCTGTTGCGCTTGGTGAAGTATTTTCAGCCAACAGCAATTTTGGAACTTGGAACTTCACTTGGTCTCGCAACGGCCGCTATGGCCTTGGGAAAACCATATTCAAAAATAATAAGCATTGAAGGTTGCCCGGAAACGGCAGCAATCGCAGTAGAATTCTTTAAGAAATTCCAGTTTAAGAATATTGAAATGTTGGTTTTGCCATTCGAACAGTATTTCCAAAATCTTCAAGAAAACCAAAAATTCGATATGGTCTATTTTGATGGCAATCACCGTTATCGGCCGACAATCGCTTATGCAAAAGCTTTATTGGCAACGGCTCACAATGGTTCCGTCTGGATTTTTGACGATATTCATTGGTCAGAAGAAATGGACAAGGCTTGGATCGAAATAAAATCATGGCCGGAAGTTCGCGTCACGGTCGATACCTATCAATGGGGACTCGTTTTCTTTAGGATGGAACAAGCCAAAGAACATTTTACGATTCGTGCATAGGACAATCCAGATAAGTCTTGAGTATGTTGAAACAAAAACGGCGACCAATTTGGTCGCCGTTCTAACTTTTAATAATAATTGGATTCTCAAAAATATTTTATTGACCTTTTTCCTTAATTTTTTGGCCGATTCGGTTAACTTTCAACATAGGGGCAAATTTGATTTTCAAACCTGCGATCTTCATATTGTCGGACGATGACAAACCTTCCTTTTCAACCGTGTTCTTACGGTCATTAAGAGCTTCCCACATTACTTTGATCTCATCCCAATCCTCACGAGTGTAGGCATCTTTGTTGTTTTCCGCCGTATGAACGAACTGCTGGAATACTTCGTGGATATTGTCCTTGTTCACCCACGCAAAACTCATATCCTCACCCACTTTTCCATCACCAAAAAGTGATGTTCTCAATTTCATTTTATAGTTGTTGGCGTTTGCTGCCATATCAGCCTTAGCTTCTTCCTCAACCTTCATTTTGTACTCGGCATATTTGGCTTTGGATGCAGCCAGACGCTCTTCGGCTTTTGTCTTGTCTGAAAGATTTGCCATTGCAGCTTCTGCTTCCTCGGTTCTTTGTTGGTAACCAGCCTCGAAACTTTGCCAGTTCTGGCGAGCATCGGTAGATGTTACAGCGGTTACAGAATCCACATAGATTTCATAACGGTCAACAGTTTTTTCTGCTTGTTTCTCAGACTCGCTTTTGCAACCAGTAAAACTTAGCGCAGCTACTGCAAGACCTGTTGTAATAATTCTTGTTTTCATAATGATGGGTTTAATTTTGATTAGATTTCAGCGGTAAAAGTATATGTATTTTAACAATTAACCTAACTCATATTAAGATGTTGTAAGATTTATAGATAAAGTGTAAACGATTGGTCGTTGAAAAAGCAACTTGATTACTAATGCTGAGTCCCAAATCAAATTAACCGTATCATTATTCATACTTTTGCGAACCAATTTTACCATAATGCACAATCTTATCGACATCAAAAACATCAAAAGGGACTTTGTCTTGGGCAACGAAATCGTTTATGTCCTCAAGGGAATAGATCTTCAGGTTAAAAAGGGCGAATACGTTGCATTAATGGGACCATCGGGATCTGGAAAATCAACCTTGATGAACCTTTTGGGCTGTCTTGATACGCCAACGTCGGGCTCGTATATATTGAATGGAAAGGATGTGAGCAAAATGACAGATGATGATTTGGCAGAAATCAGAAACAAGGAAATCGGCTTTGTGTTCCAGACCTTCAACCTTTTGCCCAGAACCACGGCGCTTGACAATGTGGCTCTGCCAATGGTTTACGCCGGCTATACCAAATCTGAAAGAAAGGCCAGGGCGACAGAAGTTCTTCAACAAGTGAAGCTTGGCGATAGAATGGACCACCAGCCGAACCAGCTTTCTGGCGGGCAAAGGCAAAGGGTGGCTGTTGCACGGGCTTTGGTCAACAGTCCTTCCATAATTCTCGCGGATGAACCGACCGGAAACCTCGATTCCAAGACCTCACTGGAAATTATGGCGCTCTTCAATGAAATCCATAAAAATGGGAACACGGTGATTCTGGTAACGCATGAGGAAGAAATCGCCGAATATGCACACAGAATCATCAGGCTCCGCGACGGCGTGATCGAAAGCGACACCCTAAATGTAATTCACAAATGAAAGTTTATACAAAAACAGGCGATGCGGGCACGACCGCGCTTTTTGGCGGAACGCGAGTGCCAAAAGACCATATCAGGATCGAGAGCTATGGCACTGTAGATGAACTCAATTCGCACATCGGTTTGATTCGAGATCAAAAAATCTCGCAATCAGATGTTGAGATGCTGTTGGAGATCCAGGACAAGCTTTTTATAATAGGAGCGATTTTGGCAACGCCACCAGAGAAGGATATTTTGAAGAACGGAAAGCCACGATTGAACATAAATCGCATCGACGAAGCCGAAATCGCCAAACTTGAAACCGCGATTGATGATATGGAGAAATCACTTCCGCAAATGACGCATTTTTTGCTTCCGGGCGGCCATACCACAGTTTCCTACTGTCATATAGCAAGATGTGTTTGTCGACGCGCGGAGAGACTGGCCGTTCATCTTGACCACAACGAGCCCGTGGATCCAATGGTCCTAAAATATCTCAACCGACTCTCTGACTATCTTTTCGTGCTTTCGCGAAAGCTTTCTCAGGATTTGGATGCCAACGAGATAAAGTGGATTCCTGCAAAGAAAGAAAATTAGTAATATAAATTCTCTACAGTTCTGAATTTCAGACTCCAACGAGTCAATTTCTGGTTGCGACCAAAATAAATGCTTTTTAACTTGACTTATAGTCTAATAAATTTATTTTTGCATAAATTTTAAAATCG
>JBBSUW010000031.1:0-24765 GCA_038234025.1 Flavobacteriales bacterium
CAAAAACATAAAGCTGCTCAACGGCAAGCCTCTGCTCTGCTATACGTCGGAAATCGCCCTCAGGTGCAGATATATCGACAAGGTCGTGCTCTCGTCCGACGATGACCAGATTATTGACGAGGCCAGAAAAGCGGCCGTGGAGATTCCATACAGGCGGCCAGAATCTTTGGCGACCGACAAAAGCCCTACAATCGACGCTGTTCGGCACATGATCGAATTCTACATTGCGCAAAACATTCACTTTGATGCCGTCTGTATTTTGCAACCCACAAGTCCTTTCAGAACAATCGAATTTTTGGAAAGAGCAATTCAGAAATTCATAGACGAGGGAACAGATTCTTTGTTCTCGGTGCAGCAAGTTCCCGATGAGCTGAATCCGCATTGGACTTTTGAGGAAAATGCAGATGGGTTTTTGAAAATAGCCACGGGCGAGGAAAAAATCATCACGCGACGCCAGGATCTTCCGCGCGCTTTTTTCCGCGATGGTTCGATCTACCTCACAAAGACAAATGTTGTTATAGAACAGAATTCACTTTATGGAAATTCGATAGGATTCATCGAAGGACCATCAAATCTGTACGTTAACATTGATACGATGAATGATTGGGAAAAGGCGGAGGAAATGTCAAAAAGATTAGCATAATGTGTGGAATCGCGGGAATCGTTGGAAAATACACCAAAAGTGAAATGCACGCCATGCTCAAGTCCCAAAAGCATCGTGGTCCGGATTTTACGGGCACTTTTTTTGACGACAATATTGCCCTCGGTCACAACAGGCTTTCAATTATCGATCTATCTACGGAATCCAATCAGCCCTTTTATAATGACTCCCAAAGGTTTGCGTTGATTTTCAATGGAGAAATATATAATTACATCGAGCTTCGCGAATCATTGCAGAAACTTTACGATTTTAAAACTTCCGGCGACACCGAAGTTCTTTTGGCTGCATACATCGTATGGGGAAAGAAATGTCTGGACAAGCTCAATGGTATGTTCGCTTTTGCAATATGGGACAACTTGGAACAAAAACTTTTTGCCGCGCGAGATAGATTTGGAATAAAGCCGTTTCACTATTGGATGGATAACGAGAGATTTATGTTCTCAAGTGAAATAAAGGCATTGCACGAGGCCGGAATTCCACAATCTCCAAACCAAGCATTGTGGGCCAATTATTTTGTGCACGGAAGCTATGGAATGCCAAACGAAACTTTCTGGGAAAATATTCTTCGGCTGCCCGGTGGACATTATCTAGAGCATGATGGCGAAAACCTAAAGATCGAAAAATGGTACGATTTTGAGAAGGCTGTCGCCGAAGTCGACTGCCTTGATTATGCCGATGCCAAACAAAAATATCGCGTTCTTTTGCATGATGCTGTCTCGCTGCGGTTCCGCGCCGACGTTACCGTGGGCATCAATATAAGCGGGGGACTTGATTCGGCGATTTTGTTGGGGTTGGTAAATGATTTTTCCAAAGGCCGCGGTGACGTTGATGCTTATACATTTTACACCGGCGACGCCAATTATGACGAGCTCGACAAAGTAAGTTCGATGGTTCAAAATTGCAATGTCGACCTGCACAGCGTCCTTTTTTCGGCAGATGAAGTCCCGAACTTTGCGAATTTTATTGCCAAGGCACAAGACGAACCCTTCGGTGGGATCCCAACATTGGCCTATGCCAAGATTTTTGAGGCTGCCGCCAAGAACAATACTAGAGTACTGCTTGATGGACAGGGAATGGACGAACAATGGGCCGGGTATGATTATTATGCTGACGGGTCGGAAGCGCTGATCCAAGGGGTTGGATCTTCACCCTATCGCAAGAATGTTCTTTCGGATGCATTTCGGGCGCTCGCCGTTAAGCCCGAATATCCGATGCCATTTGACAACAAGCTTCAAAATCTGCAGTATAGAGACCTTTTTTACACCAAAATTCCCCGCGCTCTCAGGTTTTGCGATCGGATTTCGATGGCGTTTTCCACCGAACTTCGTGAACCTTTTCTGGACTATCGACTTGTTGAGTTTGCGTTCGCACAATCGGTGGACCGAAAAATCAACAAGGGTTTCACCAAGTGGATGCTGCGCGACATCGGCAAGGAATATTCCAGCAACCAGATTGTGAAATCGGAGAAGCGCGCGCTACAAACGCCACAAAGAGAATGGCTTGGCGGCGAATTGAAAGAATTTGTGGAAGAATGTCTGGACAATATTGAAAACGGCCCACAATCAGATTGGTTTGATATTGAAGTGCTTCGCGCAGAATGGCAGAAGTACATTGATGGTGACAACCAATCCTCTTTTCACATTTGGCAATGGGTGAATTTTGCGACAACATTTAAATAAAGAGATGAAGAAAACCACAAAAGTATTTGTCGTAGTTCTTGATGGTGTCAGTCTTCGAAATTTTGTTTACACCGATTTTCCCACTATTGCAAGGACAAAGGACATCGAGGTTACTTTTTGGAACGCCACACCTCATGATTTTTCCGCAGAAGGTCATCGAGAGATTCGATTTGACCACAATCCAACGCATCCTTTTTCGCAACCCTTGAAAATTGCCAAGAACCGAGTCGAGATAAACATGAACAAGATTCTTGACGGTGATGATATTTATGAAAACTATTTCTTTGCCCTCAAGTCCCGCAATCTAAGCTCATTTGCAAAGAACGCCGCCGCTAGATTGATAAGTATATTTTCAAATTCAACAACGGGTGCTCGCAGGCTAACAGCCAGACTGTACACAACCGAGCGCAAAACCTTGCACTATCGAAACCTGCGCAATACATTGGAAAGGGAACGTCCGGATTTTGTGTTCTTTACCAACCAAAGACACCTTGCGGCGATAGCCGCTGTAGCCGCGGCAAAGGATTTGGACATTCCCACCGGCACTTTTATATTTTCGTGGGACAATTTGCCAAAGGCAATGTTGCTGGTCGAAGCAGATTATTATTTTGTATGGAGCGATTATATGAAGATGGAGTTGATGAAATATTATCCCTTCATCAAAGAGGATCGTATCAAGGTTACCGGCACGCCCCAATTTGAGCCGCACAACGATGCATCGCTGATTGTTCCCCGACTTGAATTCTGCAGCAGATTCGGGCTTGACCCTTATAAGAAATACATTTGTTTTTCCGGTGATGACTCAACAACTTCACCATTTGACGCGACCTATCTTCGCGATACCGCAAAGGCTGTAAGACAACTGAACAAGGAAGGCGAAAATATCGGCATCCTATTCAGGAGATGTCCCGTGGACTTCTCTGCCAGGTTCGACAGCGTGATCGATAAATTTGACGAAATCACGAGCATCGATCCCGACTGGCGCACAACGTCAAGCGATTGGAGCTCTATAATTCCCAATAAAAGCGATGTTGGATTGCTGATCAACACCATTGAACATTCAGAGATGGTCATCAACCTAGGCTCGTCAATGGTTTTTGATTTTGTATCTTTCAACAAGCCCTGTGCCTACGTTGGATATGAACCTTTAGATAAAACGGACAGCGCGTGGAGCGTTGAAACGATTTATAAATTGATTCATTTCAAATCAATGACATCCAAAAACGCCGTTGTTTGGCTCGATTCGCCCGAAGTGATTGGCAAGAAAATTTCTGCCGTGCTCCAGGATATAGAAAGTAGTGTTCCAGAAGGAAAGTTATGGTTCGAAAAAATAGTGCTTCATCCAATGACTTTGGCTTCTGAACGTATTTGGAGCGAAATCGACAAAATTGTACATTCCCGAACATCTTGATGGCAATATCATTTTGATTTACAACTTAAAAATGGGATTTTTGCACACAATAACGTTTAGAGTTAACGACCATCAATCCAAACAAGAAAATCCAAGAACAACCTGCTGCTTCGCTGCACGGATCGGAAAGGAACAAGATATTTGTCCTGCTCTTTGATGTGTTCAGCCTTCGCAATTTTGTGTTTACGGATTTTCACGGCACTGCCAGCGATTTTGACCTTCTTTTCTGGAACAACACCCCGTTGGACCTTTCCAAGCACAATTACAATCAAATCGACATTCCTAATTCTCGCCTGCACCCTATAACGAATATTCTTAAACGCACGCGCCAGGACATTGAGCTCAATATAAACGGGGCTCTCAAGAAGGACACAACCTATCAACACTACAAGGTTCTATATCAAAATTTTGGGATTAAATCCAAGATTAAAAATATGGCCGTAAAAATGCTTACCAGGGCATTCTCCGGCAGTACTGGAATTGAGAAGATTCGTGGCTTTATCAAAATAAACGAAAGAAAGACCTCATTTTATAAAATAGCGAGGGAACAACTGGTATTACATCGGCCCGCAATGGTATTCTGTACGAGCCAGCGTGACGCAAACGCGATTGTTCCAGTACTTGCCGCGCGAGATCTCAATATTCCGACCGCCACCTTTATATATTCATGGGACAATATGCCAAAGGCAACAATGCTTGTTGAAGCTGATTATTATTTTGTCTGGAGCGACCATATGAAAGATGAACTGCTCCATTACTATCCTTTTGTAAAGCCAGAACAGATTTATGTTACAGGAACGCCGCAATTTGAAATGCATCTTGACCGATCGGGTTTGATGACAAGGCAAGATTTTTGCGAAAAGTACAATTTGGACGGGCGCGCGCGATTCATCTGTTTCTCGGGAGATGATGCCACCACATCGCCCAATGATTCGTATTATCTGGAGGACACGGCGATTGCTGTTAGAAAAATGCGGGACGCCGGCCAGCATCTCGCGATTATCTTTCGGCGTTGCCCCACAGATTTCAGCAATAGATTTGACAGAGTGCTCAATGAATATAGTGATGTGATTTTTCCCATCGAACCGGCGTGGATGCGAGATGAGCGAAATGGAAAGCCATTTCCAACCGTTGAGGACACTATGCTTTTGCTAGATACGATCAATAATTCCGAGTTTGTGATAAACCTGGGTTCTTCAATGGTTTTTGATTTTGCCCTCTTCAACAAGCCCACGGCCTACATCTGTTATGATGTTGTGGGGAAGCCAGTCGTAAATCCAGATTGGACCGTGAAAAAAATCTACAAATTTGTTCACTTTAGATCAATGCCGTCAAAGAATGTCGTAACATGGATCAACAGTGCCGACGAATTGCAACAAAAATTCACAGAACTTCTCAAGGGCGAAAACAACACTGCACCAGAAGCGCTTGAATGGTTCAGAATCATAAATCAAAATCCGCCTGATCTAGCATCCGAACGAATTGTTGAGGCTTGCCGCCAAATTATTGGGAAAGCAGATAAAATTAACTAGTAAGATTAATGAAAAGTGAACTGCACCGGAACATCGAAGCAGACCTCTATCGGCATCATATCGATGCGTCGTTTTCGTGGTCGCTATTCTTGCGGATAATGTTCACGGTCTCAAATCCCGGCCTTCGGTTCATGATGATTTTTAGGTTTTGCCAGCATTATCGTAGAAGGAACAGAGTATTGTTCTACTTTTATTATCGCTGGTGGCGTGCACTTAAATATCGATATGGTATCGACATTTCATACCGCACACAACTAGGAAAAGGTTTCTACATAGGGCATTTTGGTGGCATCGTCGTGCATGGTGACACCGTGATCGGAGAAAACTGCAATATCTCGCAAGGAACGACAATAGGAGTGCTTCACGGCGGAAAACTTTCGGGCGTTCCAACAATCGGTGACAGGGTTTTCATTGGGCCTGGCGCTGTCATTCTGGGCGGTTGCAAAATTGGGAATGACGTGCTTGTTGGCACAAATGCCGTGGTAACTTTTGATGTTCCGGAAAATTCCGTGGTCGCGCCCGCAAAATCGGAGATAATTTCGAGCACGGGATCAAGTCGATATGTCGGTAATATAAAAGGCAAACCGCTATGAAGCTAGGATTCCTCTCACTCGACTATCCGCATCCAAAGGTTTCGCAATCTGCGGGCATCGGCACGAGCATCAAGAACCTGGTGCACGAGCTCAAGCATCATAATGAACAAATCCACGTTTTTGTCTACAATCAAAAAACAGATGAGGTTTTTGATGACAATGGCGTGACCGTGCACATGATCGCCTACAAACACCACAATATATTTTCATTTTATTTTCAGCGAATGAGGATAAAAAAATACCTTGAAAAGGTTATTGCTGAGGAAAAAATCGATTTGATCGAAGCGCCCGACTGGACGGGAATTCTTGCGTTCATAAATCTTTCTTTACCCGTTGTGATAAGGTTTCACGGCACGGACGCCTATTTCTGCAATATCGAGAAACGGCCGAACAAGCTCAAGAATTTCCTTTTTGAGAAATGGGGATTACAGAAAGCCGATGCATATATCGCGCCAACACGATTTGCCGCAACGCTTACCGCACAAATCTTTGAGCTTGATTCTTCCAAAATAAAAGTAATCTATTACGGACTTGATTTGGAAAATTTTATCAATACCGATAGTCAATCATACGAGCGTTTTACGTTGTTGTACGCGGGCGCGCTGATCCGAAAGAAAGGTGTGATGGAATTACCCGGCATTTTTCAAAAAGTTTTGAAATCGTTCCCGAACGCACGGCTTTTGCTCATTGGAGGCGACACTGCTGATTTGCTCACCTCATCGGATTCCACTTGGGCATTGATTCAGAATGATCTTGAAAAACTGGGCGTTGGCAATGTTTCCTTTCTTGGTCGTTTGCCCTATTCGGAAGTGAAAAATCATATCCAAAATGCCCATGTTTGCGTTTTTCCGACATTCGCCGAAACTTTGGGCATGGTTACCATCGAAGCAATGGCAATGAAAAAGCCAGTTGTCAGCAGCGATAAAGGTTGGGTTGGCGAAATTATCGAGAACAATGTGAGCGGGATTATGATCGATCCAAAAAACCATCAGGAATTTGCTGACGCCATCATCAGCCTGTTCGAAAATCCCGAGAAATGCTTTCAAATGGGGATTGATGCGCACCAGCGGGTTTCCGAAAAATTCGATATAAAAAAGCTTGCCATCGAAAATCTTGAGTATTATCAAAGAGTAATTGACCAGAAAAGATGAAGGAATACCTAACGACCTCAGGTGAAACAATTCTGTACGTTGGCGACCCTGACTTTAAAAAGCTTGATGAACTTGCCAGCGGTTATGGTGATATATGGCATTCTTCGCTCGATCAAGGATACCGCGATGCCTTTATGGACATAGTGTACCAAAGCACGGTTTGGTTTTGGTACATCAACGATTTTGAAAATCTTGATGAATGCGTAAGCTGGCGAATCAACCCCAATGGTTTTGCTGTGAGAAAGTCTGTATGGCAATTCTTTGGTGGTTTTGACAACCAATTTGATGGCATTCAAATGCAAGCGCTGGATTTTGGATTTTCAGGTCTGCGCTTCAATGGCATTTCTCCATTGTACGTCAAGAATCTTTTTGACGCTCCTATCGATAAGGTCAAGTTCTCGAATCTCGACCGTTATCGTTTCTATTTTAAATATTTCAAGAAAGACCATGCGCTTTTTATGCTTTACAGAAAAGGGATCTGGAAAATTTCTGAATGGACTGCTTTTATAAAGGCCAAGAAGTCTTCGGTTTCTTTCAATAAAGATAAAGTGCTGCCGCCCAGAGAACTGAAGCCTTTGACGGGAAGTCCCACGGTCAGCTATATTATCCCTACAATGCTGCGACAGGAATATGCCCTGAATCTATTGAAAGATATTGCCTTGCAGTCCTATTTGCCATCGCAGGTAATTGTTGTGGATGCAACTCCTGCCAATCAGAGGATTGACGGCATTTATGATGGCACTTATCCGTTTGAGCTGATAGTCCACTGGTCGCAATCAAGGGGCAGCTGTTTGCAGCGCAACAAAGCAATAGAAATTTCCACAGGTGAGTTCATCATATTCGGGGACGACGACATCAGGATTCCGCCCAATTTTGTCGAAAACCATATCAGAATTCTTCAAACGTACAATGCTGGAGGTTGCAATGGTCTTGATGTCGGCGCCGAGCATCCGAAACAAGATTTGAACGACCTTGCAAAAAGGCTGGTCGAACTGCCAAGCGTTCAGCTAAAAGTTGGGAGCGTACAGATGTTCAGCAACGCTAATTCTTGCGTCCGCACAAAATATGTTCGGATGCTCGGTGGGAATGATTTAAATTATGAAGGTGGTTATGGAGAAGACGGCGATTTTGGTCTGTCACTCATTCGCATTGGTGTGCCTGTGATAAACAATCCTTTTTCTGCCATATTACATCTCAAGCCACCCGCGGGAGGCTACAAGTATTGGGGAATACAGGCCAAGTTAATGGGCAAGAAAAGAACCAAACAGCCTTGGGAACTCGATTCGCCTGTCAAATACATTCGTCCGCGGCCAAGTCCTACAGTACTGTATCAATTCTATAAGCATTTTAAAAAATCACAGATTAGTGAATTTAGGAACAAATACTTTTTTCTGTATCTTTTCAAGGGATCCATTTTAAGTATTCCGTTTCGCGTGCTCAATGTTCCTTACAGACAATTGCAATTTGACCGCTCGATATTTTATGCCAAAAAACTGATTTCCCTCGGCACAAGAACAAATTCGAAATGAACTTCGCGCTCATCATCTGTACATATAAACGCCCGGCCGCACTGGCAAAATTGCTGGAGTCGGTAGCTGCGCAAACAACTTATCCCAACAATATTCTCATTATCGATGGATCGCCAGATGATCAAACAAGAGCGTTGATTCATAACTCCAATCTCTCAAACCTAACATATTACAAGGTTGATGAAATTGACCGTGGTCTTACCAAACAGAGAAATTTTGGAATTGACCAAGCTCCTGTAGATGCGGGAATAGTTGCGTTTTTGGACGATGATACAATCCTTGAGCCCAATTATTTTAAAGAGCTGGTATCGACCTATGAAAAACGCCCAGATGCTATGGGCGTCGGCGGTTTTATAACCAATGAAGTTACCTGGTGGTCAAGATCCGCAAGTGATCACCCTCGTCTTACCTTCACGTTTGATGGTTATTCTCGAAGGGACGGCGCCAGGTTCCTGCTTCGCAAAAAACTAAATCTCGATTCTAATGTGCCACCTGGTCACGTACCTTCTTTTGGTCATGGGAGAAGTATTGGGTTTCTGCCACCATCTGGAAAGGTTTATCCAGTGGAACAATTGATCGGCGCCAATTTTTCATTTCGCAAATCGGTCTTCGACCACGACAGATTCTCAACCTATTTTGAAGGTTATGGACTTTATGAGGATGCCGATTTTACGATGAGGATTTCCAAAAAAGGTCCGCTTTACGTTAACACTTCCGCCAGAATGGAGCATCATCATGATCCTGCGGGCAGACCAAATCATTTTCGATATGGCAAAATGGTGGTGCGAAACGGTTGGTACGTGTGGCGAGTGGCGCATCCAAATCCAAATTTTGTCAGCAAGCTCAAGTGGTACAAAATCACAATATTGCTGATAATGGTGAGATATGGAAACGCAATAACGACCGCTATGCGAGCCGATGCATTTTCCGAAGCAAAGGGACGAACAGCCGGTTTGCTGTCAATCATCTTCAATGCGCCTAAAATAAATTGACTGCCTATATACTTTGTCAAATTGCTAACTTTGGCTTTTTCTAAAAATCGCCAAAAGGGCTGCCACTATTCACCTTTATTCACCATGAAATTCCTCATCGTTTCTGCAGCAAATCTGACCGAAAGGAACGACTCCTTTTTGGGCTACGGGCCGTACATTAAGGAAATGGAAATATGGGCAAGGCATGCTGACGAAATAGGTTTTGCCTGCCCGATCGAGGCCCATACCGGCGACAAGTTGCTCCAGACCATCGAATTCAAAATCGCCAAGGTATTCAAGCTTGACGCGTTCAACATTAAATCCGTGAAATCCGCTGCTAGGACAATTCCTGCTTTCTTCCATAACATTCAAATGCTCATCACTGCGATGCGGTGGGCCGATCATATACATTTGAGATGTCCCGGAAATATTGGACTTTTGGGCTGCACTGTCCAAATTTTTTTCCCCAACAAGACAAAAACCGCAAAATATGCCGGAAACTGGGATCCTGCATCAAAGCAACCATTGAGCTATCGTTTGCAAAAATGGATTTTGTCGAATACATTTCTGACAAAGAAAATACAGGTTCTTGTCTATGGTGAATGGTCCGAAAGTTCTTCCAACATAAAGGCTTTTTTTACGGCCACCTATTCTGAAGGCGACAAACTGGAGGTGCCAGAAAAGTCTCTGGACGCTACCATTAAATTTGTTTACGCAGGAACGCTTTCGCCCGGCAAACAACCCCTATATGCCATTAAGCTGATTCAAAAGATTGCAAACGCGCATCCTAATCTCCAATTTTCACTTTTTGGCGAAGGAAGTGAGCGCGAAGCTTTGGAACGTTACATCGCTGACAACAATCTTGGGGACTATGTAAAATTGTTCGGAAACCAGTCTGCGCACATCATTAAACAAGCATTTATCGACGGTCATTTTCTGCTCTTGCCATCACGCAGCGAAGGTTGGCCTAAAGTGGTCGCAGAAGCGATGTTCTGGGGTTGCCTGCCTATTTCGACAAAAGTTTCTTGTATACCGAGCATGCTTGGCAGCGGGAGCAGAGGAATTTTAATAGATCAGGATATTGAGGGCGCCGCCGACCAGATCTTGAACATTATGAACAATATCGAAAAGTATAAAGAAATGTCAAAATCGGCAATGATGTGGTCGCGAATGTTTACGACCAATAGATTTGAAGAAGAAATCGTCAAAATGCTAAAACGAACATAAATCCAATGTTAGAATATTGGGAACTAATTTCGCATTTGCCGCAAAATACGCAACTGAAGTGCAGTGTAATATCAAATAGTTTAGATTTTTGGTCAGGTTATTTAGCCTATCTTGATCAAAAATGATTTCGCTATTTCAGAGACGAATCATTTACTTATCCATAGGCATAACGACGGCGTATGTTTGGATAAAGCCTTATTGCAAGCATAAAGGTACAACGAATTGGCAACGCCAATTTAGAAAAAATATAGGGTGAAACAAGAGTTTATAACTACAATTAAATCGGATAATTATCACATGTTCGTGGCAGTCCATTTCGTGATCGGGCTGGGTGTATATTTCATACCCTATTTTGCTCAAGTCTATGCCTATGCATCGATACTATATGGCTTATATTATGTGATCAAGACGCAAAACAAATCGAACGAAGCTGTTATGGTTGCTGCTTATTTCGTGGGTAGCGAAATTGTATTCCGAATGACTCAGGCGTTGCCGATTTACGAGTTTGCCAAATATGGGGTGATTTTAGTCATGCTGCTGGGGATGTATTTTTCTGGCGCCTCAAAAGGAGCTGTTCCATATTGGTTGTTCTTGATCATTTTGATTCCTGGCGCTGTCATCGCAACATATACGCTAGAGTACTCAAACAGTGTTCGTAAAGCCATCGCGTTCAATCTTTCGGGGCCTGTCTGCTTGGGAATTTGTTCAATCTACACCTATCGAAGGCGGATAACCTCTGAACAAATGAACAAAATATTGCTATGGGTTGCACTGCCAATGATTCCCGCCGCTGTATACTTATATTTATTTGTTGACAATATAAGAGATGTGATTACCGGAACTAGCTCCAATAGTGAAACATCTGGTGGTTTTGGTCCCAACCAGGTCTCGACAATGCTTGGATTGGCAATGTTCTTGTATTTCAACCGATTGCTTTTTCAATCCAAGAAATTGACCGCGATGGCCATCAACCTGTCATTTGCGGCCTATTTCGGGTATCGCGGTCTTTTGACATTTTCTCGTGGCGGAATGTTTACCGCGATAATCATTCTGGCGGTTCTGCTGATGGTGACATATCTCAAGATCAACAGTCAAGGCAAGCGAAAGGCCAGGTTCATTTTTTTGTTTCTCATAGTTGCTTCAATCGCAACTTGGCAATTTTCCAATTTGCAGACAGATGGACTTATTATCAAAAGATACAATAACGAAGATGCGGCTGGTCGCGTTAAAAAAAGCCAATTGACTGGACGTGGAGAACTTGCTGAAGGTGAAATAAACGCTTTTTTTGAAAATCCTATTTTTGGCGTTGGCGTCGGCAAAATGACCGAGCTCAGAAGGGACAATGAAGGCGTATCCGCAGCGTCTCACAGCGAAATAACCAGAATGCTGGCAGAACATGGAACCCTTGGTATAATCGGATTATTAATATTATTGCTTACGCCACCTTTTTTGGCGCTCGACAATAAGCAGAACATATACATTTTCAGCTTTCTGATCTTCTGGTTGCTCACGATCAATCACGCGGCAATGAGACTGGCCGCACCGGCATTTATCTATTCGCTTTCCCTCCTAAAAGTTTATGATGACAAAACGCCTGTTGTACATAGGGAACAAATTGGCTGAACACGGCAAAACTCCCACAGCTATCGAAAATCTTGGGCCATTGCTGGCCTCCGAAGGATTTAAAGTAACTTATGCATCGTCCATCATCAATAAGCCACTACGGTTTTTGGACATGATAGCAAAGACGCTGTTAAACGCCCGTTCATCAAATTACGTACTGATAGATACTTACAGTACAGCCAACTTTTGGTACGCTATTGCAGTGAGCCAATTGTGCAGATTGCTCAGCGCAAAGTACATTCCTATTCTTCATGGCGGAAATCTTCCGTACCGATTGTTCTCATCGCCAAAGTTTTCCAAAATGATTTTTGCAAATGCCCATCTTCTTGTGGCTCCGTCTCAATATCTTGCCAACGCTTTTGAGAACAAAGGTTTTGCGCCCATTGAAATAATTCCGAACCCAATTGCCATCGAAAAATTCCCATTTAAAGAACGGTTGGATTTTAGGCCTTCAATTCTTTGGCTTCGTTCGCTGTCCAATATCTACAATCCTGAACTCGCATTGGAGGTACTGAGATTGGTGACCGAAAAATTCCCGGTAGCAGATATGATTTTTATAGGGCCTGACAATGAAAATTTGCGCCCAGGACTAAAGCTTCAGGCAGAGAAAACCAACCTTTCGGTAGCGTTTACCGGAATGCTTTCCAAAGAAGAATGGGTCGCGCTTTCCCGAAAATTCGATATTTTCCTAAACACGAGCAACGTTGATAATATGCCCGCAAGTTTGGTGGAAACAGCCGCGGTCGGTCTTGCGATTGTTTCGACCAATGTTGGCGGCGTTCCATATCTTTTTGAAAACGGCAAAAACGCTGTCCTAGCTGATCCAAACGACGCACAAGCATTGGCCAATGCCATAATCAAATGCTGCAAAAACCCCGTCGAAACCGCGGAACGCACAAAAATGGGGAGGTTGCGCGCGGAAGATTTTAGGTGGAAAATTGTGGGCCAATCATGGAAACGAATATTGCATTAACCCCCATACGCCAAAATTTCTGTAAATTGCAGCTCCAAATCACCGTCTTGCTTGTTCTATAAAAAATGATCCCCAAAAAAAAAATACACTTCGAGATTTCCGAACGAAAGGTACTTTTGAGAATTTGCGACGTCATTTCGGTGCTTCTCATGCTATATACTGTCGGCAAAATCTTTCGTTTTGATTATTTCAACATTACCACATCCAATTACTATTGGGCAATTGTCCTTGCGCTTTACGTAACAACCGTTGGCACAATTTTCGAAATGTACAATCTCCAGGTGGCCAGCAACCAGTTCCAGACGATCAAAAGTATTATTCTCACTGCGTCGACAACGGTTCTCATTTATCTCCTTACGCCCATATTCACTCCGGCATTGCCTTCTAACAGAATCCAGATTTTGTATTTCTATGTTTCGGTATTGCTCGCGCTGTTCATTTGGCGGCTTTTTTATGTTGGTTTTTTGGCATCGCACCGCTTTGTGAAAAAAGTAATCATAATCTGCGACCGTGATCAAATGGAAGAGCTTGTGGGCGGACTTGAAAGTGCCGACCCACATTATAAGGTCATGGGCTACGTCAACAGTGATACCTCCAATAAAAACAAGCTTTCGATGAACACCGCCATCCCATCGATTTATATTGAGAATCTTGAGGAATTTGTGGTAGAAAATTCGGTGGCGGAAATCGTCGTCGCGTCTCAAAAGACCGATGGCATCACCGTAAATCTTTACAACCAGTTGATCACGCTTCTTGAAAATGGCTACATTATCCGAGAGTACACCCAAGTGTATGAATCAACCACGCAGCGAATTCCCGTCCAATATGTCGCGCGCGATTTTTACAGATATTTTCCTTTCAGCCGCAGCAATCAAAACCATCTTTACCTTATCGTGGTGCGAATCCTGGACATTATCGTCTCTGTCATAGGCCTTGCTGTTGGGCTTGCGATGCTTCCGATCATCCTTTTTGGAAATGCATTTGGCAACCAAGGCCGACTGTTCTACACTCAGAGCCGGATTGGAAAGAACGGTGAGATTTTCAAAATCCTAAAATTTAGAACGATGGTGAAAAATGCCGAGGCTTATGGCGCGGTTTTTACAACCGTCAATGACGATAGGATAACAGCTTTTGGAAAATTCTTGAGAAAATCACGTATCGATGAATTTCCACAGTTCCTGAATATTCTCAAAGGAGAAATGGCCATCATAGGCCCGCGACCGGAACGACCTATATTTGTAAAGGAAATAGCATCCGTCATGCCTTTTTATGAAACGCGCCACGTCATTAAACCAGGATTGACAGGTTGGGCGCAAGTTAATTATGCCTATGGCGATTCAATAAATGACAGCCTTATGAAACTTCAGTATGATCTATATTACATCAAGCACCGAAGCATTTTTCTTGATGTCAATATCATCTTAAAAACATTCAGCACCGTGCTTTTCTATCGGGGGCAATGATCTACGTGCGGTTTCTCTTTTTGGAGAACAAAGCAATTCCCAAGCTTAAAATCATTGTTACAATTGCTAAATAGGCAATGATGTCGCCATGTTTTACATAAAAAGTTATTCTATCGTTGAGGTGAATATTGCCTTTGAGGGCAATTTTTTCGTCGTACTTTGTCCGCGAGGTGATGTTTCCTCGCTGGTCGATGAACGCCGAGATTCCGGTGTTGGCGCTTCGGGCTATATCTCGGCGGCATTCGATGGCGCGCAATGAGGCAAAAGTCAAATGCTGCTTATGGCCTTGGGTGTCGTTCCACCATGCATCATTGGTGATGATTGTCATGAACTGCGCACCGTTCTTCACAAATCCCGTCACAAATTCACCATAAACCGATTCGTAGCAAATGATTGGTGCAACCTTTAATCCTGTTTTTGAAGTAAAAGGAATACGCTCTTTTTGTGTGGTTTTGGTCGAAATCGTGCCACCAAGATTCAACATTATGTTGCCCAGCAAAGGTTCGAGCACCGGTTTGTACGGTAGATTTTCAATACCAACGACCAACTTCGATTTGTAATATGTCTGGTATCCGCGATTGTTTCCGACAAATATCGCGGCATTGTAAAAATTCGCATAAAAATCCCGAATCTTGTTCGAAGAAATGGTTTTGTGCGCTTCATCAACGATGTCATAGGAATCAATTCCCCACAAAAGCTCAACCTCCGCGTTTTTGGAAAGATAGTCGCGCAACAATTTTCTCGCAGGTGAATATTCAAACACGTTGAGCGGCGCACTTTCGGCAAGAACGGTTTCGGGTGCAACTATAAACTTTGTTTCAGATGTTTTTACCGCATCTGCCTGCGCCAAAAGCCCTACCGTCGTATCGTAATTGGTGGCGTAATATTTTTCGTTGTATGGGTCAACATTTGGCTGAAGCACAACTACTTCGACTCCTTTTCCAATGGTTTCGTAAGAATAATACATCCATAATGAAACCACGATCGGAATCCCCACGAACAAGGCAAATTTGTCGCAAAGTCGCCTGTCTAAAATGTGCTGCTTGTTATCCAGAAGCTTTTTGACCGACACAAAAACGATACAGTTTACCGCCAAAACCCATACAGAACCACCAGAAGTGCCGGTGAATTCATACCATTGGATCCATTTGGGCGAACTGCCAAAAACATTTCCGAGATTGAGCCATGGCCACGAAAAATCCCAGACCAAGTGAAATTTTTCGAATGAAATCCAAAGCGCTGAAAAGAGAATAAGCGAAAGATTCTGCGATGATTTTTTTCTTGCCAGATGATAAATAACAAATAGAAGACTCATCAACAATGAGTTGACAAATACGGCAAATAGCATTCCCACGACCGAAGCATAAAAAAGCCACCATGTCGTGATCATATTCCATATAAGAAACGAGAGGTAACCATTTGCCCAAACCTTAAGCTTGACAGATCTTGCAGAATTTCGCAGTTCGATTTCAACCAAAAACAAAGGCACGAAAGCGATGAATATAAAGAGCGGAAATCCATATGTGGGCCACGACATGGCAAGCAAAAATCCCGAAAGTGCCGAAAGGAGCAACGGGTTGTTTCTTGTCATCGTCTAAAAATTCCTAAATCAATCTTCAATGAAAAAATATTGGAATACAACGCCGCGCTCTGGTTGCCAAGGTCGGTGAGCGCATAATCGATTTGGATGCCTTTGTACTGGAATCCAAGACCAACATTCGGCTGGAAGGAGAGTTTTGAGGTATTGTCAATCTGCGTTATGTTCTGGAAATTCCCGAAACCAGCGCGCAAAAAAACAAGGTCGGTGTATCCAAATTGAAAACCTACCGCCGGATCGATGCTCACAAAAGAAGTTGAAATAATATCGTTGGTTTCGGCAAACTGCATATTGAGGTTAACCGCTGCCAAAAGATTGGTTTCATTGTGGAACTCAAATTTGCGGGAAACGCCAAGTTGCGCTTTTGGCAATGTGATCTCCGTGCTTTCGGGCAAATCTTGATTCTCGCCGGGAATAGCGTTCTTTATGGTTTCGAATTCTTTTTCATCGATGTTCCAAATGTTGTAAGTGGTCGTGATATCGCGAAGCATCGCACCAAACTGCCAGTCGTCGCGCTGGAACTGAATGCCGGCATCAATACCAAAACCCCATGAATTCGCGAATTTTCCGATGATCCGCCGCACAACTTTTGCACTAACGCCATATTGAAGTCCGGGCACAGGAAGTCGATGCGCATAAGATAAAGTGAAACCATAATCGGCGGTCGAGAATTTGCTCACCCGATTGTAATCAATGTTTCCTTGACTGTCAATGAGCTGCGTTGTATTCAATATATCATCAACGCCAAAACGTATCGCAGAAATTCCAAATGCGCTTCGATCATCGATTGGCGTTGCAAAGGCGGCGTAATCATATTGGGCAATATTGGCGAAATAACTGGCATGCATCAACGCGCCCTGTTTGTCAGTAAGATTTATAAGTCCTGCCGGATTCCAATAGCCCGAATTGACGTCTTTAGTGCTGGCTGTCACGGCGTTGGCCATTCCAAGCGCGGCAGCGTCAACACCAATACTCAAAAATTCGTTGGAATATTTTCGAATGGCTTGCGATTGCGCTTGAACGAAGATTAGCAGGACGATAATGGCGAGCGTTCTTTTCAAGAGGGCATTTTGGTTATATTCCTGTACGGAAAATTGTGGGCAAAAATATGATAATTTTAGTGGAAACCTTTAGACTACGGCTAAATGGCGCTATATAAAGGTGTTTGAATTCTCTTTCAAAAAACGCGGACGGCTTTGGTATATTGTACTAAATTTGTTTTCTTGATGCGTGCAAAAGCCCATATTCCAAACCTGATCACATTGCTCAACCTCTTCTGTGGTTGCGCAGCCCTTGTATTTACGGGACAACACGACTTTCAGTTTGCTTTCTGGTTTGTTTGCTTGGGGATTTTTCTCGATTTCTTTGATGGATTTTTTGCAAGATTGTGGAAAGTGAGCGGACCTTTGGGCGTTCAATTGGATTCTCTTGCCGATATGGTCACCAGTGGCGTGGTTCCTGGTTACGTAATGTACCAAATGCTGATTTCGGGCCATCGAGAAGCCGTTGCCGAACCTTTTCAGATTTTGCCGTACGCAGGTTTCATCATTACGATGGCTTCGTGCTATCGTTTGGCCAAATTCAATATCGACACAAGGCAAACATCTTCGTTCATAGGATTGCCAACACCTGCCAACGCGCTGTTCATCATCAGTTTGCCGGTTATACTTTCAACAACCGACTCACTGGCGATAGTCGAGATTCTGAATTCAAATGTATTTCTGCTGGCGATTATTGTTTTGAGTTCTTATATGTTGAATGCCGAAATTCCACTGTTTTCTCTCAAGATTAAATTTGGCGAAAGCCGAAAATATCTTTTGCAATATGTCTTCCTCGCACTTTCGGTCGTGCTTTTGATTTTACTGCAATTTGCCGCGCTTCCATTGATCATTATCTTTTATGTGCTGCTTTCTGCAATGTCGAATTTTCGGAAGAAAAAACTTTTGCAATGAAGAAAAGGACCGTCAGAAAACCTGCTGGACGTTCTGTTTCACGAAAAAGACCGAAAAAGAAAAGCTACAAAAAAGCGATCGTGGCGGTTGGGATTTTGCTTTTTTTGGTTGCCGGGATCTATCACTATCGCACTGGACTTAAATACTATTTTGGTTTTAAATCGCACAAAATTGTAACGTCGGAACATCGAAAAGAGCTTTCTGATGTTCGGAATGTAACACTTTTGGCAAAATATCCAGATTATGTTGCCGGCATCGATGTCTCGCAATACCAATCAAAGATAGATTGGGAAATAGTTGAGTACATCGAGGGCAATTATCCTATAAATTTTGTCTTTGTCCGCGCCACTGCTGGAACTAACCGAAAAGATGTGACCTTTAAACGAAATTGGAAGAGCGCAAAAAAGAAAGGTTTTGTTCGCGGTGCGTATCATTATTATCGACCTAACGAAAACTCGCTGACGCAGGCCCGGAATTTTATCGCGACAGTAAAGTTGGAAAAAGGCGATTTGCCCCCGGTTCTTGATATTGAAAGACTGCCCAAGAACCAATCCATGGACAGCCTGAAAGTTGGGCTGCGGCGATGGCTCGAAGCCGTTGACAAGCATTATGGCATTCAACCGATAATTTATTCAGGGCAAAGATATTATGACGATTTCCTGCGTAAAGACTTTCCTGAATACACTTTTTGGATCGCCAATTATAATTTTTTTGTGGAGGAAATGGATGAATCATGGCTGTTTTGGCAATTCACGCAAAGTGCGACGGTAAAGGGCATCCAGGGCAACGTCGACGTGAACATTTATGGCGGCACCAGAAAACAGCTGGAATATTTGACAATCAATAGATGATAATTGATCGCTGTTTTTGATCGCTGGATTTATTTAAATTTGATTCTTAAAAATTTTTCAATTATGAAATCAATGAACGTCCCCGTAATTTTTCTCCTAATTGGGATCGCAATTATTGCACTTTCGCAAATCGTCTCGCGATACTTTGCGGTTTCCGATTTTGAACTGGGTGCGTTCTTAGGAGTCGGCATCGGAATGTTGCTGATTTCAATTTACAAAATGGCAAAAATGAGGGCCAAGAGAATCTAGAATTCCAATTTCCTTTTGCGCAGTTCAAAATTCTGACCGAGATAGACGCGTCTAACCATTTCGTCCTCAACAAGTTCTTCCGGTTTTCCGGCTTTTAGGATTCCACCTTCGAACATCAAAAAAGTTTTATCGGTTATCGCCAAGGTTTCTTGGACATTGTGGTCGGTTATAAGAATTCCGATATTCTTGTTCTTCAATTGTGCCACGATCCGCTGAATATCTTCGACCGCGACAGGATCAACTCCTGCAAAAGGTTCGTCGAGCAAAATGAATTTCGGATCTGTTGCAAGTGCGCGAGCAATTTCCGTCCGTCGTCGTTCGCCGCCAGAAAGCAGATCGCCTCGATTGGTGCGGATGTTCTCGAGCCCAAATTCTGCGATCAAAGATTCCATTTTTGCGATCTGTTGGTCCTTGGTTTGGTCGGTGAGCTGAAGCACGCTCAATATGTTGTCCTCAATGCTCAGCTTTCTGAAAACAGAAGCTTCCTGCGCCAAATAGCCGATGCCATGCTGTGCGCGTTTGTACATCGGGAAATTGGTAATATCAAGATCATCGAGATATATATTTCCCGAATTTGGCTTGACCAAGCCAACGATCATGTAAAAAGATGTGGTTTTTCCGGCACCGTTCGGCCCCAAGAGCCCAACAATTTCACCTTGGTTTACCTCCACGGAAATGCCCTTTACGACACTTCGGCCTTTGTATGTTTTTACAAGATTTTCCGCGCGCAATATCATTCGTCTTCAGATTTAATCTGCACGCCTTCGGTTTTGGCCGCTGCCTTGAGTCTGTTTTTGTGCACTCGTGCCGAAAGCTGAATGCTGAGTTCATAAATCAAGAACATAGGGATTCCAACGATAATTTGGCTAACGACATCTGGTGGCGTTACGATTGCCGCCACAATCAATATGATGATGAGCGCGTATTTTCGGTATTTTTTCAAAAAATCGGGCGTGACCAATCCGGCTTTTGTCAAAAAGTAAATGATTATCGGCAGTTCAAAGAAAAGTCCGCTCGCAAGAACACCTGTTTTTATCAGCCCGACGTATGAATCCAAATTGAATTCGTTCTTGATCACATGACTTACACTAAAGGTTGCAAAGAAATTGACCGACATTGGAGTAATAATATAATAACCAAAAAGAACACCCGCAAAAAACAGAATTGAAGCACTAAAGATGAACTGTTTGGCGCTTCTTCTTTCTTTTTCATAAAGGGCTGGACTTATGAATTTCCAAAATTGCCACAATATATATGGAAAGGCAATGATGAAACCACAAGTGATGCAGATCCAGATAAGGATATTGATCTGACCTTCCATATCGGTGTTCTGGATAATAAAATCCATATCGCCAACACAAACGCTGTCGAGTCCGATTTTTTGAGAAATTTCGCAGAAATACCTATAGGTAATAAAATTTTTGTCGGTCGGGCCAAAAATGATCACGTCAAAAATATAATCGCTGACAAAAAATGCTGCTGAAGCAGCTATCAATACAGCGATCGTGCTTCTTACGAGAAGCCATCGAAGGTCTTCCAGATGATCCATAAAGGACATTTCGTCCTGGTTCTTTTTTATTCTTCTTGCCATCAGAGGATTCCTTCTTTTAAAATGTCGTGCAAGTGGATTATACCACAATATTTTTCATTTTCCACGACCACGAGCTGCGTGATCGAGTTGTCTTCCAGAACATTGAGCGCGTGTGAAACCAAATCGCTCAATTTCACTGTTTTGGGGTTCGATGTCATAATATCTTTTGCGACAAGGTTTCTGAAATCGAGTGTTTTGTTGAGCATTCTCCTGAGGTCGCCATCGGTGATGATACCGATTACTTTTTCATTTTTCACGACAGCGGTAACACCAAGTCTTTTTTCGGAAATCTCAACAATAACATCCTTGATCGAAGCATTTTCATTTACAATGGGACGGTGCGTTTCATCTAGCATTTCTACAACCTTCATCAAAAGCTTTTTGCCAAGCGATCCGCCAGGATGGAATTTCGCAAAATCCTGCACGCCAAAATTCTTTGCTTCCATGAGGCAAACGGCTATTGCATCGCCCATGGCAAGTTGCGCGGTTGTGCTGTTGGTCGGTGCAAGATTGTTCAGGTCAGCTTCCGAATCCACCGAGGTATCGATTACATATAACGATTTTTTTGCCAAATAGGATGTTGTGTTTCCCGTCATCCCGATCAGAATATTTCCCATTCTGTTGAGCAAAGGAACTAGCGATTTAATCTCCGGGCTGTTGCCGCTTTTGGAGATCACGATTATTATGTCACCTTTTTGCACCATTCCAAGATCGCCATGTATCGCTTCTGAAGCGTGCATAAATAAAGAAGGAGTTCCCGTGGAATTGAAAGTGGCGACTATTTTTTGTGCAATTATGGCGCTTTTCCCGATTCCGCTCACAACTATACGACCGCGGCAATCAAGGATATTGTGTATAATGTCAGAAAAAGAATCGTCGATATGATCAACAAGTTTCAGGATGGCTTCGCTTTCGGATTTTAGTGTCTTTTTGGCAGACGCGATAACAGAAGCTCTTGTGATCAAATGAAGGAAGTGTAAATTTGTGTGTAATAAAGAAAATTGTATCTTTAGGTGTTGCAAATTTATATAAAAATAGCATTACCATAGAATGAATTCAAAGGAAATCGACATACATCGCGAACTTAAAAAGTATTTTGGTTTCAGTCAGTTCAAGGGGTTGCAAGAGCAGGTGATCAAGAGCATTCTTTCGGGAGCCAACACTTTTGTGATCATGCCTACGGGCGGTGGAAAATCGCTCTGCTACCAACTTCCGGCACTCATAAGAGAAGGAACGGCAATAGTCGTTTCACCATTGATCGCCCTTATGAAGAACCAAGTGGATGCGATCCGAAGCCTATCGACCGAGAGCGGAATTGCGCACGTGCTCAATTCTTCATTGACCAAAACGGAAATCGCACAGGTAAAAAAGGACATTACGAGCGGTTTGACAAAGCTGTTGTACGTCGCCCCCGAATCATTGACCAAAGAAGAATATGTGCAGTTTTTGCAAAATGTTCCAATTTCTTTCGTCGCGATCGATGAAGCGCACTGCATTTCGGAATGGGGACATGATTTTCGTCCAGAATACAGAAACCTTCGGCATATCATCAAGCAGTTGGGCGACGTTCCGGTTATTGGATTGACCGCCACGGCAACACCAAAAGTTCAGGAGGACATTCTGAAAAATCTCGATATGGTTGATGCCAATACTTTCAAGGCATCGTTCAACAGGCCAAATCTCTACTATGAGATCAGGACGAAGACCAAGAACATCGAGTCCGATATGATAAGGTTCATAAAACAGCACAAAGGAAAATCCGGCATCGTTTACTGCCTTAGCCGCAAAAAGGTAGAGGCCATCGCCGAGGTTTTGAAGGTCAATGGAATAAGCGCAGTGCCTTACCACGCTGGGCTTGACGCCAAAACAAGGGCAAAACACCAAGATATGTTTTTGATGGAAGATGTGGATGTTGTTGTTGCTACAATCGCTTTTGGAATGGGTATCGACAAACCCGATGTTCGTTTTGTAATTCATCATGACATCCCTAAATCTTTGGAAAGCTACTATCAGGAAACCGGTCGTGCTGGTCGAGATGGCGGCGAGGGCGTTTGTCTTGCCTACTACTCATATAAGGACGTTGAAAAACTCGAGAAATTTATGTCGGGGAAACCCGTTGCCGAGCAAGAAATCGGTTTTGCGCTGCTTCAGGAAGTAGTGGCCTACGCCGAAACCTCGATTTCCCGACGAAAGTTCCTGCTGCATTATTTTGGAGAAGAATTCAGTTCCGAAACCGGCGACGGCGCGGATATGGACGACAACGTGAGAAATCCAAAAACCAAGGTTGAGGCAAAAGATGATGTCAAAACCGTGCTCGAGGTAGTTCGCGATACAAAACATCTTTACAAATCAAAGGAAATAGTATTCACGCTGATCGGTCGAGTAAATGCGGTAATAAAAGCGCACAAAACCGACGCGCAGGCATTTTTTGGCATTGGTTCCGGCCATGACGAGCGATATTGGATGGCATTGATTCGCCAGGTTCTCGTCGACGGCTACCTTTCCAAGGATATCGAAACCTATGGCATTCTGAAAATTACCAAAAAAGGCCTCGATTTTATCCAAAAACCGCACTCCTTTATGATGTCGGAAGATCATGAGTACAGCGAAGCTGAAGATGATGCAATTGCTTCGGCTGCAAAATTTTCGCGTACCAGCGATGAAAAACTAACGTCAATGCTAAAGGATTTGCGCAAAAAAGTGGCGAAAAATCTTGGTGTTCCGCCATTTGTGGTTTTTCAAGATCCATCGCTAGAAGATATGGCGCTCAAATATCCGATCACAATCGAAGAAATGTCCAGTATTCACGGAGTGGGCGAGGGCAAAGCAAAGAAGTACGGAAAGGATTTTGTGATGCTTATTCAGCAATATGTTGAGGACAACGATATCACACGACCTGATGATCTGGTAGTGAAATCGACGGGAGCAAACTCGGCCAACAAGCTTTATATCATACAGAATATAGACCGTAAGCTTGCGCTTGGCGACATCGCATCCTCGCGTGGAATGAACATGGAAGCGCTGATAAAGGAAATGGAGCAGATTGTCTATTCTGGAACCAAGCTCAACATCAAGTATTGGATCGACGATATGCTCGATGATGATCAACAGGAGGAAATCCATGAATATTTTATGGAGTCTGAATCGGACAAGATTGAAGACGCGCTCAAGGAATTCGAGGGCGATTATGATCTTGAAGAACTTCGTTTGATGCGCATAAAATTCATTAGCGAGGTCGCGAACTGAATTTCTTAAGCAACCATCGCATCCAAATTTTCGTAACCTTTATATCTTGTGGGAGCATTTGAATAGCCCTAACTTTCCATTTTTAAATTTGATCGATGTTTTTGAGCGCCATAATTTCCACGTACAACGAAGAAGAAAATATCGCACGTTCCATTGAATATCTCCAGAATCACGCGCCACATAACGATCTGGAGATTATCGTTTCCGATGGCGGAAGCACCGACAGAACATTGGATATCGCCAAATCTCTTGGCGTCAAGACAATTGTCTCCCAAGTAAAAGGGCGTGCCGGTCAAATGAATCAAGGAGCTGACGACGCTTTGGGCCAGATTCTCTATTTTCTTCACGCCGATTGCCTTCCGCCAAAAACATTTTACAACGATATAAAGGCCGCTCTCGACGAAGGCCATGATTGTGGAAGTTTCCGAACAAAATTTGATTCGGGCTCGATGTTGCTCAAATTGAA
>JBBSUW010000032.1:0-24336 GCA_038234025.1 Flavobacteriales bacterium
CATTGTCAAGTTGGTATTCATAATCGCCGCCAAGACCTTCGGCAACGACCGTGATTATATTCGTGTCCGAAAAGTCATCCGTTACAGTAAAACTTACAAGCGCTGGTTCTGAACCAAATATCTCAACCTCGGTTCGGGCAGAAGAACAACCTGTTGCATTGTTCCTCGCAACAACATAGTATTTGCCTGGTTTTTCTGCAACATAGGTGCTCTGTGTTCCAACCAGTTCATCAGATTCGTTAGACCATTGGAAAGAATGTGTTGCTGCTGGCAATCCACTATTGATTGAATACGGTCTGATGAGTTGCTCTTTCCTGCTGTCGTAGCAAACAATCCCCGAAATAGGTTTTGGTTCCGGAACAAGGATAACTTGAATGTTGATTTGCACCGTCGCAAAACAATTTTGCGTAAGCGTGTTGCTCACCCTCGCAAAAGCCGTGGCTGATGTTGTTGAAGTTATCGGATTCACGTTCAGGACTGCGTCATTCAGATTGGCAAAATATTTTACCGCAAACTCCGCACTTGTTTGGTTGCCCAAAATCGAACTGTTCAAAATCATTAGATTGAACGATGTTATGCCATCGTTGGTGCCATCGTCATCACAAACGGTGGTAAGAGAAGCTGGTGGCGCGTAAGCAACTGGTTCCCGAACAATCGTAAGTTCAAATGAAGTCTGTGCAAAGCAAGATGGCGTGAACGGTGATAGTGCATAAGCATAGTAAGTTCCGCTCGTGATCACGCTCTGACCTGGAACAAGCTGCGTTCCCGTACCGTTTGGACCGGTAAAGAAATTTCCAGTTTCCAAAGCTGGCAATTGGAAGCTGTTGCAAGTCACAACATTTTCAAACTGTGGCACACTGAAAATCGTCACGGTAAAGCTTCTTTCGTCAGTACATTTTGGAACGGTCGGTGTTTCGGCGTAGATGTAGATTGTCTGGCTTGTGGTTACGGAATCACCTTCGTTCAACATTGTTCCTCCACCGGAGGTTTCAGTAAAATAATTTCCAACACTTAATGCAGGCAGAACATAAGAATTGCACGCGGTTTTGTTGGGAAATGGAGGAATTACCGGTGAATCATTTATCGTGACAGTAAATATGTTTTCATCAGTGCAGTTGATTCGTTCTCCAGATTCTGCAAAAACATAAAGTGTGGTTGTCTCGGTAATAATCGTTCCGGCGGGCACGAGGGTTTCGCTGGGACTGTTTTCATGAGAATTCCTATAATAATTTCCGACCGTCAAGACCGGAAGCGTGTAACTGTCACATTTAACAACATTATTGGGAGCATCGGCCTCGATTGGGTAGAGGCTAATGTGAAAGGAATTTTCCGAGGTGCAACCATTTGAATTTACTGCGAAAATGAACACTTGCTGCGATGAAGTAATCACTGTTCCGGCAGCAAACAATTCACCTTGGCCATTTGATTGGGAATAGTAATTTCCGTTGGTGAGCGCCGTAAGCTCATAGGAGTTGCAGTCAGTAATATCTCCACGCGAATCTATAACTGGTTTTGGATCAATGATTATTTCAAACGAAGACTCATTGCTGCAATCCGGCGCTTGCTTGAAGATATAAATTGTAGTTGATGCCGTTATCAAATCTCCGCTGCTCAAGGGGCTTCCTGTTCCATTTTCCCCCGTGAAATAATCTCCGTTGACAAGATTTGGAAGCGCATATTCGTCGCACGAAACCACATCATCCAGTTGATCGATCGGTGGTTGTGAAATCACTACATCAAAAGAAAGATCTGCGGTGCAATTTGGCTGGCTTGCACTTGGAATGAACCAGTAGATTGTTTGAGTCAAACCAATGACAGTACCATCAGGAATCATCGTGCCACCACCATTGGCCTGTGTATAGTAATGGCCAATCGGCAAAATAGGAAGTGTGAACGGCCCGCATTGCTGTACGTTGGCCGGTTCGTCAATGCCGATAAACACATTGAAATCGTCCGTACTTGTGCAACTTTGAGCGCCAGTATTTTGATAAAATACATAGATTGTTCTCGATGATGTAATCACGTCGCCAGCTTGCAACATATCGCCGCCGCCATTTGGCTGCGTGAAATAGTTTCCTAATGAAAGGCTTGGCAATGTGTAAGATGTGCAATCGAATACATCTGGACGGGTTCCCAAGTTCGATGTGTTGATGATGGTAACATTAAAATCTGTGTCGATTACGCAAAAGGGTTCAATGTCAGTAACAAAATGAAAATACAAAATTTGTGAGGAAGTCAAAATTGCACCAGTCGGAATCACTGTTCCTGCACCATTTGGCTGTGAGTAGTAGGAACCAAATTCAAGAGATGGCACCGAGAAGTTTCCACAAGATGTTGCCTCGGTCGGGGACAAGGTAAGCGGATCAAGAATAGTGACCTTCAATATTGATCCAGCGCCACAAGTATCAGGTCCGTTGGGCTGGTTCCAAATGTATATTGTGCTTGTTTCGGATATGATATCTCCAGCGAACATTGGTTCACCTGTACCTCCATACCCTGTATAATAGTTGCCGTTCGTAAGCGGCGGCAATGTAAAAGTTCCGCACAGGACAACATTCTGAAGTATGTCAACCAATGGCAAAGGACTCACTATCAATTGAAAGCTTGTGGTTGCAAAGCAATCTGGATCATTTCCCGCCTGGACGCGCACATAGATTGTCGTTCCATTTGTCCCGATATACATTCCATTGGCGCCTGCAACAGGGTTTGTGCCAGCATTGGCGGTTGCTTGTGTCAAATGATAGGTAACTTGATAGACGTTTGAGCTTTGAGTACCAAGAATTATTGGTTTTTGAGAAGAGAAATTAAAAATTGCATTTTGGATGGCCACCGAACGGTAGCACATTGTCATGTTCGGCGGTTGGTTCGCAATCGCGGGAGAAGTCGTTACCAAATTGAAGGACTTGATGACCGAACAGCCTGTGGTGTTGTTTTTGATTCGGACAAATATTTGTCCGCCAGCGCTGTTGTACGTCGTTTGAAGTGCCGAAACGTTGTTCTGCGCATTTGCAAGTGTCGCAAAATAGCTTACTTGTGACGGAAAAGTTAGGCCAGCCGTAACGATTGGCGTGTTTATAGCAAGATTGAAATTCACTGCATTTCCACCCGAGTTGCATTTTGTAAGATTTACCGGATCTGGCGTTATAAGCATAGGATAGAACTCTACCAGGATTTGATCTGTGGTAGCTTGGCAGTTGCTTGCCAAATTGGAATAAGTGACCGAATAAGTTCCCGGCGCGGAAACGGTCAGGTCTGGGCTTGTTTGTCCAGCGAGCGCAACACCGTCCTTTTTCCAGACAAAAGTATATTGTGCAGGATTCAGCATAGTGGTCAATGTTGTTGTTGAACCCGGACAGATCGCTGTTCCATTTTCAACAGTCAAGTCTGCGCCCAGCACGTCCTGTCCTATGTTGAAACTATCAGATGCGATAAATATGGCAGAATCAGATTCGTAATCTCCCCGATCGGCGATCACAAGCTTGATATGATAAGGAGTGTTGGGCACCAACAAAGCCGACGCGTTCATCATCTTTGTTTGTCCATTGAAATTTATTGCTGACGAAGAAGCTGCGGAACCACCATTATAACGCCCAAAAAAGTTGGCGTTGACAGATGGACACGACGAATTATAAAGAAAATCCCTGATTGTAACCACCGAGATCGGAAGGTTTGTTCCTGGTACGATGGCAAGATTCGATGTTGTTCCAGTATTTTGATTGGTGAGCAAAAACGCGAACGCATCGGAGAACTGGCACTGGAAATTGCCATATTCTTCTGAAGCAAAAAGAAAATCAAAACTAAAATGCTCAGAAATCGGCGTAAAGTCGAATTCCAAAATCGTGGCATTTACCGACGACATCGAGATTCCTGAAGATGCCAAGGTCGCTTCCAATTGAGCATCGCCAGGCCAATTTGCAGACCCGTCGCTAAGCAGACTATTGTTCGGTCCAGGCGCGTTGGACACGTTTCCGGTACTTAAAACAACGCCCGCGGGCATTGGAAAATTCGGGTTGGTATTGGTGAAAAAGCCTATTCCATTGGAGGAGCCAAATTGCGTTCCTGTTTTCCAGCTCACGTTGGTGGCAGAAACGCACGATGAGTTGATAAGTACATCATTCACCAATTGTGGGACCGAATGGTCGGTCGTGTTCACGGTCATCGGTTGCGAGATCGCCGCAAGCGAAAACAGAATGGCCACAGTAAGTAGAATTTTTTTCATGGTATTTAATTATTTCATTTTGACATCACAAATATTAAATGAATGTCGTCAAAATGCAAATAAAATCGATGAACTGCACTATTTATAACAATTCAATGGAATTTTTCCTACAAATATTTAATTTTTTAAAAAGCATGAGCATTGTTACACGCAATTTACTGAAAAATGGTTTCAATATAGCAAGCAAATATAGCGCGAATGCCATATGATCAATATTCCTGTTCAAATGTGCCTTTGCGTATATTTGCAGCAAACTAACAACAATGACTCCTGATAATCTCCTACGGGAAGCCATCTTAGATGCTTTTTTTCAAAAATTTTCGTACAAGCCCGAATCCATTGACCTTCAGCCGACGAAAAAAGATTTTGAAGGTGACATGACCTTTGTTCTGTTTCCACATTTAAAAGCCACTAAATTATCGCCCCAAGCACTTGGTGAAACCATCGGGAACAACTTGATGAAAAGCGATTCAGTCGTGGATTTCAATGTTGTCTCGGGTTTTTTGAACATCGTTCTTTCAGATGGTCTGTACCTCGATTTGTTTTCCGAAGTCCGCGCGAACGAAACTTTTGGCAATGTCCCTCAAAATTCCGACGATACAATAATGGTCGAATTCGCTTCGCCAAACACTAATAAACCTTTGCATCTTGGTCATGTTCGAAACGTGCTCTTGGGTTATTCTGTCGCGAAAATCCTCGAAGCGTCGGGCAAAAGAGTGCACAAAACCCAAATCGTTAACGACCGCGGGATTCATATCTGCAAATCGATGGTGGCCTGGAAACATTTTGGCGAAAGCCAGACACCGGAACTCATTAATATGAAGGGCGACAAGTTTGTTGGCAAATATTACGTTCGATTTGACCACGAATATAAAAAACAGATTGGAGCTTTGATCAATGCGGGAAAAACCGAAGATGAAGCCAAAGCACAAGCGCCGATTTTCAAAGAAGCGCAGCAAATGCTTCTCGATTGGGAAAATGGTAATCCCGAAACACTTGAACTTTGGAAAACCATGAACGGTTGGGTTTATGAAGGCTTCGAAAAAACCTACAAAGCAATCGGTGTCGATTTTGACTCCTATTATTATGAGAGCGATACTTACTTGCTCGGCAAGGAAGTCGTGGCGCTCGGACTTGAAAAAGAAATTTTCGAGAAAGATCCCGACGGATCTGTGTGGATCGATTTGACAGAAGATGGACTCGACCGCAAAATCGTCCTGCGATCAGACGGAACTTCGGTTTATATGACCCAAGATATTGGCACCGCGATTCAGCGCGTCAAGGATTGTCCTGATGTGACCGGAATGGTTTACACTGTTGGAAATGAACAGGACTATCATTTCAGGGTCTTGTTCTTGATTCTGAAAAAACTTGGTTTCGATTGGGCGAAAAACCTGTTTCACCTTTCTTATGGAATGGTCGATCTGCCTTCCGGCAAAATGAAAAGCCGTGAGGGAACCGTTGTCGATGCCGATGATCTTTTGGAAGAAATGACGGAAACCGCCATGAAAATCTCGGAAGATTTGGGCAAACTCGATGGTTACGGTCACGCCGAAAAGTCCGAGCTCTACAAATCAATCGGATTGGCCGCGCTCAAATACTATATTCTCAAGGTCGACCCCAAGAAGCGAATTCTCTTCAACCCTGAAGAGTCTGTCGATTTTGCGGGAAATACGGGGCCATTTGTTCAATACACACATGCCCGAATCAAATCGATCTTGCGTAAAGCGAACTTTGACTACTCTGAAAATTCCACAATCAAAGGTCTTCATCCAAAAGAAAAGGATTTGGTAAAGGCATTGTCACGGTTTCCCGAAACGATACAGTCAGCGGCAGAATCGCACAGTCCGGCATTGATCGCGAATTATACTTACGATCTTGTAAAGGAATACAATTCATTCTACCAAACCGTCACCATTTTGGCCGAAGCAGACGAACAAATAAAAATATTCCGGACACAACTTTCAGAAGTCGTTGCCCGAACAATCAAATCTGCGATGGAACTTTTGGGAATCGAAGTGCCAGAAAGAATGTAATTATTTATCACGAGCAACTTTCCCCGTGCCATTTGTCGCGCCATTGTTCCCGGTGCGATCGTAGGCGGTTCCGCTTTTTCGCGCGCCGCAAGAAATAAATGCCATCAATAAAAGTGTCAGGATTGCATATTTTGCTTTTTTCATGATGTTTGATTTTTTTGAAAAATAAAAAATTTCCTTCGGTATCATGGTACATCATTCTTTGTGGTTTTATGCAAAATTAAATGATAGAAATCATATTCGGGACAACGATTCGGGATTCATAAAATCCTTCATTTTGAGTATATTTGCAATCTCAAAAATCTTATTCAAATGTTCGATAATCTCAGCGAAAAGCTCGACAAAGCATTCCATATATTAAAGGGACACGGCAAAATAACGGAGATCAACGTTGCCGACACGCTCAAAGAAGTGCGGCGCGCGCTCCTCGATGCCGATGTAAATTTCAAGATTGCCAAGGATTTTACATCCCGCGTGAAGGAAAAAGCGATTGGTCAAAATGTATTGACAACGCTTCAGCCGGGGCAGCTATTGGTGAAATTGGTTAAGGACGAGCTCACCGAACTCATGGGCGGCGACGTTGCCGGGCTTAACCTTTCGGGAACGCCGACCGTTATTTTAATGTCGGGACTTCAAGGTTCGGGAAAGACAACTTTTTCGGGAAAACTCGCCAATTACCTTAAAAATAAAAAGAACAAAAAAGTACTTCTCGTTGCGGGCGACGTCTATCGACCAGCAGCAATTACACAACTGCACGTGGTCGGCGATCAGGTTGGTGTTGAGGTTTATAGCGAACCAGATAACAAGAATCCGGTGTCGATTGCCGAAAATGCCATCAAGCACGCAAAACAAAATGGTTTTAACGTCGTGATCGTCGATACGGCGGGACGACTTGCCGTTGACGAGCAGATGATGGCAGAGATCGCAAATGTCCACAAGGCGGTGATTCCACAGGAAACGCTTTTTGTGGTCGATGCCATGACGGGACAAGACGCGGTCAACACCGCAAAAGCCTTCAACGACAGACTGAATTTTGACGGTGTTGTCCTTACTAAACTCGATGGCGACACGCGCGGTGGTGCGGCACTTTCGATCAAATCCGTGGTGAACAAACCGATAAAATTTGTGGGAACCGGCGAAAAAATGGAAGCGCTCGATGTTTTCTATCCTGTCCGAATGGCGGAACGAATCCTTGGGATGGGCGATGTTGTATCGCTCGTGGAAAGGGCGCAGGAACAGTTTGATGAAGAAGAAGCGCGCAAGATCCAGAAAAAGATCGCCAAGAACGAATTTGGTTTTGATGATTTTCTTTCGCAGATCCAGCAAGTCAAGAAAATGGGAAATATGAAAGACTTGATCGGAATGATTCCCGGCGCTTCCAAAGCGATGAAAGATATCGAAGTTGAAGATGATGCCTTCAAGCACATCGAAGCAATTATACATTCGATGACACCGATCGAACGAAGCCGACCCTCTGTAATTGATGCGAAAAGAAAAACGCGCATCGCAAAAGGTTCGGGGACAAAAATCGAGCAGGTCAACCAACTTATGAAACAGTTCGACCAGATGAGCAAGATGATGAAGATGATGCAAGGTCCGGGCGGAAAGAACATGATGAAAATGATGGGCGGCATAAAAGGAATGCCAAGCTAAAACTTCGGGCCAAGTGTGAACTTGGCCCTTTTTATTTAACCAAAAATCAATTGCTGAAATGAAATTGCTCGACGGAAAAAAAATCGCTGAAGAAATAAAACAGGAAATCACTGCAGAGGTTGATGCCATGAAAAAGAACGGCGAAAAAGTCCCGCACCTTGCTGCGATTATTGTAGGGAACGACGGCGCAAGCCTAACGTACGTAGGCAGCAAGGTTCGCGCCTGCGAAAAAGTTGGCTTTGAATCGACGCTGATCAAAATGGCGAGCACAACTTCTGAGAGCGGATTGCTCAAGAAGATAAAGCAACTTAACAATGATGACAATATCGATGGCTTTATCGTTCAATTGCCTTTGCCCGAACAAATCGATACCCAAAAAGTGTTGATGGCCGTAGATCCGAAGAAAGACGTTGACGGTTTTCACCCAGAGAATTTTGGGAAAATGGCTCTCGATATGACCACGTTCATACCGGCAACACCTTATGGAATTTTGGAACTTCTCGAAAGATACGGTGTTGAGACAAAGGGAAAGCATACCGTTGTCATAGGCCGAAGCCACATTGTTGGCAGACCCATGAGCATATTGATGGGACGAAAAGGCTTTCCGGGAAATTCAACTGTAACGCTCACGCATTCGTTCACCAAAAATATTGCGCAGATCACCACACAAGCCGATATAATCATCACGGCGCTTGGCGTTCCGCATTATCTCAAAGCGGAGATGATCAAGGATGACGCGGTTGTCATCGATGTTGGCATCACCCGCGTGGCCGATGATTCTGATAAAGGTTACCACATCACCGGCGATGTGGATTTTGAGAACGTCAGCAAAAAAGTGTCCTACATCACACCGGTTCCTGGTGGCGTTGGTCCAATGACGATTGCCATGTTGCTCAAAAACACCCTGTTGGCGCGAGAGCAAAATCGAAGCTCAAAGTGATTTTGCGAAAGCGGTATTAAATTAGTCCCAACAAAGCGCATCGGTGCAATAATTGAATACCTTTGCACCGTAAATTTTTCAACCCTATGGACGATTATTATTCGGAAAGCTTTAATATAGGATAACCTTTGCCGTACCGCGGGTTTCCTTAACAACTCGCGCATGAAAACATTTTTTATCAATAACAACGGCAACGGTCTTCGTCCCGTTCCAGAATTCCAAAGCAACTGCTGGATCAACATTTCTTGCCCAACCGAGCAGGAGAAAAGGTATATCCTTGAAGACCTTCAAGTTCCCGAAGCATTTTACAATGACATTGAAGACGTTGACGAACGTCCGCGAATCGAGATCGAGAATGGCTGGTTTCTGATTATTTTGCGAATTCCCGTAACTTCCAACGACGCCAGATTGCCGTTTCATACCATTCCGATCGGGTTGGTTTTCAAGGATGATGTACGGGTGACGATCAGCTTTCAGCACGCCGATATGATGACAGATTTTGTGCTCTATACGCAGCGAAAAAATATCAGTATCACCGACAATTTTGATCTTGCGCTCAAACTTTTGCTCTCGAGCAGCGTTTGGTATCTCAAATATCTTAAGATCGTGAGCCAAAAGATAAAACTTGCTGAAGAGAATCTCGAAAAATCGATCAAGAATGAAGAACTTCAAGCGCTGCTGCAGATCGAAAAATGCCTTGTCTTTTTTATGACTTCGCTCAAGGGCAACGATATTTTGTTGCACCGCATCAAGAACATCAAGTCACATCGCGATACTTATGATCCAGATCTGCTCGAAGATGTTGAGATCGAGTTGCGCCAAGCGCAGGAAACCGTGAGCATTTATAGCGACATTCTCACCGGAACGATGGATGCTTATGCGTCGGTTATATCCAATAATGTCAACGATGTGATGAAACAGATGACGTCGATTTCAATCATCTTGATGATTCCGACATTGATCGCTAGTTTTTATGGAATGAATGTTCCAAATAGTTTTCAGAACAATAGAAATGGGATCTGGATCGTACTGCTGATCTCGGTCGTTTTTTCGGCTCTAGGTGTTTTGTTGTTCAAAAGACGAAAATGGTTTTGACCCAACCTAATTTCTGCGCCTAAAAGTTTCCGGTCGATTCTCCAATTCTGGCCATTTAAAACTTGCTTCTTCTGTCTTGCTCGAAGGCTCGATAAGTTGTTGAAGTTCAATAACTTCTTCGTTTGAAAGGTCGCGCCATCTTCCCACGGGCTGATCAAGTTCGATGTTGATGATCCTCACGCGTTTAAGTGATTTGACGTTGTAGCCCAAATATTCGCACATTCGACGGATCTGTCGGTTCAATCCTTGTGTCAGAATAATTTTAAAGACATGTGGTTTGATTTGTTCCACAAAGCATTTTCGTGTGACCGTTCCCAAAATTGGAACGCCCGATGACATTTTTTGAATAAACTGTGGTGTGATATCCTTATCGACCGTGACGAGATATTCCTTTTCGTGATTGTTTCGAGCGCGAAGGATTTTGTTGACGATATCGCCGTCGTTGGTCATAAAAATTAAACCTTCGCTGGCCTTGTCGAGTCGTCCGATGGGAAACAATCGTTCCTTATGATTCACAAAATCAACGATATTGTCCCGAACGTTGAGGTTTGTTGTGCATTCGATGCCCGCGGGCTTGTTAAGCGCGATGTATATTGGATTGGTTTTTTTGATGCCCACAATTTTGCCATCAAGCCGAATCTCGTCTTCAGGAGAAACCTTTGTGCCAAGTTCGGGCGCAACTCCGTTGATGGTAACCCGACCTTGCTCAATAAGTTTATCGGCCTCGCGACGCGAGCAAACACCGGTTTCCGAAAGATATTTGTTGAGGCGCGTAAGTTGGATTTCCATTTTGCAAAATTAAGGAATTGGATGGTGGCGAAGCATTATTAGAAAAAACAAGTAGTGATGTGGAAAAATTTGCGCTAAATAATCCAATGCAGCAATCCCCAAATTTCTCACTATATTTCCCGCATCAAATTCTTCCTCGATTATGCAAAAATTCTATCTCTTAACGTTGATTTTCTACGGCTTTGTGGCAATATCACAGACACCAAAGTCCATTGGAAATCCTCAGCAAATCAAGTTGTATGTTGCATTTGAAAAAAATATTGTTGTTAGCGAAAGCGATATTTTGGAAAATTTGAAATCCCAACTTCCTGAAGTATTTTCTGAACTTGGCAGCAATGCGTACACTATTTCGCCTGCCATAAAGCTGTCCGAAAAATCTTTAATAAAATTTAATCAAAAAGCTTCGGAATCAATTGAAAAGCTTAAAAACATATACGTTTTCAAGTTCGTAAATAGCAACCTCGATCAAATTCAATCAATTGCAACAGAAATCAAAAAACTAAAAGGCGTTAGGTATTGTTCCATCGACAGCGGAATTTCGCCAAAACCGCCCGGCGATATTTTGCCCGTTACGCCAAACTACGAACCACAACAAACCTATCTCGATGCAGATCCCGGCGTGAACATGCGCTACGCCTGGAATCTCGGACTTACCGGAACTGGAATCCGCGTTCGCGATATCGAATATGCTTTCAACAAAGACCATGAGGAATTCAACGATAACGACAACGTTTTTATCGCGCCTGATATGGTTCTTAACAGTCAGGCGCTGCAGTACAAAGACCACGGAACGGGCGTTTTTGGTGTCGTAATCGCCGATCATGGCAATTATGGCGTTTCGGGAATGGCGTACGGCGCGGCAGAAATGGTGCTTTTCCCCGAATGGCTTGACACTGGTTACGACAGGATAAACGCCATTACACAAGCCGTTGACAATTCTGAGGAAGGTGATGTTATTATTTTTGAAATGCAGCAGTATGGCGAGAGCAATCAACCTGTTCCCGCCGAGTATGAACCCGTTGCGTGGGATTTGACAAAGGCCGCGACCGATTCCGGCATCGTAATCGTAGCCGCAGCCGGAAACGGCAACCAAGATCTCGATTCGGCATTTTATAATGACTATATGTCGCGAGGCGACAGCGGTGCGATCCTTGTTGGTGGTGGAACACCGGACACGGCGCACAACAAGATTTCGTACAGCACTTTTGGCACGCGTATCGACCTTCAGGGATGGTCGTCCAACGTGCTTTCGACCGGCTACGGCACGTTTTCACAAATTGGTGGCGACGTGAACCAGCGTTATGTGATTTTTACCGGAACTTCATCGGCAAACCCAATGGTTGCTTCATGCGCAGTTGTGCTGCAATCCTATTACCATTCGATAACCAATTCATATCTAATGGGCGCGGAACTTCGCGACATCATGAAAACAACAGGAATTCCACAAGGAACTGGGGGAAATATTGGGCCGTTGCCAAATATGGAAGCCGCTATTGGTGCGATTAATCAGCTTGCGATCAAAAGTTTTCCAAATGCTGAAGCCTTGATTTTTCCAAATCCGATGCAGAACGATGTTGAGATAAAGAGCAGCTCGATTTCTGAAAAGGCTTCGGTTTCAATCTTTAACGCAGTTGGACAAAAAGTCTTTCAAGGAATTTTCGGCGAATGCCAAACCATTGATGTTTCAAAATTTGCAAGCGGAATCTATATTCTTCAGATAAAAGATTATGGCAGAACGATATCCAAGAAATTGATCAAGCACTGATCACTTTAGAAATTCCATTATTTTCCCATAAAGTTCATCGTCGTGAAGCGCATGGCCAAGATTCTTGGTCCTAACATATTTCGAGTTCTTAAATCCCGAATCCAGTTTGTCGGCCTCGATAATTTTGACGGTTTTGTCATCGACATCATGTGCGATGAAAACTTCCGCATCAAGGGTTTTGGCAAATTTCATCCCTGAAAAATCCACGGGATGAAGATTGAAATTCTCGAGATAGTAATCGTCGAGAAGATTGCGTGTACGACGATTCAAACCCAGCAGATTTCGATAATTGTTTAAAAGCACCTCGAGGTCGGAAGGCGCACCGAGCAATACCATTTTTGTAATGAGAGGATGGGAATAATGTGTCATAAAATGAACGGCTGTCGCGCCTCCAAGCGAATGCCCAATAATAGCGAACGGTTTGAATCTTCTTGAGACTATGTTCAGAAATTCGGAGTACAATGGAATGTTGAATTCTTTCCCCGATGCCAACCCGTGACCTGGCGCATCGACCGCAATGATGTTATAGTTTGCTTTGTGCAAGAATGGCAACATAATTTCCCACCTCGCCGAATTGCTTTCCCAACCATGGACCAGAAGAACGGTAGCGCCCGAATTTTTCCATTGATAAATCGGAAAGCGGTGGTGCTTGTGCTCAATATATTCGAGCGGCACGTTTTTTAGGACTTCAAACAAGTCGTCCGGGTCCAATCGGCCATCACGTGGTTCGCTAAAAAGTTTGTAGGAAAGAATCTTTGCTTTTTGGGGCGAGAAATATGCAAGAATGTTAACCCAGACCCCAACGCTTTTGGTCAACAGGAAATATTTGATTTCGGAAAATTTCACTTATAAAAAAAGTCCCGAACGAGGGACTTTATATTTTAGATTGATGCAAAAAGTTTCTCCATTTTTTCGCGCTCTTCTTCTGCAAGTGCGGCGTCGATAAGGATTCTGCCCGAATGTTCATCGGTGATTATTTTCTTCCGGCCGGCAATCTCGACCTGCGTTTGCGGCGGAATCGTAAAGAAGGAGCCTGCAGATGCGCCACGCTCGATCGACACAACTGCCAAGCCGTTGCGAACACTTGTACGAATTCTCTTGTACGCCGCCAAAAGTCGGGCTTCGATCAATGCTTCGTACTCACGTGATTTTTGCGTAAGGAATTTTTCTTCTTTTTGCGTTTCGCTCATAATGTCGCTGAGCTCTGCTTTTTTGTGCTTAAGGTGGGTTGATTTCGATTCAAGCTTTTCTTTTGAGCCTGCAATGATTTCTTTTTTGTGCTCCATTGACGCTTTGAGTTCGCGAATGTGCTTTTCGGCGAGCTGGATTTCAAGTTCCTGAAATTCTACTTCTTTGGTCAAGGAGTTGAACTCTCGGTTGTTGCGCACAGAATCTTGTTGTTTTGTATATTTTTTGATGACCGCTTGATGATCGTCGATCGCGGTTTTATGGTCTTTTACCTGTGTTTCGATGCCGTCAAGATCCTGCTTTAATTTCTCGTTTCGTGTTGAAAGTCCTGTAACTTCATCTTCGAGATCTTCAACTTCAAGCGGCAATTCGCCGCGCACATTTCTGATTTCATCGATTCGCGTATCGATCAATTGGAGATCATATAACGCTCTTAACTTGTCCTCAACACTCAAGTCCTTTGTAGCAGCCATAAATTATAAGTACTTAACAGGGTTTGTATTTTCTTTTGATAAAATGATTGCAAAATTAGGCAATTTTTTCGTAAGAAAATCAACAATATATCTTTTTGTACCGCGCTCGCTTTCATAATGTCCAACGTCCACCAAAAGCATTTTTCCATCGGCTTCGAAGAAGTCGTGATATTTTAAATCCGAGGTAATAAAGGCTTCAGCACCTTCGTTTAGCGCAGCTTTTATCGCAAAACCACCCGAACCGCCAAGCACGGCAACGCGAGAAATCTTCTTATCTGTTTTTGCGCCGTGGCGAATGGCCTCGCTCATGGTAGCTGATTTTGCATGTTCCAAGAATGCTTCAACATTCATCGGTTCGGGCAAAGTTCCGATCATTCCAAGCCCAACATTCTGGTGGTCGTTCTGGATTTCATAAATTTCATAAGCAACTTCCTCATAAGAATGGTTTTCGAAAAGCGCTTTCAGAATTTTGCTTTCCATTCGTTTTTCAAAGATCATCTCGATTTTGACTTCAACTTCGGTGCATCTCACGCCTTTTTCGCCAATAACAGGGCTGCTTTTTTCGTTGCCACGAAATGTTCCGATGCCTTTCGACACAAAACTGCATTCATTATAATTCCCGATGTTTCCCGCGCCAGCATCAAATAGCGCGTTGCTCAGACTTTCCTTTATTTTTTCGGGTGCATAAGTCACGAGCTTTCGCAAATTGTTTTTCTTGGGCAACAGAATTTTGGTATCTACCAATCCCAAAGCTGCGCAAAGGATTTTGTTGACGCCGTTTTCGTGATTGTCGAGTGCGGTATGAACGGCGTAAATCCCAATGTTGTTGCGGATTGCCTTGATCACCGCACGTTCCACATAGTTTTTCCCCGTGATGGACTTCAGACCTGAAAAAATGATGGGGTGAAATGCAACAATGAGGTTGCAACTATTGTTGATGGCTTCGTCGATAACACTTTCCAATGCATCATGGCAAACCAAAATCCCCGTGATTTCAGCGTCTCGATCGCCAACCAAAAGGCCAACATTATCAAAATCCTCAGCGTTGGCAAGTGGTGCCATCTGATTGAGGATTTCCAGGATCTTTCCACATTTTATCACGTCGCCCATTCGTTTAGGTATTCGCTTATTGTCCATTTGCCATCTTTTTTTTCAAGATAAAGCACCGCGCCGCTGTTGTGCTCGATGTTTCGATAGAAAACTACTTTTACGAATGCACTTTTTCCATCGGGATTGTACAAGGGTTTGCTCACGATCATCAATCTTTGATTGTTGAGGTTCAGTATTTTGATGATTTCTTGATATTGTTCCAAAGTTTTGCAACCGTTCACTTTTTGAGAGAGCATGGTTTTATCATTTTCAAAAATCTGATCGAGGACAAAATCCCAACTTTGTTCGGCAGTGTCCGATTGAATCATCTTTATAACGTGCGCAGAAAATGCAGGCGATAGTTTTTTCTGGTTCAGTGCTTCCAGTATTTCCTCGTTGTTGTTGGCGCGCTGGCAATAAAGAAAAAGATATTGCGCACGATTTTTCACGATCACTTTTTCGTTTTTATAATAGTTTGCCAAAATCAATTGCATAACACCAAAATCTTCAGCATCTTGGCCGTAGCCAAATTGCAGAAACATTAAGAACACAATTGAATATAAAATTTTGGAAAAAGACATTCAGTAACAATTAAATGTGAGGTGCCGTGTTGAACTAACGTTCGCGCAGCAAATAAATTTCCCTCCAAAGATAAAATATTATAATTTCGTCGCATGGGTTTGCTCCGAAAATTGCTTTTTCCGTTTTCTCTAATTTATGATTTGGTCGCTCAATCGCGAAATTTTCTTTTTGACAAACAAATCTTCAAAAGCGCGACCTACGATATTCCGATCATTGCCGTTGGAAACCTGAGCGTTGGCGGAACGGGCAAAACCCCGATGATCCAATATCTGATCGAACTTTTGTCCAAGCAACACCGCATTGCGACCTTGAGCCGTGGTTATGGTCGAAATACGAAAGGATTTATCTTGGCAACAGAAAAAGAATCTGCAAAAAGCATTGGAGATGAACCTTTTCAGATTTTCGAAAAATTCCCGATAATTCAGGTCGCGGTCGATGCAGATCGTCAAAATGGTATTCAGAACCTGCTTGCACAGAAAAATCCGCCCGAAATAATTTTGCTGGATGATGCGTTCCAACATCGAAAAGTAAAAGCTGGATTTTATATTCTATTGACGGCGTTTGACAAATTGTTTTCTGATGATCTGATTCTTCCCGCGGGAAATCTTCGAGAATCAAGAGCAGGAGCAAGGCGTGCCGATGTTGTGGTGGTGACCAAATGTCCGCCCGGTATTTCTTCGGCAAAAATGTCGGAAATCGAAAATAAACTTGGACTTGAACCCAGCCAGAAATTATATTTTACTACGATTGATTATTCAGATAATCTTTGTGGAAAGGACGAAAATTTCATTCAGGAATTTTTTATGGAAAAACCGAAAGTGCTCGTCGCCGGGATTGCCGATCCAACGCTGTTCTTCAATCAGTTCGAAAATGTAATAGATAAATTAATATTTCCGGACCATCATTCTTTCACGGAAAAGGACATCTTAAAAATCAAAAAGATCGCGAACGGAAATATGATAATAACGACCGAAAAAGATTATGTGCGGCTGAAGGATTTCGGTCTCGAACATATTTATTACCTTCCAATCAAAACGAGATTTATTGAAAGGGGAAAAGAATTTGAAAAAATCATCAAAGATTATGTGGGAAAAAGTACAAGAAACAGTTGAATACCTTCAAAAAAAAACAAATTGCAAGCCGGAATATGCGGTCATTCTGGGTTCCGGCCTGGGCGGTTTTGCCGATGATGTCGAAATATCGGCGACAATTCCTTATAGCGAAATCCCAAATTTTCCAGTATCTACAGTTGCCGGCCACGATGGCGCGCTGATTTTTGGGACCATTGGCGGCAAGAACGTTGTTGCCATGAAGGGCCGATTTCATTATTACGAAGGTTATGATATGGGCGAAGTAACATTTCCCGTAAGGGTTTTCAAGCAATTGGGCGTTACCAAACTCATTGTTTCCAATGCTTCGGGCGGTGTCAATCCCGATTACAGCGTAGGCTCGATCGTGATCATCACAGACCATATCAACCATTTTCCCGAACATCCTTTGCGCGGCAAGAACGATGTAAGATTCGGTCCGCGATTTGTGAACATGGGCAAACCTTATAGTGATGAGATGGCAAAAGTATTTGAAGAAATTGCCCGAGAGAACAATATTGAGGTTGCCGACGGTGTTTATCTTGGCCTTCAGGGACCAACATTCGAGACGCTTTCAGAGTACAGAATGGTCAAAAAACTCGGTGCCGATTGCGTTGGAATGTCCACTGTTCCAGAAGTTATCGTTGCGCGTCACATGAACCTCGAGACTTTTGGCGTTTCGGTGATCACCGATATGGGAAACGAGGACGCGATCGCGTCGATCAGCCACGAAGAGGTTTTGGAGGCAGCAAAATCGGCAGAACCAAAAGTGAGGTTGCTGATAAGCGAGCTTATTCGACGCTATTGACCGAAATTGCAAGATTTTGCATCAGCGTTTTGTAAAAATCGTTCACATCAAAAGGCTTTGTGATCACATCGTTCATTCCGTAGGACAACAGCATATCGCGGTTCTCGTTTAGCGAAATGGCCGTTAGCGCTATGATTTTTATTTTCTTGTCAAAAGTTCTGATGGTCTGAGTGGCAACTGTTCCGTTGATTCCCGGCAAATGGACGTCCATCAGCACAAGGTCGTATTTGTTGTTCTTGACCGCTTCGATGGCATCTTCGCCATTGTCTATGACCTCGCAGGTCATTCCCTTGTTCTCCACCATTTTCTTGGTGATCATCTGGTTGATCTTGTTGTCCTCGATCAGAAGCACTTTTTTGCCCTCAAGTATAGATGTGTCAACTTCGATTCCATCTTGGTCTGCCTCCATTTGGTCTGTTCCGATCTTGAAACTGAGATCAAACGAAAATGAAGATCCTTTGCCTAGCGAGCTCTGCAGCTTGATTCTTCCACCGAGAATCTTCACCAGTTTTTTTACGATTGTAAGTCCAAGTCCCGTTCCGCCATATTTTCTGTTGATTTCGACCGAACCCTGCGCAAAACTGTCAAAAACGGTCTCGAGTTTTTCGTCGGCTATTCCGATGCCCGTATCAACGACCTCAAAATGGATGGAAGTAAACTCGTCATTGATTTCGTTGGCACGCAGGATGACCCGCACCTCGCCGTTTTTGGTGAACTTCAACGCATTGTTTATAAGGTTCAAAAATATCTGCGAAAGCTTCGTGGGATCGCCGATCAAAAAGTCCGGAATTGTCTCATCAATCTCGATCAAGAAATTGTTGTTGTTGATCACGGCTAGTTCCTTGAGCGAATGCTGTATGTTGGAAAGCAGCATTTTGAGATTGAAATTTATCTGTTCGATCTCGATCTGGCTGCTGTCAATGCGGTTTATCTCAAGGATTTCGTTTATGAACGTCAGCAGGTAATTTCCAGAAAATTTTAGTGAAGTGAGATAGTTCAACTGCGAAGGCTTGGGATTTTCCTCCAACAATAGATGCGTGATTCCGTTGATTGCGTTGAGCGGCGTCCGAAGTTCGTGGCTCACGGTCGATAGAAATTCGGACCGCGCTTTTGAAGCTTTTTCAGCTTTATCCTTTGCAATTAAAAGTTCATTGTTTTTTTCCTGTAAAAGTTTATTGCTCTGCGTTCTGATAATGTTGTTTTTGTACAACGACAAGCTTAGCAGCGACAGGATCGAAATCAATGCAATGGCAAGAATACTGATCAACTTTGCAACTTTGTTCTCTTTTTGCTGCACCTTGTTCTCGCGGTCCATTTGCTCGATGGTCTTTAGCCTCTCGCTTTCCTTGAACTGCACATAATCATCGGCGCCCAATTTTTCGCTTGTAATGTGCGCAATGCTGTCTTTAAGGTCAAGATGCTGTTTCAGAAGCTGGTAAGCACGGTTCAGATTCAGGATTTTCTCATAGATCTTGCTTTGGGCCAGAACAATCTTCGCCTTTTGATCTAGATTGCTGTCATTCTGGTTGAGTTCATAAGCGCGATTGTAATAGTTCAATGCGAGATTTTTGCGGTTGTTGAGCGCTTCGATCGTTCCCATTTGATAAAGCGCTTCGGCCTTGATTTTGTAAAAATCGTCCTCGTCCGTCCTGGCAATAATTTGATCAAAAAGCGGGATCGCGCGAGTAAATTGGCCTTTTGCCTTATAGACAATTCCTTTCTGAAGATTTATCAAATCGATTGCGCCCGGAATCTTCAGCGTTTGATAAATGGTTCTCGCCTTGTCAAAATAAGTTTCGGCCTTTCCAAAACTCGATTCTTCCATAAAACAAAGTCCCATTTGATAATAAGCAAATGCTTGTTCGGGGCTAGGTTTTAGGCTATTGTAGAATGCAACACTTTTAAAATAGGTTTCGATGGCATCGTCATATTTTTTAAGATCAAAATATATCGCGCCAAGCGTGGAATATGCTTTCGCTTTATTGATCGCTGGCCCTTTTGACTCGGCACAATCGATTGCTTTCTGGGCGAACACTAACGAGAATTTGTAGTTGTTGGTCTTGGTGTTGAAGCTGCTCAATTCAATATAATAAGCAACGCTGTCAACGGCTGACGTGTTTTTTCTCTTGATCTGTGAATGTGAAAGACCACAAGATATAAGGGCGAGCAGTAATAAATATCTCATTGCAATTCGATTGTCGTTCAAGGGTTTAAAAGTAAACAAATAATCAAGACGCGAAAATTATTAAATCGATGATTCTTGAGGCATAGCCCATTTCATTGTCATACCAACCAACCACCTTAACCATTCGCCCGATCACCGATGTCAGTTGCGCATCAAAAACACAAGAATTACGGTTGCCGATAACGTCCACCGATACAATGGGATCTTCGGTGTAGGAAAGAATTCCCTTGAGCTCGTTTTGCGAAGCTTTCAAAAAAACATCGTTTATTTCCGCAATCGAAACTGCTTGTTTTACATAGCATGTAACATCTGTCAGCGAGCCATCAGCAACCGGCACGCGAATGCCGCTGCCGCCGATTTTGCCATCCATTTCTGGGAAAATCTTTGTGAGTGCTTTTGCCGCGCCCGTGGTTGTCGGCACGATCGATTGCGCCGCGCCGCGCGCTCGCCGAAGATCGGTATGCGGCTGATCGTGAAGGCTTTGGTCTGTAGTGTAAGAATGCACCGTTGTGATATAGGCTTGCTCGATACCACAGAGTCTGTCGATCAACATCAGCATTGGTGCGGCATTGTTGGTGGTGCAGCTTGCGTTGGAGATTATTTTTTCGCTGCCGTCTAATATAGCTTCGTTCACGCCAAGAACCACGGTCTTAATTTTTTCATCATCGGAAGGCGCGCTCAAGATAACTTTTATCACGCTTCCGCGAAAATGTTTTTCTAGCGATTCATAGCTTTTGAATCGTCCGGTGGATTCCACCACGATTTCGACATTGGCCGACGCCCACGGAATATTCTCGATCCCGCTTTCGCGAAAGTATTTTGATGACTTTCCATTCACCAGAATATTCTCGCCATCAAATTTGCAATCCTGTTGCAAAACCCCATGAATGCTGTCGTATTTCAAAAGATGCGCCATCGTTGTTCCATCGGCAATGTCGTTGATTGCCACAACTTCAACCTGCGGATGATCGATCAGCAAGCGGAAAAGATTGCGGCCAATTCGGCCAAAACCGTTGATTCCGATTTTGATTTTCGTGGACATTTGTAAGGAAAATTTTAAAGAATGTGTTTTTGTGCGTGGTATGAAGATCGCACCAAAGGTCCGCTCTCTACGTGTCGAAAGCCCATTTCCTTGCCCATAGTTTCATACATCCTGAACTGGTCGGGATGAATGAATTCCTTTACCGGCAAGTGTTTTTTGGAAGGTTGAAGATATTGGCCGAGCGTTACGATGTCAACATTGGCGTCGCAAAGATTGCGCATCGTTTCCAGAACTTCATTTTCTTTTTCGCCAAGACCGAGCATTATTCCAGATTTGGTGCGCTTGATCCCCGCAGATTTCAAATATCTCAAAACCTCAAGGCTGCGGTCGTATTTAGCCTGGATTCTGACTTCTCTGGTCAACCGTTTTACCGTTTCCATATTGTGCGAGACAACTTCCGGGTTTGCCGCAACTATTCTGTCCAAATGCCGTTCAATGCCTTGAAAATCTGGAATTAAGGTTTCCAATGTGGTTTCGGGATTCATTCGTCGGATGGCCTTTACGGTCTCGATCCAAATGATCGAGCCCATATCTTTCAGGTCATCGCGGTCAACGCTGGTGATAACGGCGTGCTTGATTTTCATCAATTTGATAGAGCGCGCCACTTTTTCGGGCTCGTCCCAGTCAACGTTTTCAGGTCTTCCGGTTTTCACACCACAAAATCCGCAAGATCTGGTGCAGATATTTCCCAAAATCATAAATGTTGCCGTGCCTTCGCCCCAACATTCGCCCATATTCGGGCAACTTCCCGCGGTGCAAATGGTGTTGAGTTTGTACTTGTCAACAAGACTTCGGAGCTCGGTGTATTTTTGCCCGATCGGCAGTTTTACCTTCAGCCATTTTGGCTTTCCCGTTGGCAATGTATTTTCAGCGACTGCTTGCATTCATTGATGATTTACCGCAAAGATAACGATTGTTTTGCATTGCGAACATTTCGCGCAAGCGTGAGAAGAAAATTCAAAAAACCTACTTGGTCGCCTTGATCACTTCCGCCAAAAGCCGCTTGGCTCGAAGTATCTTGATCTTGACATTGCCCAAAGGTTCGTCCAGTTGTTCCGCGATTTCTTTGTAGCTCAATTCTTGAAAATACCGCAACTGAATGACTTCTTGATAAGCAGGTTTCAGCTTTTTGATGCACGCCAAAAGGCTAGAAAGGTTTTGTGTGGCAATAATCTCATCTTCAGCTGACAACGAACTATCGGCAACACGGTGCGCATTTTCATCGCCAATTGTAGAAGCATCGATAAAGAGCGTTGACTTTTTTTTGCGAAGCATATCGATATGGACATTCTTTGCAATGGCAAACAACCAGGTATTGAATTGATAATCATTGTTGTAAGTCGCAATTTTGTCAAACGCTTTCGCAAAAGTTTCAATCGCAATATCCTCGGCATCGGTTTCGTTCTCGGTACGTTTGAGCATGAAAGCATAGACCTCGCCCCAGAAACGATCGAGCAAAAATGTAAAGGCTACCTGGTCGCCGTTTTTTGCCTTCTCGATGTAGTTGCCTATTTCCAATGAACCGGTTTTGAGAATATATTGGATAACGCAACATTCAGTTGTACCAAAATCAGCGCAATCTCAATGATTGGGTAAAAATAAATAGTGTCCTTTTCCTTAAGCTTTTCCGCCGAAAACCCCATCACCAGCCAAGCCACAAGATATCTGAATCCAATGATCGCAGCAACATAAATCCATTGAAATTGCAAAATCAAAAGCACTGCTGCCAAAAGAGGGAAAAGCAATTGTGTTGCATAAAACATCACCAATTGTGTCTTGTCAAATGTCTTATAATATTGCGCGGTCGAAACATGGCGTCGCTTTTGGGCGAACCAGCTTTTAAAAGTCTTCTTCGCCTCGGAATAGGTAAAACTTTCGGGCGTGGTGCAGATCGCGGTGTTCTCTCCATTTGCCGCTTGATTAATGAAGAGATCATCATCGCCCGAGCGAATTTTCATATGGTCGATAAAGCCTCGATTATCAAAGAAGACATCTTTTTTGTAAGCGAGGTTTCGGCCAACGCCCATAAAGGGTTTGCCAGCTTTTGACCATGAAAAATATTGAACGGCAGTTAGCAAAGTTTCGTATCGAATGAGCTTGTTCAAAAATGAATTTGGGATTTTTTCATAAGTGCCATAACCTAGAACAATGGTTTTTTGTTGTGAAAAATGAGACGTCATTTCCTTTATCCAATCTTTGCTTGTGGGAAAACAATCGGCGTCGGTAAAGAGAAGATAATCCATCTTCGCGGCCTTGATACCAAGCGTGAGCGCGAATTTTTTGTTGCCCCAGAATGCTTCGTTGTTCTCGACTTTCACCAATCGAACATTGTCGTATTGCTTTTCAAAGCCCTCAAAAATCTCCAGAGTATCGTCGCTCGAAGCATCGTCGATCAATATGATTTCGAACTGCGGATAATCCTGTGCGGCCAAGAGGGGAACAAATTTGATGACATTGTCAGCTTCGTTCTTGGCGCAAACAATCACCGAAACCGGAACTCTCTTTGGGTTTGGCCGAATGATTTTTCCAAATGCAAACTGTCCGAAAACCAACAAGTAATAAATAATTTGGATTGCGGCAATGGCGATAAAAACATAGAACAAAATGGCGGTCAGCATGATTGCAAAATGACTATTTTAAAAAGTTCGCAAAGGTAGTCTGAAAATTAAAGATTAACGAATTAAAAAATTGAAAGATCTGAGCGCTCTTCATCACTTGCAATCCCGATAGCAAGCCGGACCAAATTTTCTTATTTCCTCAGAAGATGTTCACTTCCGGTTCGATCATTATCCCAAATTTGTCGTAAACCGCTTTTTGAACCTCGGTGGATACCTTTAAAATTTCCGCGCCGCTAGCCTTGCCATGATTGACAAGAACCAGCGCTTGACGATCATGAACTCCGGCGTCGCCCCAACGTTTTCCCTTCAGTCCTGCGTTTTCGATAAGCCAGCCCGCCGGAACCTTCATCTGTGTCTCCGAAACTTCGTAGCCCGGCATTTCAGGAAATTTGTGTTTTGCCGCGTCGTAAATCGATTTTTCGACCACGGGATTCTTGAAAAAACTGCCGCTGTTGCCCAATTGTGTCGGATCCGGCAACTTGCTCTTTCTGATACTTATCACAGAATTGCTCACATCCTTGATCGTCGCTTGCGAAATATTCTGCTCTGCCAAAAGTTTTGCGATATCGCCATAACCTATGTTGAGCTTGTGGTTGTGCCTTGTCAATCTAAAGGTGGCCGACACTATAATATATTGCCCTTTCAGTTCATTTTTAAAAATACTTTCGCGATAGCCAAACCTGCATTCGGCGTTGGTGAAGGTCCTCAATTTTCCGCTCTTGATTTCAATTGCATCGCAACTTGTGAGCGTTTCCTTTATCTCAAC
>JBBSUW010000033.1:0-24003 GCA_038234025.1 Flavobacteriales bacterium
ATTTACGATCATGATCAAGATTGCCATGTCGCCAATCACCTACAAGTCATTTCTCTCCCAGGCCAAGATGAAAGTCCTTCGACCGGAAATAGCCGAACTTGGAGAAACCTTCAAGAAGGAGCCCATGAAAAAGCAGAAGGCAACGATGGAACTTTACAATAAAGCAGGCGTGAACCCAATGGCGGGCTGTATTCCCGCGCTGATCCAGTTGCCGTTTATGTACGCGTCTTTCCAATTCTTTCCGTCGGCATTCGAGCTGCGGCAAAAAAGCTTTCTTTGGGCCGATGACCTTTCGTCGTTTGACTCGGTATTGAATTTGCCGTTCCATATTCCACTTTATGGAAACCACGTGAGCTTGTTTCCGATTCTTGCAGCGGTCGCGATTTTCTTTTATATGAAAATGACCACGGGCGACCAAGCCATGGCGCAACCACCGCAGGAAGGAATGCCCGATATGGGTAAAATCATGAAATTGATGATTTACGTTTCGCCGTTGATGATGCTTATTTTCTTCAACAATTATGGTAGCGGATTGAGCCTGTACAACTTTATTTCCAACCTTATCACAATTGGTATCATGATTGTTATCAAAAAATACGTTGTTGACGAAGACAGGATCCATTCACAAATCCAGGAGAACAAATTGAAGCCCAAAAAGCAAAGCAAGTTCCAGGCGAAGCTGGCCACGATGATGGAGCAGGCAGAAGAACAAAAGAAGATTAAGACTAAGAAAAAGTAAGTTTCGATCTGTTCCGAAATATATTTTGGTCGGCAACGTTACCTAAAAAAGATTAACGATGAAATTTCTTCTTTATATGATTCTTTTTGCGCTCTCCGCAAATGTTGCCGCACAAGAACTCAACAAGCTTGACAGCAATGGCAAGCGCGATGGTTCTTGGAAAGGAAAGTACGACGAATCTCAAAGATTGCGTTACGAGGGAACTTTTGACCACGGCAAGGAAACCGGTGTATTTAAATTCTATGACGATACCAAGGAAAACAAACTGCTGGCAACCAGAGATTTTACCGGAAAAGACGGTTCTGTTTACATTGTGTTTTTCAACCAAAAAGGGAGCAAGGTTAGTGAGGGAAAAGTTGTTGACAAAGAATTTGAGGGAGAATGGAAATACTACCATGAGAATTCTCCAAAAATAATGACGCGGGAATTTTACAAAAACGGCAAGCTCAACGGCAATCGCACAGTTTACTTTATTAGCGGAAATATCGCCGAGGTGGTCAATTATATCGATGGACAAAAAGACGGTGTTTACAAAAAGACGCTGGACAATGGCATTGTGGTCGAAGAAGATATTTATGCCAATGGCGAACTGAACGGCTTGGCAACTTTCCGTGATCCTTCAGGAAAAGTAACGGCAACAGGAAAGTACAAAGATGGAAAGCGCAAAGGCAAATGGCAGTTTTTCGAGGATGGAAAACCAATGCCGAGCGACAATACCTTCAAGATGAAAGTGCCCGAAAAGGTGCCACGAAAAATCAAATTAAACAAATAGGTTTCCATAAATATTCTAGATGAAACGAGTTGTCGTAGGTCTTTCCGGCGGAGTCGATTCAAGTGTTGCTGCATATCTTTTGCAACAGCAAGGTTACGATGTGATCGGGCTTTTCATGAAAAATTGGCATGACGAAGGCGTCACGATTTCGGACGAATGTCCTTGGCTCGAGGACAGCAATGACGCGCTCTTGGTCGCCGAAAAACTTGGCATCCCTTTTCAAACCGTCGATCTTAGCGAGCAATATCGGGAACGCATTGTCGATTATATGTTCCGCGAATACCAAAATGGTCGAACACCGAATCCGGACGTGCTTTGCAATCGCGAGATAAAATTCGATGTGTTCATGAAAATCGCGCTCGACCTTGGTGCCGATTTTGTCGCGACCGGCCATTATTGCCAAAAGGAAACCGAAGTGATTGATGGCAAAACCATTTATAAACTCCTTGCCGGCGCGGATTCAAACAAGGACCAATCATATTTTCTTTGCCAACTTTCGCAAGAACAATTGTCTAAATCACTCTTCCCAGTTGGCACGCTCACAAAACCCGAGGTTCGGAAAATTGCGATGGAACTTGACCTTGTGACGGCCGAAAAGAAAGATTCACAAGGGCTTTGTTTTATTGGAAAAGTAAGATTGCCCGATTTTTTGCAGCAAAAGCTTTCGCCAAAAGAAGGGATTATTTACGAAATCGATGCAGAGGATTCTATGTACCAGAATTTGGAAAACGGCTCGAACCTCGAATCTATTTCTGCTGAATTTTCGTACAATACTTGGATGGGGAAACCGATTGGCACACACTCCGGTGCGCACTTTTTCACCATTGGCCAACGTAGAGGACTCAATGTTGGAGGTACAAAGGAAGGTTTATTCGTGATTGCCACCGATATCGAATCTAACGCGATTTATACAGGACAAACTGCGGAACATCCCGGACTTTGGCGGCGCGGGCTTATGATTCAGAACGATGACGTTCATTGGGTTCGACCCGATCTTGCAATCAACAGTGGAGAGGAACTTCGCGTTAAAGCAAGAATTCGTTACCGACAAGAGCTTCGAGATGCAACTTTGCACCAAAAAGAAAATTATATGTACATCATTTTTGAAAAACCACAATCGGCAATTTCCAAAGGGCAATTCGCCGCTTGGTACCTCGAGAACGAATTAGTCGGATCGGGAGTTATTTCTTAACTTCGTATTCGCTATAAATAAATTGATTATGAAAAAACTGCTACTTTTCACGTTTTTAATCATCTCCACGTTCGGATTTTCCCAAGAGGATGCGTGGATATTTTTTAATGCCAAGCCCGCATCACAACCTTTTTTTGACAATCCACTAATGATCTTGTCACAGCGCTCGCTCGACCGACGCGCGCTTCAGAATATTCCGCTCGACGAAAAAGATTTGCCGATTGCGCAGGCCTTTCTTGATGAGGTTCAAAATGCAAATGGAATTATGGTTTTGGCAAAATCCAAATGGCTCAATGCCGTCCATGTTCGTGGTTCTGTGATTGACATCAACGCGCTTTTACCATTCACATTTGTGGATCATATCGAGTTTGCAAATCATTCCTTGAATCCTTCGGGCAGAAAAAATTCAAAAACAAAACCATATACGGGCAAGAAACTCGACGTGAATGTCACTTTTGATTATGGAAATTCGGCCAACCAGATACAGATGCTCAATGGCGATTTGCTCCACCAGCAGAATTTTACGGGCCTCGGAAAGATAATTGCCGTTATGGACGCCGGCTTTCCGGGCGTCGATACCGCCGAACCGTTTGCAAGACTTCGCGACAACAATCAGATCTTGGGCGGTTATAATTACGTATCGTCAAATACTGACATCTATAGCGCGAATTCACACGGGACATTGGTCCTTTCTTCGATGGGCGGCTTCACACCGGGCCAATTGGTCGGCACCGCGCCAGATGCATCCTATTATCTATTCGTGACCGAAGCGCCATACGAGAATCCGGTAGAGGAAACTTTCTGGGTAGAAGCTGCGGAGGCCGCCGACAGTTTGGGCGTTGACATCATCACCACTTCGCTCGGTTATACGGAATATGACAATCCATCTTACAGTTACACCTATGCTGATATGAACGGCATAACGTCCTTTATCGCGCGCGGACTTCAGGTTGCGCACAGTCGCGGTATGATATGCGTGGTTTCAGCGGGAAATTCTGGCAATGACGACTGGCACTATATTTCCACGCCGGCGGATGCTGCTGATGCATTGGCGGTCGCCGCAGTAACTCCACAAGGCGTCCACGCTTCTTTCAGTTCCTATGGACCCAGTTCTGATGGCAGAATCAAACCGGATGTTGCGGCTCAAGGCGTCAATGCTGTACTCTCAAATCCAAATGGCGATATTGTAACAGCGAGCGGAACTTCGTTTTCGGGACCCATTATAGCCGGAATGACGGCCACTTTGTGGTCTGCGCTTCCAAATTTGACCAATTCGCAGATCGTTTTTCTTATCAAGGAATCCTCGAGCCAATACAACAATCCCGATGATCTTCTCGGTTATGGTATCCCGAATTTCCAGCTTGCGCTCGTCAACGGAAATCTTCAGGTGGTGGCTTCAAAGCGCTCGCGGTTTTTGGTTTACCCAAATCCATTTTCGTCCACTGTGAATGTTATGTTTCCAGACAGCGTGGAAACTGCGAAACTTGAAATCTACAACATCGCCGGACAGGTTTTGAACGCTTCAAATCTTTTGCGGGAGAAAAATTCGGTGGATGTTTCCAATTTGTCTTCGGGAATTTATCTTTACAAAATCACGAATGGCAGCAATGTTGAAACCGGAAAACTCATCCGAAGGTAGATATTGATGAACAGGATTAAAGTACTTTTTGATATAAAATATCCCATTGTCCAGGGTGGAATGATCTGGAACAGCGGTTACAAATTGGCAAGTGCTGTTAGCAACGCTGGTGGTTTGGGACTGATCGGAGCGGGTTCGATGTATCCCGAAATTTTGCGCGAGCACATCCAAAAGTGCAAAAAAGCGACCTCAAGACCTTATGGCGTCAATGTTCCAATGCTTTATCCCGAGATTGAAAAAATCATTCAAATCATTATCGAAGAAAAAGTCCCGATTGTTTTTACCTCTGCGGGAAATCCAAAAACATACACCCAAATTTTAAAAAATGCCGGAATCACGGTGGTTCATGTCGTGAGCAGTTCCATATTTGCGTTGAAGGCACAAGATGCCGGCGTTGATGCGGTCGTGGCCGAAGGTTTTGAAGCTGGCGGCCACAATGGTCGCGAAGAATCGACCACGATGACATTGATTCCGATGGTCAAGAAAAGCATAAAAACCCCTTTGATAGCTGCTGGAGGAATAGCAACAGGCGCCGGAATGCTTGCCGCGATGGCGCTGGGCGCGGATGGCATCCAGATGGGAAGCCGTTTTGCCGCGACTTTAGAATCATCGGCCCATGATGGGTTCAAACAAGCGGTCATCGATCTTCAAGAAGGTGAGACGCACGTAACTTTGAAAGAGCTTGCACCGGTTAGATTGGTCAAGAACAAATTCTTTCACGACCTCACACAACTTTATACAACGAATCCCAGCAAGGAAGAACTTCAGAATCATTTAGGCCGAGCGCGCGCAAAAAAAGGCATGTTCGAGGGCGATATGGACGAGGGCGAACTTGAAATCGGGCAGATAGCTGGAATGATCGATGATATTATTCCAGCTGGCGATGTGGTACGAAATGTGATGGCAGAATTTGAGATTGCCCGAAGAGTGGTTTCCGCGATAGTTATCTAGAAACAAATTTATGAAATCAAAAAAATGGTTGCTGGCGTTTTTGATGTTGATCGTGCTCAATTTTGGCTACAGCCAAACCTATAGATTCGCGACAACGAGCTTCAGTGTTCTTGAAAAAAACGAAAAAGGAAAGTGGGGAAAGTGGTCCAATGCAGAAAAATCACAGGTGGTTATCAATCTCGATACAAAAAAAAATCGAATTGTAATCTACTCAAGAGAAGTTCAACTTTACCGCATTGTTGAATATCCCGCAAAGCAAGAGACCAAAACATCAATTATCTATCCGTTTATCTGTCAGGATGATGATGGGCTTAAATTTGACATAACCATAGTTACCAGAAAAGACCAGGGCAACCGAAAACAAATGTACATCTACCACAAAGATGTAATCTTGGTCTATAATATGGACATCCTCGAGGACGGCAAGTAATCCGTGAAATTTTATTTTACAAAAAAGTTTGATTTCCCATTAAAAAATGTTAATGAATGTGTTCATAATATAAATTCGCGTTCCACAGCGGTCCATTTAAATTACTTAATATTATTAACGAGAAATCTTACCGAGGAAATTGATTCTCGGTGAAAAGCCGATTTGATTTCCATACTATCAAAAATTACTTTGATTGATACAGAATTTTGGCTTACAAATTATTTTTCTACGCCTATGGGATATTTTACTTCAGCTTTAAAAAGACATTCGGTTTTTTTGTTACTGCTGTTGTTCGCGATGGTCGGTGGCCTGGCTTTTGCCCAATGTCCCACGGTTTCAAATCTCAATCAATCCTTCTGCGATCTTCAGTCGCCCACGATTTCAAGTTTAGCCGCAACTCCAAATGGCAATGGAATTGGCTGGTACGCTACTGCAACTTCAACCACCTCACTGTCGCCCACGCTTGGCCTGGTGAACGGCGAGGATTATTTTGCAGATGATAATTCCGGCACCTGCGGCACAAGACCACGCGTTGTAGTAACTATTTTCGGTGCGCCAACGGGATTGAATTTCCAAGGGGTTTGCGTTGACAATGCCGCCAACGCCACGATTGCAAATCTTCAGGCAACAGGCAACAACATCAGATGGTACGCTGTTCCGAGCGGCGACACCGCATTGCCATCAACGACGGTTCTCAACGACAATACGATTTATTACGCCAGCCAGACCAATCCGAACACGGGTTGCGAAACTTCCCGGCTTTCCGTTTTTGTGAATGTTGGCGTTGTTCCGACACCGACAGGGCCGCCAATACAATATTTCTGCAATCTTCCGGGGAATCCGCCAACGGTAGCGAACCTTCAGGCAAGCGGCGACAACAATTGGTACTTGACATCTTCAAGCGCTGTTGTGCTAGATCCAGCCACGCAGTTGATCAACGGGCAAAGCTACTATGCAACAACCGTCGATCCACCTTGCGAAAGCTTGATTCGCCTCGAGGTGATGGTAGTGATCCAAACACCGAACAACGCCGGAACCAGCGGTATTAAAAAACTTTGCCAGAATCAACTTTCGACATCGCCGCCTATCAACTTGTTCGCGAGTCTCGGTGGAACGCCGAGCAATACCGGCGTCTGGTCAGGTCCATTGCCAACAACCAACGGGTTTCAGGGATCGCTGAATGTCTCGACGCTGACCGTTGCCGGAAGTCCTTATGTCTTTACTTATACAGTAAGTTCAGAAAGTTGTGCGCCGCAATCGTCAACGGTAACGGTAATTGTTTTGCCACCTCCCACAGTTTCAATTGCTGCGAACGCGACGATATGTTCGGGAACTTCATCACCGGTAACTTTTACGGGAACGCCAAATGCTACTGTGGTTTACACCGTGAACGGAACAGCACAGACAATAGTTCTGAACAATTCCGGAACGGCAATTCTGACAGATACCTATACAACCACCACCTCGATTCAATTGGTGAGCGCGACATTGGCGGGAACGCCAGGTTGTACGCAATCGCAGAGCGGTAATGTGGTAATTACCGTAATTCCATTGCCGACCGCGACGATTTCTGCAAATGCAACGATCTGTTCGGGACAAAGTGCTACAGTTACTTTTACAGGAACACCAGACAGTACGGTTATCTATATTGTGAATGGAAATTCAAACTCGATTGTTCTGAACGCTTCAGGCACGGCAACAATCGTAAATACCTACACAGCAACCACAACTTTCACGTTGGTCAGTATTTCGACAAACGGAACACCAAGTTGCAGCAAACCTTTGACGGGAAGCGTTGTGATCACGGTTGTTCCACCGCCAGTGGCAACGATTTCGGCAAGTTCCACGATTTGTTCGGGACAGAGTGCGACCGTGACATTTTCGGGAACGCCGAATGCGACGGTAACCTATACGATCAATGGCGATTCGCAGACCATTCTACTCAATTCATCTGGAACTGCGGTTCTCACAAACAGTTATACTGCCACAACGGTAATCTCTTTTGTTAGCATCACAACGGGTGGAATGCCAAGCTGTTCGCAGAATATTTCTGGAAGTGTTACGATTACCGTCGCGCCATTACCAACGGTTACGATTGCGGCAAATTCCTCGATTTGTTCGGGTCAAAATGCTTCGGTAACTTTTACGGGAACGCCAAATGCGACCGTTACCTATACCATAAATGACACAACGCAAACTATCGTTCTGAACGCTTCAGGAACGGCAGTTCTTACAGATTCCTACACCGCGACCACAACGATCACGCTGGTTTCGATCACAAGTTCTGGAACGCCGGTTTGTCCAGCGCCTGTTACTGGTTCGGTCGTTATCACTGTTGTTCCATTGCCAACTGCCACGGTTTCGGTATCGCCAACGACGATTTGTTCTGGTCAAAATGCAACGATGACATTTTCTGGAACACCAAATGCAACCGTGACATATACATTGAACGGAACTACATTCACGATAACGTTGAACGCTTCCGGAACCGCGATCTTGAATCAGGCTTTTTCTGCAAATACAACCATTACTATTGTCAGTGCATCGGTGGGTTCGGCGCCAGCGTGCTCGCAACCTTTGACAGGAAGTGCATCGATTACGATAATTCCTTTGCCGGCCGCGACAATTTCGCAGAACGCAACGATTTGTTCGGGACAAACCACACCAATCACAATCACGGGCACGCCAAATTCGACGGTGGCTTATTCGGTGAATGGAACCACACAAACAATCGTTCTTGGACCTAGCGGTTCGGCAACTGTACCAAACAATTATACGGTTACAACTGTTGTCACTTTGGTTCAGATCGCGACCAATGGAACGCCATCGTGCAGCCAGTTTTTGACTGGTTCAATCACAATTACGGTTCAACAGTTGCCCATTGTTTCGATCGCCACGAATTCCACGATTTGCGGGGGCCAATCTGCATCGGTGACTTTCACTGGAACCCCAAATGCAATCGTGCAATTTACGGTCAACGGGAATTTGCAAACCATTGCATTGAATGCTGCCGGAACGGCGGTGCTTACCGGGAATTATAATGTAACTACCACAATTGACCTTGTAAATGTTTCGACTGCCGGAACGCCATCTTGCAGTCAACCGCAGAACGGAACCGTGATTATCACTGTAGTGCCACCGCCAACGGCTACGATTTCTGTTTCGCCGAATTCAACAATTTGCGCAAATTCACCCGCAACCGTAACAATTATCGGGACACCGAATGCCACCGTGGTATATACCGTGAATGGCTCTTCTCAAACGGTATTGCTCAATAATTCAGGTGTTGCAACTATCACGGACAGTTACACGGCAACAACAACTTTTGTTCTGATTTCTGTCACTTCGCCGGGAACGCCTTCGTGCACGCAGAATATTTCGGGAACGGTTACGATCAACGTTTCTCCTTTGCCAACGGCAATTTTGTCAGCAAGTACATCGGTTTGTTCTGGCCAACCCACGACAATTACCGTCACCGGAACGCCAAATGCAACCGTGAATTATACGCTGAACGGAAATGCTGCAACGATCATTTTGAATGCCTCGGGTTCTGCTCAGATCAATGGAAATTTCACACAGAACACCACGATTATTTTGGTTTCAGCGTCAATTTCTGGACCGCCGGCGTGTTCACAAAACTTGAATCAAATTCTCGTGATAACCGTTGTTCCGCTGCCAAATGCGGGAATCAATGGAAGTGCGACACTTTGTGCGAACAGTGAACCGATAAATCTTTTGACGATTCTTGGTCCAAACGCTCAAACTGGTGGAACGTGGTCTCCGTTGCTTTCGGGCGGAAATATTTATAATCCGGCTATTGACGCACCCGGGATTTATAGCTACACAGTTCAAGGACAGCCACCTTGCCCTAGCGCTTCGGCAACGGTGAACGTTACCGTTAATCCCATTCCGAATGCGGGAACAAACGGGAACGCAACATTCTGTAGCAATGGTTCGCCACAAAACCTTTTCCAATTTCTTGGAAATGCAGCTCAGTCGGGCGGAACCTGGAGTCCAGCTTTGGCAAGCGGCAGCGGAATTTTCAATCCGGCCGTTGATCTAGCGGGCGTTTATACTTATACGGTTAATGGAAGTGGACCTTGTTCGCCAGCGTCGGCCGCAGTGACCGTCACTATAACTCCAAGACCAAATGCGGGCAACAGCGCATTATTGACCATTTGCGCCAATAGCGGTTCTACCAACCTTTTTTCAGCGCTCGGAACAAGTGCGCAAATGGGCGGAACTTGGTCGCCGATGTTGGCAAGCGGCACGGGAATTTTTAATCCCGCCGCCGATGCGCCGGGTTCTTACACTTACACGGTTATCGGAAACGCGCCTTGTGCCAATTCAACGGCAACAGTTACCGTCAATGTGAACCCCGTCCCGAATGCTGGAAATGATGCCACGGTTAATCTTTGTTCCAATGCAGATCCGCAAGACTTATACTTATTGCTTGGCGCCGATGCTCAACCGGGCGGCATTTGGAGTCCAGCGTTGGCAAGCGGAACTGGAATTTTCAATCCGAATGTTGATACCTCCGGAATTTACACTTATACCATCACCGGAACACCACCTTGCAGCAATGATACGGCAACCGTGACTGTTATGATAACGCCAGGACCGGATGCGGGAATTTCGGGCACCGCGATTTTCTGCCCGGGAAGTGCGCCACAGGATTTGTTCCAAGCGCTGGGCGGTACACCGCAAACTGGCGGAACGTGGTCGCCGTCACTGGCAAGCGGAAGCGGAATCTTCAATCCAACGCTAGATTCGCCGGGCGTTTACACGTATACTTTTAGTGGCAACCAACCTTGCGATGACGATAGTGCAACGGTGACGGTTATTTTCAATCCAGAACCCAATGCAGGCGAGGATGGTACTGCGTTTTTCTGTTCAAATTTTGCACCGGCCGACCTATTTGCAAGTCTGAACGGAAATCCACAAGCTGGAGGAACTTGGACGCCAGCCCTGGCAAGTGGAACGGGCATTTTCAATCCAATGATTGACACACCGGGCGTTTATACCTATTCTGCTGGCGGAAACTTTTGCAGCACGGACACCGCAACAGTCACGGTTTCGGTAACGCAAGCTCCAAATGCGGGAGGAGCGGGCGCAACATTGCAGATAACGACATGTGAGACGGTTACTTCGATAGATTTGACGACCGCGCTCAATGGTTCGCAGGGCATAGGGGTTTTCACTGATAACGATAACACTGGCGCACTTTCTGGGAATATTTTCAATCCATCAATTCCGGGCGAGGGAACGTATAATTTTACATATACCGTTACTGGTGGTACTTCGCCATGCTTGACAGATACGGCCACAGTTACAGTAATCGTGAATCCTGTTCCAAGCGCTGGAAATTTCTCAGGCAATCAGAATGTCTGTATATCAGAAACAACAATCGACCTATTCACATTGCTCAACAATGCACAAACAGGAGGAATTTTTGCAGATCTCAATGGCAATACAGTGCCGCAAATCATAAATTTTGCTGCTTTCGCAACGGGAATTTACAGCTACGTCTATTCCGTTACCAATTCTTGCGGCAACGATTCTGAAACGGTCCAATTCACGATTTTGCCAAATCCAATATTGGGCGCAGCCAATGTTTCTGCAACTTCGCCGGTTTGTCAAAATACGGATGTTATCGTGACCATCACCGGACTATCAGATGGCAATTATTCTATTGTTTACAATCTTTCGGGCGCGAATATTATGGAGGATACAACGGCAAATCTTCCCATCGCAAATGGAACGGCGACATTTACAATACCAGGTATCAATTTTCTGAACATGGGCGCGACAACCATCAACTTTATTTCACTCACCAATTCGGATGGCTGCTCATCGTTACTTTCCAATATTTCGACCTCGATCAATATTGTACCTCAAAGTTCGCTGGACAGTGCAAACATTGTAATTGCCAATATCTGCATCGGCGCAAACGCGACCATTGTAATCCAAAATGCAGTGAATCTCGCAGATGGCAGCTATACCTTTGATTACACAGTTTCCGGTGCAAATGCTTTTTCAGGAACAAGTGCTGCAACAACAATTACAACAGGTTCGGGACAATTTACGATTGCCGGTGCAAATCTTTCAAATGTTGGTTCGTCAACGGTAACGATTACCGACATTCAAAGTACATCAGAAAATTGTGTTGGAGAAACAGCAACCGTTTCAGGGTCTTTCACCATTAATCCACTTCCAAGTCTTGCCAATGCTACAATAACCGTGGGTGATACTTGTGTTGGCTTTGCAAATGTTGTAACAATCTCAAATGTTCCGTTCACAGACTTTACAGAGTACAATATTATCTACCAACTTTCTGGGCCAGTTGTCGCTACACAAGGGGCAAGCGTTGTTTTTTTGAATGGCACAGGATTCTTCAGCATTCCAAATACGCTTATAATTAATTCAGGGATTTTCACAATAACCATAGTCAGCATCACCAGTGTCGAAACAAGCTGTGGCTCGATAAATCAAACACTTTCAACAACATTTAGAGTTGGACCTTCTGATATTCCGGTTTTAATTAATGATGGAGATATTTTCTGCAACAAGATTGAGGTTGCGCTGGCTGATATCGAAGCCAATTTTGAAGGAAACCTTACAATAATTTGGTACGATTCAGCAATAGGAGATAATGTATTGCCTTCCACAACAATTGCTGTTTTTGGAACAACATACTACGCTTCGTCGGTGGAAGAATCTGGTTGCGAAAGCGGAAGACTTCCGGTAACGATTGTTGAAAAAGACTGTGATGAACTATTGATTCCAGATGGGTTTTCACCAAATGGCGACGGCATCAACGACTTTTTTGTGATTAAGGATATTGAAATCAAATACCCGAATTTTACGCTTGAATTTTTCAACAGGTATGGAAATGTCCTCTATAAACAAAATCGCTTCAAGCCGAATTGGGACGGAACTTCAAAAGAAAAAGGCGTGAACCTTGGCAATGGCGTTTTGCCCGTCGGCGTTTATTTTTACATTCTCGAATTTGGCGATGGTTTGCGAAAACCGCTTCAGGGCCGATTATATTTGAACAGATAAGATGCAGAGAAACCAACGACATATAAAGATTTTTGCCGCGATGGTTTTCGTGCTGTGCCTACATTTAGCGCAAGCGCAGCAAGACCCGCAGTTCACGCATTATATGTACAATATGAGCGTGATCAATCCCGCTTACGCAACAGATACCGATGGCGTAATGAACATTGGCGGACTTTACCGAACGCAATGGGTGGGCGCTGTTGGCGCGCCCAAAACGGCAACATTCTTTGCGCACACGCCAATCGCGAATAGAGTGGAAGCAGGGATTTCGTTCGTCAATGATGCCATCGGCGACGTCGTAAATGAAAATAATATCTATGCCGATGTCGCCTACGTTATTCCGGTTTCTGACAAGGCAAAACTTTCGCTTGGCGTTAAAGGAGGCGTAACGCTGTTCAAGACTGATTTTTCGGGCTTCCAGTTGACAGACGAGGCCGCAGACTTTGCTTTCGCGAACACGCCCAGCGATGTATTTCCAAATGTTGGCGCGGGCGCGTTCTATTTTGGTGACAATTATTATCTCGGACTTTCAGTTCCAAACCTTTTGCGCACCAAACATCTTGAAAGCAAGAACGGAATCAAGACCACAGGCGTGGAGGCGACGCACTTTTTCTTTACCGGCGGTTATGTTTTTGAACTGACGCCGTCACTTAAATTCAAGCCTGCTTTTATGGCAAAAGGTGTTTCTGGCGCACCGGTTTCGGTGGATGTTACAGCCAATTTTTTGATCAACAATTTTGTTGAGCTTGGCGCTGGTTATCGCGTTTCGGATTCGTTTAGCGGATTGGTCAATTTTTATGTGACGCCAAGTCTGCGCATCGGATATTCTTATGACTGCACAACATCAAATCTCGGAAAATACAATTCGGGCTCGCACGAAATATTCTTGCTATTCGACCTTGATTTTTCAGGCCTCAAATCAAAAGGCTATGACAAATCGCCAAGATTTTTTTAACAAATGCATTGGATGAAAAACTTTATTATCATATCTCTTTTAAGCACGACGTTTTTTTGTTTTGGTCAAAAACCAAGTCAGAAAAAGGCCGAAACGCTTTATGAGAACCAAGCATTTGAGAAGGCTGCAATGATGTATGAGCAATTGCCCGAGAACGAAGTCGTGCTGCAGCATCTTGGCGATTCGTATTACAATAATGGTCAAATGAAGGACGCCGTTCGGGTTTATGGAAAATTGTTCTTGACCTACAAAGACAGTTTGAAACCCGAATCATATTTCAAATTCGCGCATTCGTTGATGGGCGTTGAAGATTACGGAAAAAGCGATATGATAATGGCAGAATATCTCAAATTTGCGGTCAACACGCCAAAATTCGCGACCAATCTCAACACGAATGTCCCTTATAATTACACGCTTCAACTGATGTCAAAGGCGACCTCCAATGGCGATTTTGGAATGTCATTTTACGGAGATAAAGTTGCGTTTGCTTCGTTGCGAAATGCCGAGAGCAAATCGTTTGATTGGAATGAAAGAGCCTATCTCGATTTGTTCAGCGCCGATGTTAATGCCCAAGGTTTGATCACGAATGTTGAAGCTTTTCCAAAAGAGATAAACACCAAAACGCACGAAAGTTCTGCCACGTTCAGCGCTGATGGAAAAGTGATGTACTTCAATCGTACAAATGAAAAACGTGTAAAAGTTGGCAAACTGAAAATTGCGGTGATAAAGATTTTCAAAGCGGAATTCATCGATGGAAAATGGTCGAACGTCACAGCATTGCCGTTCTGTTCAGATCAATTTTCGTGCGAACATCCTTTCCTCACCAAAGATGGCAAGAAACTTTATTTCTCCACCGATATGCCAGGCGGAATTGGCGGGTTCGATATTTATTATGTTGATATAAATGAAGATGGAACATTTGGTGCGCCACAAAATCTGGGAGACGCAATAAATACAATTCATCGCGAGCAATTTCCTTTTGTTTCAGATGATGGATCGATTCTTTATTTTTCTTCAGATGGACATCAAGGGCTTGGAAACCTTGATATTTTTATGAGCAAAAGCTATGAGGGGAAATTTGCAAAACCCGTAAATCTTGGCGAAACCATAAATGGACCAATGGATGATTTTGGATATATCGTTGACGAAAAAAAGAACAAGGGATATTTTTCTTCAAACAGGAAAAATGGCGACAATCTTTATTCCTTTACGCGCACCGAAAATATGGAACGCTATGTTGTTGAGGGCGAAGTGAAAGACAAGAATACCAAAAATCTTCTTCCGGGAACGACGGTGACTTTGTTTGACCAAAACAATAAATTGGTCGGGCAAATGATTGTTGGCGCCGATGCTGATTATGTTTTCGCAACAGAGCCGAACAAAAAATATCGTATCGAAGCCGTTCGTGATTTCTACATTCCGCACAGCGAAGAATTTATGACCAATGAAGAGGGCAAAATGCGCTATACGATCGAGCTTTTTATGGAATGCTATGATGATGCCGAGGAAATCATCACGAAACGAAAAGATGGAAAAGTGCAGATTGTACTCGAGAACATTTATTTCGATCTGAACAAATGGGACATAAAACCCGAAGCGGCAAGCATTCTTGATGTTCTCACTAACCTATTGCAGAAATATCCGGAAATGGATGTCGAGCTTGGCGCGCACACCGACAGTCGCGCTTCGGATATGTACAATATGATATTGTCAAACAAACGCGCAAATTCGACTTTGGAATATCTGGTTGGGAAAGGAATTTCGCGCAAGCGACTTCGCTCCAAAGGTTATGGCGAAACGCAACAATTGATCAAATGCGGCAACAATTGCACCGAACAAGAGCATTCGATCAACCGTCGTTGCGAGTTTATTATCGTGAAATAATCTAGAATTTGTTCTCGACCTCGGCAGCTTTCAACATTAGATAATGGAGGTCGATGTTCTTTACAAGAGCCGGAAGAAGCTCGCTTCCCGGACCAAACATTGCAAGTTCCACATAATCTGCGGAATGATCCATGCTGATGAATCCCACCGAATTGGTCTCGCTCTGCATCTCTGAATAAACCTTGAACGGCAATTTTTTGTAGTTGTAAAGCCCGCCTTCTTCCTTGTTCAAACCATCATAATAAGAGAGGATTTTTTCGGCCTGAACGTTGTCGAGCTTGATGCCATTGGCGTCCATCACTTTTTTCTGTATGGAATTTGCAGTATCGTCTTTATGTATCGAATTTAAAAGCACTTCATTGCTGGCGGAATATTTTTGGATGGAATCGAAATTCTCGTTGGCTTTTTTCCCATATATTATTCCAGGGTTTGCATTTCCATGATCTGTTGTGATGATGACCAAGGTCTCACCATCTTTTTCGGCAAAATCGATTGCAACCTTGATGGCTTCGTCAAAAGCGATCTGTTCGTGGATCAAACCTGCAATGTCGTTGGCGTGCGCCGCCCAATCCACTTTTCCGCTCTCGATCTGCATTGCAAAACCTTTGGGATTGTCAAGAAGCTCGATAGCTTTTTTGGACATTTCGGCAAGCGTTGGATATTCTTTTTGCAAAGACACATCATTGGTTCGGTCAATGGTGTATGGCAGTGCATCCTCGCCAAAAACACCCAATAATGGAATGTTGGTAGCCGCGGCCAGATCATTTCTTGACTTCACAACTTTTACACCTTTCGTTTGAAAAACCGCGTACATATCTTTTTTGTCCTTGCGTTTTTCGCTGTCGAAATATTTGTCGCCACCGCCGAGCATAACGTCGAACATCAGATCCGAATAATTTTCGGCAATGTCTTCTTGGCTGTTTCGGCTCTCACTGTTCACACAAAACCCTGCCGGCGTTGCGTGCGTGATCGGAACGGTCGTAACGCAACCAACGCGCTTTCCAGAAGATTTGAATTTCTGAAGTATCGGAAGGTATTTTTCGCCGTTCGGGCCAACATTCAGCACGCCATTGTTAACACGGTAACCGCAACCCCAAGCAGAACTTCCCGCTGAGGAATCTGTCACGATCGAACTTGCCGAAGCCGTGTCCATCAAAGCGCGCACCAGCTTTCTGTCCTTATAAAGTTGAATCCAAGTTGAAGATTTTCCAAATTTTCTGTTGAGGTAAAGATCTGCCATGTTCAATGTCCCGGAACTCATTCCGTCGCTAACGAGGAAAATTATGTTCTTGGCTTTTTTGCCTTTTGGAAAATCCAAAGAGTTGGCACCAAATGCGTTCGAGAATGGCGAAATCAATGTCGTGCCAATTGCTGCGATCGAACCGTTTCGGAAAAACTTTCTTCTGTTCATAAAATTGAAATTGCGCTGCAAAGATAATCGACGCAGGATTTGTCGAGGTTAATGTAAAATTAAATCTACGATTACTTGGAATCGTCGCCTTCTTTTACGATCATCACCGTGGCCTTGAAACCAGTCGCAAGATCCCACTGTTGCTGAGAAAGCACGCGGCCCTTGGAATCGACCACTCGAAATTCGGCGGTGTTCGGACCAGAACTTCCCTGATTGAGCGCGACAAAATCCACTTTGTTGAAACCCGGTTCGAGCTGGATGTCAACGCCCTGAAAATCTGCGGTGAGCGTGATATCTGCCACTTGCATCTTGCCATTCACGTAAACGGCAATTCGGTCTCCGTCAACATATTGATGGTCACGGTATTGAACGATGGCATATTTTCCGCCGGTCTTGAAATTGCCAAGATCCTGATTTCGGCGAAACTGCTTGTACTCTCCATTGTCCTTTTTGTAGTTGAGCTTGTCGCGAACAATGTCGCCTGGATTGGCGAAATCGCTGGTTTGGAACATATCCACTTTTGTGCTTTGATCAATTTTTCCGCGTTTGGATGGATCTTCAAACGGCAAAGGGTCGTTGATTGAAATGTTTGGCGTCGGATTGGTTCGCGGCGTGTTTATAATTGACGGCGGAATGGAAGTCGATTTGTTGATAAATTCGCCTTGGGCCAAAGCAATCGGTGCAAAAAACAGAAGGGCGATGAGTCCAAAAAATGTCCGCATTGAAAAAGTTTGGGTAAAAGTAAAAATTATTAGCGTGGTAGATTCTACTTTAACGTATTGCAAAGATTGTACCGAGAAAGTTTAAGAATTTTGACTGGACGGTTGGACAATTATCGGACGATGGAAATGCATCAGTAGACCTCGATTTATATTTTATGGCAATAAAAAAATCTTATGCCATTTCCTGTCAATGCAAAATCTTAATTTAAAGTTGCTGGAAATAATCATTTATACCTCAAACGTTATAACTGAATACTGTCGTCCTAGCCCGGATAGCAGCGGCATCCTTTTTTCTTCCGCTTTTTCGCCGGAAGAAAAAAGATATAGCGGATAGCCGGAAATAGCTTCAAGGAAAAATTGTGGATTATGAATTACGAAACACGAATTGCTACGCGACCATCTTGATTCGATTGCAAATCCCGAAATTTCTTCTGCTTTCTTCACCTGATTTTAATGCAGAATCCCTTTAAGAATCGGGTTTAAAATGTTATTTTTGTGCAACTTTTTAACCGATAATCCACTATTTATGAATATTCACGAGTACCAAGGCAAGGAGATTTTAGCGAGTTATGGTGTGCGGATCCAGCGCGGCATCGTGGCGAGCAGCCCAGTTGAGGCCGTTGCCGCTGCCAAGCAATTGACCGCCGAAACCGGCACAAGCTGGCACGTTATAAAAGCCCAGATCCACGCTGGTGGCCGTGGAAAAGGTGGCGGTGTGAAAATTGCCAAAAGCCTTCAACAAGTGGAAGAGATAAGCGAGCAAATAATCGGTATGCAGTTGATTACGCCGCAAACGCCGCCCGAGGGAAAACGCGTGAGCAAGATATTGATCGCAGAGGATGTTTATTACCCGGGCGAAAATGAAACATCTGAATATTATGTGTCTGTTTTACTGAACCGTGCTACGAGCCGAAATATGATCATGTATTCAACCGAGGGCGGAATGGATATAGAGGAAGTTGCCGAGCACACGCCGGACAAAATCTTTATTGAGGAAATTGACCCCAATGTTGGACTGCAACCTTTTCAAGCACGGAGAGTTGCCTTTAATCTTGGACTTACTGGCTTGGCGCACAAGGAAATGGTAAAGTTTATAACCGCGCTTTACAAGGCTTATGTTGGTACGGATGCTTCGATGTTTGAGATCAATCCGGTCTTGAAAACATCTGACAATAAAATTATGGCTGTTGATGCCAAAGTGAACATTGATGACAATGCGCTTTACCGTCAGGCGAAAATAAATGATATGCGCGATGTTCGTGAGGAAAATCCTATCGAAGTTGAAGCAAAGGAAGTTGGCCTGAACTATGTAGATCTTGACGGAACTGTGGGTTGTATGGTGAACGGTGCCGGACTTGCAATGGCAACGATGGACCTTATCAAATATGCTGGATTTGAGCCTGCAAATTTCTTGGATGTTGGCGGAACAGCCGATGCGAAACGTGTTGAATTGGCTTTTAGAATCATCTTGCGCGATCCAGCTGTAAAGGCAATTTTGATCAATATTTTTGGTGGAATCGTGAGATGTGACCGTGTTGCACAAGGTGTGATCGACGCCTACAAAAATATGGGCGACACGATAAAAGTGCCAATCATTGTAAGACTTCAAGGAACAAATGCTGAGATAGCAAAAGAAATGATTGACAATTCTGGAATGCCAATTTTGTCTGCGGTTCAGTTTCAGGAAGCTGCAGATCAGGTTAAGGCGGCGTTGAGCAAACAAGCTTAAAGTCGAAAGGCGAAAGTCGAAAGTCGAAAGTCGAAAAGTATAATTGACTAAACTGATTATATGGATATGTAAAATAGAAAACCGCTGCAAGGCGGTTTTTTTAGTCTCATCCAAATTGCGACAGAAGTTTAACATAGAATTATCACAAGAAATTTCTCATTCTATACATATATATATATATATATATATATTGCGATACTTTTTTAATTGATAATAACAATAAATTCTTAAAATTATGTCCGCAATCACAGTCGCAGATTTTTTAAAGTTAGATGCCAAGAAATTGGCGATCCAGCACAATGATGAGTTGATAAAAATGGTTAAATACCAAGATTCTCATCCAAACGCAACCCCAAGAGATATTCTTTTTGGGTACGGTTCATCACTTTCAAATGATGACCTGACAACAGTTTTTAATAATGCCGATAGAAATCACGATGCTCAAGCTAATTTTAATTATGTTTTAGGGCAACTAAAAACGACGCGTGGAAAAGAAGTCTACACCAATATTTTCAACGCAATTGCGAGCACAACTACGTACGCTGACCTTATAGCAGCAGTTGATCGAGAATTGGCCGGCGCTACAAAAGATTTAAGCGGATTTGATTTGCAAGCTGTCAAAATTTTTGCGGAGACCAGTAAAAAATTTGGTGATTATTGGTACAACATATCTCTATCAGGGAAGAGACCACCGAGATGGGTAACACAAGATGGCTGTGGAATTGCACAAGCCAGCGTTGGCTGGGCTGTCGCTGCAGGTATCTTCGGTGGTGGACCGGCAACTTACTTTGTTGCTTGTGGTGTTGGTGGTGCTTTAGCTTCAATTTTTCCTTAATAAAAAATTTAAATTTTATGGAAACAAGATCAAGAAAGGAATCTGTACTTATACTTTTTCTAACATTTGGATTAGTTGTCTTGGTAGGATTAATTCTTAATATTTATTCTGAATTTGGTGATCATCCATCAATTGATTCGACATCGTTCAACCGTATTTTACTTAAATCTGCAGCAATTGGGTTGGCTATAATGGTCGTTATCATCATCGGTGGATATCGGAGAATTTTTTCGAAAACAAGGTAATAGGAGTTCGAAAGTTATTTCTAAATAAAAAAACCGCCGATCGGCGGTTTTTACATTCCAGTTTTGTTGTGAGCTACAAAGATCTGTAAGTATAGTCCTACAATATTCAACTATCCGAAAAGGATATATATATATATATAATAATCAGCAAATTAGCAAAATCGTTAAAAATAAATTTTCGACAAATCGTTTTATGTACTGCAATCTTTGATACTTTTATCGTAAGAAAGTTACTTCCTAAGACAAATACCACTTCCAATCTTAGGAATATGCACAACATCATGGCGATTGTTGTCAAAATAAAACCTGATCCAAAAGTTGGCAGGTATAGTTTTTTGGGTTGTCAAATTAAATTATACTAGAATATTCCTTATTGGGCATCTTCAGATATTGTCCATAAAAATCTCGGCAGGTACTATTGAGGTTTACCACCTTCATGAATGCATGCATTTCATTTATTTTAGAGGTTTGTTATTAAATGAAATTACGATAAACCAACCAAAAAAAGCAGCCCTATCCATATTAAGTTTTGCGACTAAGGACAGGACTGCGGCAATAATTAAATACGAATATAATGAAAAAATTTCAATCAGGCATTTTTGCTATCTTGATGATGGTTTCACTTACAACTATTGCAAGTAACCAAGAGCCTCTTAGACAAAGAGGATTTGAGAAAGTGGTAATTTTAAAATTGCGGAAGCATCTGGAAGGCAGCTTTACAATGAGTGGTGGTTGCCATATAAGTTATTCGATTGATGTTGACTATTCATTGGTACCTCCCCGCATTAATTCATTTCACGGATCTGTAACCATGTCAGGAAATTGTAGTGGCGAGCAGACCTTTCGAGGAAGCGCAAATACTGACGCTCAAGGTACAATTACCTCGGTATCAACAGACCTCAAAGGAGAAGAATTACAAAGTGCTGAATTTAATAATGCGCTTGCGAAGAGCTTAAATGAGCAAAATCTTTTTAAATAAAGTTAGGCAGTAATCTAAGAAGGGAGAAAACTCCCTTCTTTTCAATATTATAAAAAATGAAAAAAATATCATTTGTCACTATTTTTTTAGTCATAATGCAATTGTCATGTATAGCGCAGAACACCTATAGTTCGAGCTATAAAGTTACGAGTACCACAGCTTATGATAAATCCAACGCTCAAGATAGTTTTCAAAATTTATTCCTTACAAGCATGGTTTACGTATTCAATAGCAATGATAAGATTTGTTACTTGGATACAACATCGACCATGACAGAGCAAGGCCTTTATAGCAAAGTTTCAGGTGACGAGAATTTGTTTATTAATTATCTCACAAATACCGTAGTTTATAAACTCAATCAAGATAACTGTTTTCGTTTTAAAACTTTAGAGATGAAGAAACATCTATCCAATTTAAAAATTTTAGGATTGAAGACTGAAAAGTACATTTCCGCAGACGGTAAAATTATTATTTACACTTGTTCAAAGCTTCCTTGGTATGTTCAACCAGGTTTGTTTTCCTGTAAAAGTCTTAATGGATGTGTGGTTAAATTTGAAAATATGGAAACGCATATCGGGTTCGAATTGGTGGAATATAAAATACTCAAGGATGACGCCCATTTCAAATTTATGGAAGATACTATACTATCATTGAAAAAGTGCAATAAAGAAAATGTTTTCTCACCGTTTATTAAAAGTGATTAAAATGAAAAAGATGATATTTTTTCTGTTGTTTACATTATCTTTAATCTTGAAAGCACAATGTCAAACAGACGTTGACAGGGCTATAAAGCTAGGCGAAGTTTTAGCGACTGGGCTTTCATTTTTTAAAGTAGCCAAAACGAACTATACCGGTTCTATAAATAATTTTGTTGAGAGTGTGTGTGTTCGGAACAAGTATATACAAAGAGTTCGTTTTAATATATATGGGTTGGATGAACAAGGGAATGAGGTCAAAAAGGAGTTGATTTTACAAAAAGACGGAAAAGAATGCCTGTTAAACCTATTTAAAGGAATTTACATATATGAAGTTGTGTTAGATTCAGACGAAATATATCGAAGAGGTGAGTATAAATTTGAAGAAAGCTTAGTGATAACAGTCAAATAAATTTAAGATTTTTATATTGCATTATGGTTGTTTAGCTGAACCGCGGATTGGCGGTTTTTTTATTTACTATTTTCCAATTGTCCAAATCAACGCTTTTTCCTTCGTAGCCCTAAAAATTGTGTTGTGCTTTTCGTTGGGTTCATCACAATATTTCCAGGTCACTGTTGGTGGCGCTGATGTCTTCATCGCTTTTTCAACATTTCTGGTGTGAACATTTATATCTTCTGCGCCGGAACCTGCAAACCAAAATCTGATTTTTTATCTGGAAAATTCTTAAGATCCATCGCTGTTTCTTTTTCAAGTTTGTGATTGATCCACCAAAGTGCAGGGTCAAAAGCAATATAGAAATCAAAATCTGTTGGGTGTTTTATAAATGTCTCGTAAACAAAAAGTCCTGACAGCGACTCGCCGATAATTCCTTTTTCGTTGGTCGTTCTATGATTTTTATTGATGTTAGACTCAAGTTCATCCGTAATAAAACCTCTAAAATTTTTTGCACCATCTGTTAACGGGCAAAACTCTTCATCTTTTGAAGTTTGCGAAGCGCCGGTCAAATCTCTTTTCCGATCTGTGTTCTCAATCCCGACGAGCATTATCGGCCGAATAGATTTGGCTTCGATAAGTTTTGCAAGAGTGTTTGCAATGTGTGGAAAATCTTCCTTCAACCCGCCATCTTGCATATACAGTACGGGCAGTGAATCTGTCGAAGATTTGTAATTTGGCGGTGTCCAAACATTAATGGTTCGGCTTTCGCCCAAAATTTTGGACTCGAGTTTAAAATTGTCGTGATCTGGAATTGGATCATTTTGTTGTGGCGAACTTCCGCAGCTTGCAATGATAATTGCAATAAAAGCTATGTAGAAGATTTTCATTTTAAATTACAGTCACATCTTATCTCTTCCATTCTTAAACCGCACCTTCTCGACAACGCGCGGCTTTTCGTCCGTTTTGCTAAATGGTTTTTTATACGGTTTTTTTGCCGGTTCGCTTTTAATTGGTGCCGACTTGGGAAAAATCTTTGGTTTGTCCGTAGCGGTTTTTACTTTGCTCGAATTTTCTGCAATCACGTCAGCTGCATTTTTAGGATTCTCCTTTGTGCCGCGAAGATGAATGACCAAACCATTGAGGAAATTTCGCAAAACCTGATCGCCGCATTCCATATAGTTTGGATGATCGGCATTTCTGAAAAACGCACCAATTTCAGGTTTTGAAATCCTAAAATTAACCAGTTCGCATATTTCTACAATTTGGTCATCACGCAACTGTAGCGCTACCCTAAGTTTTTTGAATATATCGTTGTTGTCCATAATTATTTTTTGAAAAGGTAAAGGTAGGCTTTTGCAAAATTGTC
>JBBSUW010000034.1:0-23920 GCA_038234025.1 Flavobacteriales bacterium
CCGCTTTTGGTTTTCCGCTAATACAAAAAATCGATGCGAACAATCGCAACACACAAGCGCTGATCCTTTCGCCAACGCGCGAGCTTTGCCTTCAGATCACCAACGAGATCAAGAACTACGCGAAGTATGAAAAGGGAATCAACGTTGTTGCCGTTTATGGCGGCGCGAGCATTACCGAACAGGCTCGCGACATTAAACGTGGCGCGCAGATTATCGTTGCCACTCCCGGCCGAATGCAGGACATGATCAATCGTGGACTTGTGAACATTACCCAAATCAATTATTGTGTTCTCGATGAAGCCGACGAAATGCTCAATATGGGCTTTTATGACGACATCGTAAACATTCTCTCGACATCACCTGACGAGAAAAGCACATGGTTGTTCTCTGCTACAATGCCTGCCGAAGTGGCGCGCATCGCAAAACAGTTCATGAATGATCCGGTGGAAATCACTGTTGGCACCAAGAACTCTGGTTCGGCAACAGTTTCACACGAGTTTTATATGGTGAACGCACGCGATCGCTATGAAGCTTTGAAACGTTTGGCAGATTCAAACCCCGATATTTTCTCGGTTGTATTCTGTAGAACCAAAAGAGACACGCAGCAAGTTGCCGAAAAACTCATTGAAGATGGTTACAATGCCGCTGCATTGCACGGTGATCTTAGCCAAGCGCAACGTGACTCGGTAATGAAATCTTTTCGTGGTCGCCAGATTCAGATGCTTGTTGCCACAGATGTTGCAGCTCGTGGAATTGATGTGGAAAACATCACTCACGTTGTGAACTATCAGCTTCCCGACGAGATAGAAATCTACAACCACCGCTCGGGCAGAACAGGTCGTGCCGGGAAACTTGGAACTTCGATCGTGATCGTGACAAAGAGCGAACTTCGCAAGATCTCCGCGATCGAACGTACGATCAAACAGAAATTCGAGGAGAAAACGATTCCATCTGGTATCGAAATCTGCGAAATCCAGCTTTTGCATCTCGCCAATAAAATTAAGGACACAGAAGTTGACCACGAGATAGACAACTATCTTCCGGCGATCAACAATGTGCTTGAAGATCTTTCAAAAGAAGAACTCATCAAGAAAATGGTTTCGGTTGAATTCAACCGATTCATCAATTATTACAAGAAAACCCGCGATCTTTCCGCAAATTCTGCCGGAGGTCAAAGAGATTCGGGACGCGAACCAAGAGAATTCGGTGGCGACAGCAATGGCGGCGCTGTAAGATACTTCGTGAACATAGGCGCGCGCGACAATTTCGATTGGATGACGCTCAAGGATTATTTGCGAGATACCATTGAGCTGGGACGTGATGACCTATATAAGGTAGATGTCAAAGAAGGTTTCTCTTTCTTCAACACAGATCCAGAACATACCGACAAGGTGATGTCGGTTTTGAACAACCTTACTCTGGAGGGCCGACGCATCAATGTCGAGATTTCCAAAAATGATGGTGGCGGAAGACGCGACCACAACGGCAGAAGTGCTGGCGGAAGCTTTGGCGGAGGTCGTTCTGGCGGCGGAAGACGCGAAGGCGGATTCGGCGCTGGCGGTGGCGGAGGTCGTCGTGATGGCGGAGGATTTGGCGGCGGAAGCGACAGTGGCTTCGGAGGTCGATCTGAAGGCCGTGGCGAAAGATCTGAAAGACCGGCACGCGAAAGTTTCGCGGCACGAACGGGCTCACCGCGGCGCGAGGGCGGTTTTTCTGAAAGACCGGCACGACGCAGCAGCGAAAGCTCCGAAGGTACGAGCTCACGCGCACCGCGCAGGTCGGAAAGTTTTGGCGACAGCCCAAAACCGCGCCGTCCAAGAAAAGGATAGCATTAGTTAAATAATTAATAATTACAAAAGGACTACTACTAATCTTCGCGTGTTTGACTACTTTTAAACCCATAAAACCCGCAATGAGATCAGTCGCAGTCCTTTTTCTTTTTCTAATATCAGGATTTGCTACGGCACAGGAGTCCACAGTTTCGGCCACTTTGCTAAATGACAACACGCTTGTGCCAATTTCGAGCGCGAGCATCATCAATGTCAATCAAGCACGCGGCGCAAGCACTGACGACAAGGGATTTTTTGAAATCGCGGCATCGGTCAATGATACTTTGCACATTTCCCTCATTGGTTTTCAGTCGATAAAGTCCGGGTAACCAACGATTGGTTCAAGACGAAAAACACAAAAATCCAACTTACCGAAAAAGCCATCGCACTTGAGGAAATATTGGTCCAACCGTACAAACTCACCGGATATCTTGAGGTCGATTCAAGATTGATTCCCACAAAAGAAAATTTCAGGTACAGCATTTCTGGGCTTTCTCAAGGTTATGAAGCTGGAGAATATTCTCCAGGCGCATTTGGAAAAGTTCTTGGTTCGTTGTTCAATCCAGCCGATATGCTTTATAATTTCTTCGGAAAAAAACCGCGCGAGCTCAAGCGACTTCGAGAAATGAAGAAAGATCCGCACGTTCGAACAATGATGGAATCAAAATATGACCGTGAAACCATTGCAGTTCTTTTGGGCGTGGACAAAAAAGAGATAGCGGAAATACTCGAACGCTGCAATTATTCGAACGTGTTCATTGAAAGTGCGAACGACCTTCAGATTATGGACGCCATTTCAGGGTGTTACGAGCAATACAAAGTTTTGAAAAGGAATTAAACTGATTCTATGTTCAAATAAAATTGTTTACATTTGAACAAATTGGTTTCGCATGAAGAAAGTTCCTGTTTTCGCATTAATGCTGTTGTTTCCACTTCTAATTCAAAGCTGTATTTGGTGTGACGATTGTGGCGGTAGACCACCCGTTTTTGTAAATCCCTACACGCCAGTTACTCTTGATCGAACAACATTCGAAAACTCCGTTGAAAGTCAACCCGCAAGAACAATCGTCCATTCCGGTAAAATTTATATAAATGGAGACCTTACCTTCATAAATGAGAAAAACACAGGTTTTCACATATATCGCTATTCGGACCCTGAGAATCCTGTAAACATTGGTTTTATCCAAATCTTGGGTGCAACAGATCTAGCTGTGAGAAATGGAAATATTTATATAAATCAGGCGGTCGATTTGGTTACGTTAACGTATAACGAAACCAATAACTCAATTACTGTAAAACACCGCAACAGAAATGTATTTCCGCAAAAACCTGCACCAAATGGTTTCGCAGGCTACGTTGCTGAAAATCAAATTATCGTTAACTGGCTTCCTAATTAAAAATAAATGAAGTACTTAAAAATACTCTTGCTAGCGTTGATTTTCATTGGTTGTTCAAGCGATGGAAATGATGCAAGTCCAACAGTTTCGGGCGACGGCACTGGTGGATCGTTGGCAATTTTTGTATTGAAAGGCGATTACTTGTACACCGTTGACAACGCAAAACTGAATGTTTTCTCTTTGATCAATAATTCGCAGCCTGTTAAGGTCAACGAAATAAATGTAGGTTTCAACATTGAGACGTTATTCTCCAACGGCGAATATTTATTTATAGGATCTCAGAACGGCATGTTTATTTATTCCGTTACCAATCCCGAAAACCCGGTGCAGTTGGCAAGTGTGCAGCATTTCAATTCTTGCGATCCAGTCGTGGCCACTGATTTGAACGCTTTTGTAACATTGCATTCCAATAGCCGTTGCGGCAATGATATCAATGTTCTGCAAGTTTACGATACAGCTGAACCGCTTTTTCCTGTTTTGATTCATCAGCGAAATTTATCCAATCCAAAAGGTCTTGGGCTTTTTAACAACTTTCTGCTCGTGTGCGATACTGGCGGCATTAAGATTTTTGGCGTGGAAAATCCGGCCGAACCCGTTTTGGTAGCAGCCATTGATAAAGAATGTTTTGATGTGATCATTCGAGGTAATGATCTTTATGCGATCGGTACGGCTGGGATTTATAAATATTTACTCGATCCAAATGATATTGCCAATTATACGCTGCAAAGCGAGGTTAACTTCTAGGCTTGCTTTCTTCTAAATATCTTTCCTCAATTCGTTTGATGTCCTTGATTGATTTTCTGGTCCAATCCAATCTTTTTTCCAGCATCTCATTTTCTGAAAGTTTCCAATCAATATTTGATTTTCTCAATCTTTCGGTAACGCTCTGAAGAATTATCGCCGCCGAGACACTTATGTTTAGACTTTCCGTAAAACCAACCATTGGAATTTTTAGAAAAGAATCGGCTGCCGCAATTATTTCTGACGAGAGCCCATTTCTTTCCGTACCAAAAAAGAATGCCGATTTTTTTGAAATATCATAATCCTGCAAATCACAATCTTCGTGATGCGGCGTCGTCGCCACGATTTCAAAACCATTTTCCTTTACAGATCTTAAACATTGTTCAATGGTTTCGTGCCGATCGATGTCAACCCACTTCTCCGCGCCCATCGCGATTTCCTTGTCTATTTTTTTTGAAAACCGTTCCTCGATCACGTGAAGGTTCTGAATGCCAAAAACCTCGCAGCTTCGCATCACCGCGCTCGTGTTGTGAAGTTGGAAAACATCCTCGATGGCGACGGTGAAATGGTTTGTACGAAACTCAAGCACATCAACAAATTTCTGCTTGCGGTTTCCGGTCAAAAAGTTTTCGAGATATCTTAGATATTCAACGTCGATCATAATCGGACTTTATGCTGCAAAATACATATTAACGCCAAGAATATCGATGCTTTCGCTAAATTTACAGAACATGAAAAATTCTGGAATTAGGCCAAAGAAGAAATTGGTCGTTTTGAGCGGCGCCGGAATAAGCGCGGAAAGCGGTATCAAGACCTTTCGGGATTCGGACGGACTTTGGGAAGGCCACGATGTTATGTCGGTGGCAAGTCCGCAAGGCTGGCGCGCCGACAGAAAGCTCGTGCTCGATTTCTATAATGAGCGACGCAGGCAACTTCTCGCCTGCAAACCAAATCTCGGTCACAAGATTCTTGCCGACCTTGAAAAAGATTTTGATGTCACGATAATCACCCAAAATATCGACAACCTTCACGAAAGTGCCAGAAGCAAGAAAGTGGTACATCTGCACGGCGAACTGTTGAAAGCCAGAAGCAGCACCGATTTGAAACACATTGTGGATTGGACGGACGATATTAATGAAGGCGATTCTTGCCCCAAAAATTTTCAGATGCGTCCGCACATCGTGTGGTTTGGCGAGCAGGTTCCAGAACTTGAACGGGCGGCAGAAATCGTTGCCGACGCCGATATTCTTTTGGTCGTGGGAACTTCTCTGCAGGTTTATCCCGCTGCCGGATTGATAAATATCGCACGGCACAATATTCCAATATATTATATCGATCCACGACCAGCGGAAATTCACGGAGTTCCAAATGAGGTTATCATTATTGAAGAAGTGGCTTCGACGGGAATGCAAAAATTCAAGGAAATGATTTCATCAAGATAAGTGTCGGAGATTTGTTCCAAATTTAAATCTGCACGCTTTCGATTTGACGGGCTAACGATTATATTTGCTTTGAACCACCAAAACAAGCCCGAAAATGCAACAGTTGACCGAGCTCAACGCCATTTCTCCCATCGATGGGCGCTATCGCCAAAAAACGATGCAACTTTCACGTTACTTTTCCGAAGAAGCATTGATTCAATATCGTGTAAAAGTTGAAATTGAATATTTTGTAGCGCTTTCAAAATTGGGGCTTCCGCAACTCAAGCCGTTATCCGATTCTACAATTAAAGATCTTCAGGATATATATACACATTTCCGTACCGATGATGCCCTGGAAATTAAAGTGCTTGAAGAAACCACCAACCATGATGTAAAGGCGGTCGAATATTTCTTGAAAAGGAAATTTGAAAATCTGAATCTCGGCGCGATCAAAGAGTTCATCCATTTTGGATTGACATCGCAGGACATAAACAATACGGCGATTCCGCTTTCAACAAAAGAGGCTTTTGAGGATGTTTATTTGCCAAGCTTTATTGCGCTTGTCGCAAAACTGAAATCGCTTGCCGAAGATTGGAAAGATATTCCGATGTTGGCGAGAACGCACGGACAATCGGCGTCGCCAACCAGATTGGGAAAAGAAATCATGGTTTTTGTCGAAAGGCTCGAAGAACAATTAAGATTGTTGGCACAAGTTCCCTTCGCGGCAAAATTTGGCGGCGCTACCGGAAATTTCAATTCTCACAAGGTCGCATATCCAAAAGTGGACTGGAAAGAATTTGGGCAAAAATTTGTGGAAGAAACGCTTGGTTTGCACCATTCTTTCCCGACAACACAGATAGAGCATTACGACCATTTTGCCGCTTTTTGCGATGGTCTCAAAAGAATAAACACGGTCATCATCGATCTGGACCGCGACATTTGGACTTATGTGATGATGGATTATTTCAAGCAGAAAATTCGCGCTGGCGAAGTGGGATCATCGGCGATGCCACACAAGGTAAACCCAATCGATTTTGAGAATTCGGAAGGAAATCTCGGTATTGCCAATGCGCTTTTTGAGCATTTTGCCGCGAAGTTGCCACTCTCGAGGTTGCAGCGCGATCTTACCGACAGCACGGTTCTTCGAAACATAGGCGTTCCGATCGGACATACTTTGATTGCATTTGAAAGCACGTTAAAAGGCTTGGACAAATTGCTTTTGAACAAAGAAAAAATCGCTGAAGATCTCGATAAGAATTGGGCGGTCGTGGCCGAAGCGATACAAACCATACTGCGTCGTGAAAGCTACCCAAATCCTTATGAAACGCTGAAAGACCTTACCCGAAAAAATTCGGTGATAAATAAGGATTCGATACACGCCTTCATTAAAGATCTTGAAATTTCCGATGGATTAAAATCCGAACTTTTGCAAATAACCCCACAGAATTATACTGGAATCTAACGATTGCAGAAATTTTAGCCCCGATGGAAGCGGCATCCTTTTTCTTTTTTTCGCCTTACCGGCAAACTATTTGGCGAAAAAAGAAAAAGATATAGCGGACAGCGGGAAATAGCTCCAACTGAATAAAATGAGCGCAGCAGCCGACGCGGGAACGCACCTATATCCACTCATAACCGACCTTGGCCTGATCTTGATCACGGCCGGAATCGCCGCGCTTGTGTTCAAAAAGATACGTCAACCGATTGTTCTGGGCTACATTGTTGCCGGTTTTCTGTCTGGTCCGCACGTTGACTTTTTCCCATCGGTGAGCGACATCAACAGTGTTGAGATTTGGGCCGAGATCGGGGTAATTTTCCTCCTTTTCAGTCTTGGGCTCGAATTCAGTTTCAAAAAACTGGTTAAAGTCGGTGGTACGGCGGGCGTAACGGCTTTAACACAGATCGTTTTTATGCTTTTCGTGGGCTACTTTGCAGGAAAATGGCTGAATTGGGGATTTATGAACAGCGTTTTTTTGGGCGTTATCGTTTCGGTTTCTTCCACCACGATCATTGTAAAGGCGTTTGATGAACTTGGCGTGAAGGCACAGAGGTTTGCCGGCAACGTGATCGGATCGCTCGTCGTCCAGGATCTTATCGCCATTTTGATGATGGTCTTGTTGAGCACCGTTGCCGTTACGCAGCAATTTTCGGGCACCGAACTTATGTTGTCGGTACTTAAACTGCTTTTTTTCCTCACTATCTGGTTCGTGGCCGGAATCTATTTTATACCTACACTTCTCAAAAAAACCAAGCATCTTTTCAACGATGAAATGCTGTTGATCGTAGCTCTTGCGCTTTGCCTGTTGATGGTTATATTGGCCGCAAACGTTGGGTTTTCACCGGCGCTCGGGGCTTTTATTATGGGAAGCATCATTGCAGAGACGACGCAGGCCGAGCACATAGAGCACCTGGTAAAACCTGTTAAAGATCTTTTTGGGGCAGTATTTTTTGTCTCGGTCGGAATGTTGATCAATCCAGTAACCCTCTCGAATCAGGCCTTTGCTGTTGTTGCGTTGAGTTTGATCGTTATCGTGGGACAATCGATAAGTTCCACCGTTGGCGCGCTTATTTCTGGTCAACCGTTCAAAACGGCGGTACAAACGGGAATGAGCCTTTCTCAGATCGGCGAATTCTCGTTCATCATCGCGACTTTGGGAATTTCGCTGAAGGTCACGAGCGATTTTTTATATCCAATCGTGGTCGCGGTCTCGGCACTGTCCACATTTACGACACCTTTTATGATCCGGTTTTCGGCGCCGATCGCAAAGCTTCTTCATAAACTGCTGCCGCGAAGATGGACAAAAATCATAGAGAGATACAGTGCCAATGCACAATCCATTCGAACCGTTACGACATGGCAAATCGTACTGCGGACGTTTTTGCTTCAGGTTGTTATCCACACGTCGATCATAGTTGCCGGAATCGTGCTTTCGGCGCGTTTTGTATTGCCGTTGGCAAAGGGAACGACATGGATTACAATATTGATCGCGCTTGGAACATTGACGATTTTGTCGCCATTTCTGTATGCGCTCTCGCTTCGACGCATTGCCGTAAAGGAAGTTCAGATGCTCATGAAGGAGCGCAAGCACAGAGGTCCGATCATCATGATGGTTCTGATGCGAATTTTGCTCACGTTCTTCTTGTTGGGATTTCTGCTGGAAAATCTATTTTCTGGACGAATCGCGCTGATTGCTTTTGGAATTTTGGCGGTGCTGTATTTTCTGTTTCCAAAAAAATTGAACGCGCAATATTATAGAATCGAAAAAAGGTTCATGGACAATCTTAACGACCGCGAAACCTCAAAAGTCAATCGACGAAGGAGCGAGCTTACGCCATGGGAAGGACATTTGAGCACATTCGAGATTGCCAAAGAATCCAATTTGGCGGGCAAGACATTGTTGGAGCTGCAGCTTCGAGAATCGATGGGGATCAACATTGCATTCATCAAGCGCGGCGATATCAACATTGAAATTCCTGCTGCGAGCGAGCGGGTTTTTCCCGGTGATGAAGTTTGCGTGATCGGCACAGATGCGCAAGTGGTGCAGTTTCGCGAATATCTTGAACACCATGAGGTTGAACCTCCCGAAAATACAGTACAAAGCGAAATCGTGCTGCGCCAATTTGAACTGCTGAACGAGGAGTTTGTTGGAAAAAGCATTAGAACCTCGGCTTTGCGCGAAAAGACAAAGGGTCTTGTTGTTGGTCTGGAACGTCGTGGCGAAAGGATTTTGAACCCCGATTCTCATTTAATCCTGGAAAAAAATGATGTGCTCTGGATCGTGGGAAGCAATAAATTGTTAAAAAGCCTTTTGGCAAAATAAGATTATTATGCAACAAACAGAGGAGGCAGAAAAGCATTATGTAGAAAGAAGCGGCTGGATCCGAGCTGCGGTCTTGGGCGCGAACGATGGTATTTTGAGCGTTACAAGTATCGCTATTGGTGTTGCCGCCGCATCAACAGGACGCGATGCTTTGCTATTGGCAACCTTGGCAGGACTTGTGGCCGGTGCTTTGTCCATGGCAGCGGGCGAATATGTTTCAGTCAGTTCCCAGTCTGACATCGAGCATGCCGATCTGGAACGCGAGAAAATAGAACTTGAAACAATGCCCGAAGGCGAACTGAGGGAACTTGCAAAAATCTACGAATCGCGCGGACTGTCGGAAACTTTGGCATTGAAGGTTGCAGAAGAACTTACCGCGCACAATGCGCTTGAAGCGCACGCCCGCGACGAACTCGGAATAAATGACATGAGCACGGCAAAACCGCTTCAGGCTGCTTTGGCATCGATGGTTTCATTTATGGTGGGTGGCGTTCTTCCGTTGATCGTGTCAATTTTTATACCGTTGAAGTCAATGGTGTTTTACCAATACGGTTTCGCGATATTGTTTTTGGCGTTGAGCGGTGCCGTTGCAGCAAAAGTTGGTGGTTCAAACACGTCTAGATCTATTTTTAGGATTTGCGTCTGGGGAACTTTCGCGATGGCGGTCTCGGGATTTGTGGGGTATTTATTCGGCGTGAGCGGCGTTTAGAAAGTTCGTTGTTTTGTTGGAATCGTTATGCTAGTTAAATACGTTGGTCTAAAGAATTTAATAGGGGTATCTTAATTTTCAAAGGTGAACTTTCTTAAATAAACTGAAAAATATACCGCAAATTGCGGGCATAAATAATTTCTACCTCGAATAGTTCGGCGATTCCTTCGTGATCGTAACATTGTGCGGATGGCTTTCGGTGATGCCGCTTGCCGTGATGCGGACAAATCGTCCTGTCGATTGCAATGCTTCTATATCCTCTGCGCCACAATAACCCATTCCGGCACGAAGCCCGCCAATAAATTGCTGCATGCTTTCGGCAAGTTCTCCTTTATAGGGAACGCGACCAACGATGCCTTCTGGAACGAGTTTTTTGATGTCGTCCTCTACATCCTGGAAGTAGCGGTCTTTCGAACCTTCTTTCATCGCTTCGACCGAACCCATTCCACGATATGACTTGAATTTTCTGCCTTCAAAAATGATTGTTTCGCCGGGTGATTCCTTAGTTCCGGCAAGCAAGGATCCTAGCATAACGCAATCAGCGCCAGCGGCGATTGCTTTTGGAATATCTCCGGTGTAACGAATGCCTCCATCGGCAATGACAGGAATTCCGCTGCCATTGATTGCTGCCGCAACTTCCAGCACGGCGGAAAATTGTGGAAATCCAACGCCGGCAACGACACGTGTTGTACAGATTGAACCGGGACCGATGCCAACCTTTACGCCATCGGCACCATTTTCAACAAGATACTTGGCAGCTTCGGGCGTGGCAATGTTTCCAACGATGATATCAACATTCGGACAGGCTTTTTTTACGGATTTTAAAGCATCGACCACGCCTTTGGTGTGACCGTGAGCAGTATCGATAACGATTGCATCAACGCCAGCGTTAACAAGGGCTTTTGCTCTTTCCACAGCATCTGCCGTAACACCTATTGCGGCCGCCACCCGAAGCCGTCCAAAATTATCCTTGTTGGCGATGGGTTTTTGAGTAAGCTTTGTTATATCTCTAAATGTGATCAACCCAACGAGTTTGTTGGCAGCATCGACAACGGGAAGTTTTTCTATTTTATGGCCTTGCAGAATAACTTCTGCTTCTTCCAATGAAGTGCCTTCTGCTACCGTTACAAGATTTTTGGAGGTCATGACCTCAACGATCGGGCGCGAAAAGTTTTTTTCAAAACGAAGGTCGCGGTTGGTCACGATTCCTTGGAGTTCATTGTTTTCATCCACGATCGGTATGCCACCAATGCCAAATTCCTTCATCGCCTGTTGCGCATCGGCGACCATTGCGGTCATTGGTAATGTAACTGGATCGATGATCATCCCCGATTCAGCACGTTTTACCTTTCGAACCTTGGCCGCTTGTTCCTCGATGCTCATATTCTTGTGAAGAACACCAATTCCGCCTTCCTGCGCCATTGCTATTGCCATAGAACTTTCGGTAACGGTGTCCATCGCTGCGGAAACTATCGGTACATTGAGGGTGATGTTTCGGGAAAATCTGGATTTTATGCTCACTTCTCTTGGTAGCACTTCTGAGTAATTTGGGATCAAGAGCACATCGTCGTAAGTAAGGCCTTCGCCAACGATTTTTTGAGTGTGTGCTATCATTGCAATTGTAGTTGAATTGCGTGCAAATATAGTGCTTTTCGGGGCAGTAATTTCACTTGAAATTATTTTGCCATCAGTGGTATTTGCCAAAAATCCTGCTCGCATCGTTATAGCAGCTTTCAAATGTGAGCGGACTTGTTCCAGTTTCAGCACGTTTTGTGGTAAAGTACGACAGCAGTTTTTCGGTTGGCATATTGCCGGTGAGCTCGTCCTTCGCCATTGGGCAACCACCAAAACCCTGGATCGCGCCATCAAACCGGAGACATCCGGCGTTGAAGGCAGCATCGGTTTTTTCGTGCCATTTGTCGGGCGTTGTATGAAGGTGCGCGCCAAATTCCATTTTTGGATAAGCAGGGATAAGATTTGAGAAAAGATAATCGATGACCTCTGGCGTGGAGCTTCCAACGGTGTCGGAAAGGGACAATATTTTTACGCCCATATCCGAAAGATTTTGTGTCCAATCACCGACAATATCAACGTTCCATGGATCGCCGTACGGATTTCCAAAACCCATCGAAAGATAAGCAACGACTTCTTTCCCCGATTTTTCGGACAGGTTCAGGATTGCTTCAAGGGTTTGGATGGATTCGGCAATTGTTTTGTGGGTGTTCCGCATCTGAAAATTCTCGGAAATCGAGAACGGATAGCCCAAGTATTTGATCTCTGGATGTTGTATTGCTGTTTCAGCACCCTGAATATTGGCAACTATCGCCAAAAGTTCGGTTTTTGTGTTGGAAAGGTCGAGCAGCGAAAGCACTTCGGCGGTGGCCTGCATCTGCGGAATCGCGCGCGGCGAAACGAAACTTCCAAAATCGAGCGTGTCAAAACCAACCCGGAGCAGCGAATTTATATATTCCGCCTTTTCTGTGGTCGGGATAAAGGTTTTGATTCCCTGCATCGCGTCGCGCGGACATTCTATGATCTTGACTCTTGTCATCGATGCCAAAGATAGCAAATCGGCGTATGATGAAATTGCAAAAAATCATCAACAGTGCGATTCTTGAAGTATATACACTAATTAGAGTATAATCCAATATATACTTCAATTAGTGTATATATTGTAGTTATACTTGAATTAGAGTATAACCAGAAATATGATTCAATTAGAGTATAAATGAAAATATACTCTAATTAGTGTATAATATAAAACAATAGAGTATATTCGAACAAATTTTAAGCTGATGATAGGCATTATAACCGGGGATATCATTCAATCCCGAAGAATAAAAAAGGGAATTTGGATCGACCCAATAAAAAGTATTTTCAAAATGTACGGTGCGAGCCCGAAGCAATGGATAATATATAGAGGTGATGAATTTCAGTTGGAATTGCCGCCACTAGAAGCTATGATGGCAATGCTGATGATCAAGGCCACGCTAAAGAACCTAAAGCTCGATGCGCGAATGAGCATTGGACTTGGCGACAAAACCTTTTCTGCGGCAAAAGTCTCCGAGAGCAATGGCAGCGCGTTCATTAGGTCGGGCGAGAGTTTTGACGAACTCAAGAACCAAAAAATTTCCATTGCCATCAATTCTGGCAATGAGATTTGGGACCGCGAAATGAATCTTGTCCTGCGGCTTGTGGAAACAATAACCAATGGCTGGCTCCAACAATCGGCGGCGTTCATGCTCGTGGCTATACCAAATCCAGGATTTTCGCAAGAACAGATCGGCGAACAACTCAACATCACACAAGCTTCGGTGAGCAGAAGGCAAAAACGCGCCAATCATGATCTTTTGATGGATGTGGAAAAGTTCTATCGCGAAAAATTAAACCAATTGAAATGATAATCTTCATCAAATTATTGTTCGCGCACCTCTTGGGCGACTTTGTCCTTCAACCCACAAAATGGGTTCTGGACAAGCAGCAGCGCAAGCATCGAAGCATATATCTCTATCTCCATACCATGATTCACGGAGCGCTCATCATGATCATGATCCCAAGACTGGAATTTCTTCCGTGGGCAATTTTGATAATGGTCACGCACGGCATCATTGATTTTGCCAAGCTCAAATTCCAATCGCCAAACACCAGGCGATCGTGGTTTGTGGTCGATCAAGTGCTGCACATCGCGGTGTTGGCAATAGCCACAACGGGGTTTTTAGACCCACAGTTCAACATCACGCCGCCATCGGACAGTTTTTGGGTCGCGCTCACGGCTGGATTGTTTCTCACAAAACCAGCATCAATAATCATAAGAACGATCATTTCGATCTGGACCCCCGAAACCAAGGAAACATCGGAAAAATCATTGGCCAACGCCGGAAATTACATTGGCATCATCGAACGATTGTTGGTTCTTGTCTTTATTCTCACGTCACATTTTGAGGCGGTCGGGTTTCTGCTGGCGGCAAAATCGGTTTTCAGGTTTGGCGACCTTATGGCGGCAAAAGAACGCCAGCTTACCGAATATGTGCTCATCGGAACATTAATCAGTTTTGGGATGGCGATCGCGACGGCATTTTTGTCGCAAACGGCGCTACAATTTCTCCAATAAGATTTTCTTGTTAATCGACCTTACCAGGACCGGGCCTTCGTAGATAAATCCGGTATATAGTTGAATCAAGCTCGCGCCAGCATTCAGTTTTTCGATGGCATCGGCAGCGGAATGAATCCCGCCAACACCAATAATCGGAAATGCGCCGCTGCTTTTTTGGTGCAAGAACCTGATAACTTCGGTCGAGCGCTTTTCCAACGGTTTGCCCGATAGTCCGCCTGCTTCTTTTTTGTTTTCAGATAAAAGTCCGTCACGCGAAATCGTCGTGTTGGTCGCGATCACGCCATCTATTTTCGTGGTTCTTACAATATCGATAATGTCCAGAAGCTGGTCGTCGGACAGGTCGGGCGCTATTTTTAACAGAATCGGTTTCGGATTTTTGTACGAATAATTTTTGTTCTGAAGAACGTTCAGCAACTTTGTCAAAGGTTCCTTTTCCTGAAGCTCTCTTAGATTTGGCGTGTTGGGCGAACTCACGTTCACAACAAAATAATCGACAAGATCGAACAATTTTTCAAAACAAAAAAGATAGTCATGAGCCGCATCTTCATTTGCGGTAATCTTGTTCTTGCCGATGTTTCCGCCCACGATCACATTCTTTTTATTTCTTAATCTTTTCGCGGCCGCTTCCACTCCATCATTGTTGAAACCCATTCTGTTGATCAGTGCCTTGTCTTCGCGCAAGCGGAAAAGTCTTTTCTTTGGATTGCCATCTTGCGGTCTCGGGGTGAGTGTTCCAATTTCGATAAAGCCAAATCCAAAATCAGAAAGTTGATTGAAAAGATTTGCATCCTTGTCAAAACCTGCGGCAAGCCCAACAGGATTCGGAAATTTTATGCCAAAAACAGTTCTCTCCAATTTTTTATTGCTCAAGCAAAATATCCTTCTTGCAAATTTTGAGACGCCCGGAATTCGCGAAAGCGCGGCAATCATCGAAAAACTGAAGTGGTGGATTTTTTCAGGGTCGAAGAGAAAAAGCAAAGGGCGAACACAGGATTTGTACATACAATTTGATTGTCTTGCAAAAATACAATTGCGGTCTCACTCATAAAATTATGAGCAGCATTTTTATAAAATCTCTCTTTGCAGTCCAGTTCTGTAGTCCGAAAAAAACTTTATAATTCCCATTTGAAATGGTAAATTGCGAACAATTGGCTTCGGCCTCTCTAAAGTTTTTATGGATTTGAACATCAACAAATATTCCGACCTAATACTCAATAAACTTACCGCTTGGTCAGAGGAAATAATCAGGCTTTTACCAAATATCGTGCTCTCTGCGATAATTCTTGTTATAGGATTTTATTTTGCGAAAATCGCGAAAAAAGTAGCCCATCGTCTTATAGCAAAGGTGTCCAACAACAGTACTTTGAATTCTCTTGTAAGTAGTATAGTTTACATAGTTTTCCTAGGCATCACGATTTTTACGGTGCTCTCGATCATGAAACTGGACAAGGCCGTGACCTCAATTCTTGCCGGTGCTGGTATTATCGGTTTGGCGCTTGCGTTTGCTTTTCAGGACATCGCTGCCAATTTTATTTCGGGCGTTTTCATCTCTTTTAGACGTCCGCTCCACATTGGCGACATAGTGAAAGTAAAGGATTACATGGGCCAGATCGAGGACATCAACCTTCGTGACACCGTGCTCAGAACTTTTCAAGGCCAGCTCGTGATAATTCCAAACAAAGAGGTTTTCCAGAACCCGATCGAGAATTACACAATGCTCGGCAAACGAAGATTTGACCTTTCGGTGGGCGTTTCGTATGGCGAAGACCTGGAGCGTGTTCGCGACATAACATTAAAGGCAGTGAGCAATATCGAAAACCTCAGCGAGCCCGAGAGCACAACATTTTTCTATACGGAATTTGGCGACAGCTCCATAAATTTCACCTTGAGGATGTGGATCGATACGCCCGAACAACCAATGTATCTAAAGGTTGGCAGCGATGCCATCATCAATATCAAGAAGGCTTACGATCAAAATGACATAATGATTCCATTCCCTATCAGAACCTTGGATTTTGGGATAAAAGGCGGCACAACGCTCACAGAAATGCCGGTAAGAATGGAAAACATGCAGCCCAAAACAAAAGCGAATACTGAAGCCGAAAACAAAAATGAAAAAGACCAATAATATGGATCATATCATCAACAGATTCATAAGCTACGTAACGATCGACACCGAATCTGACGCGAAATCTGAAACAACGCCAAGCACAACCAAGCAACTAGTTCTTGCAAATATGCTTAATGAAGAGCTCAAGAAAATTGGGATGTCAGACGTCTCGATCGACAAAAATGGATATGTCATGGCGACGCTGCCATCCAATGTCGATCACCAAGTTCCCACGGTCGGTTTCGTTTCCCATTACGACACAAGCCCGGATTTTTCGGGCAAGGATGTTTCGCCGCAGATAGTGCGCGACTATGATGGTGGCGATATTGTGCTGAACAAGAAAGAGAACATCGTGCTTTCGCCAAATTATTTTGAAGACCTTCTGCTCTATCGCGGCCAAACCCTCATAACCACTGACGGATTGACGCTTCTCGGCGCTGATGACAAGGCCGGATTGACCGAGATTGTGACGGCAATGGAACTTATGATAGAAAACCCTCAGCTTAAGCACGGTAAAATCCGGATCTGTTTTACGCCCGATGAAGAAATAGGTCGCGGCGCAGATTTGTTCGATGTCGAGAGATTCGGCGCCGATTGGGCCTATACAATGGACGGAAGCCAGGTTGGAGAATTGGAATACGAAAATTTCAATGCCGCCGGAGTTGTGCTCGAGTTTTTGGGCAAGAGCGTTCATCCGGGCTACGCAAAGGGCAAAATGATAAATTCTATGCTCATTGCCACCGATTTTATCAGCGATTTGCCTGCAAAGGAAATTCCACAGGAAACGCAAGAATACGAAGGGTTCTTTCACGTTACCGGACTTTCGGGCAGCATTGAAAATACCAAGGTCGATATGATAATACGCGACCACAGTTCGGAATTATTCAATAAGAGAAAGGATTTTGTCCAAAAACTCGTGGACAAGTTCAACCAGAAATTCATGGAGCAATTTGGTGGAGATATCGTAAAACTCACGATGACCGACCAATATTATAATATGCGAGAAAAGGTCGAACCTGTAAAATTCATTGTTGACCTCGCCGAAAAAGCGATGATTGAACTGGGCATAAAGCCATTGATCAAGCCCATTCGAGGCGGCACCGACGGCTGCCGATTGTCGTATATGGGATTGCCTTGCCCCAACATTTTCGCGGGCGGACACAATTTTCACGGCAAATATGAATACGTACCCGTCGAAAGCATGCAGAAAGCGATCAACGTAATTGTACGTATCGCAGAATTAACAGCGACCACGGATTTTTCGAAGAATTGAAACATTAAAAAATATCAAAAACAAAAAAAACCAGAAATCACGCTGGTTTTTTATTTATGATTAGGGCAGGGAATTACTTTTTGTTCAACGCTGCCGAGAGCTCGTTGGATAAAGCCGATCTTTCAATCTTCAACTTTCCCGACATTGTTTCTATCACCGCAGTGGTTTCCGCAAGTTCGGCAATCTTGCCATGAATACCGCTTTTGGTAATTATTTTATCGCCCACTTTAATGGCTTGGGTGAATTCTTTTTCTGCCTTGGCGCGTTTTTGTTGTGGTCTTATTATAAAGAAATAAAACACAACGAACATTAGTATAAAAGGTAAAAACTGCTGAATCTGTTCCATCGTTAAATATGTTTAATTATTATTTGGCCTTGACATCGGCCGAGATTGAAAGCATTTCTTTTCCTGAAACCGTATTGGCGTGGATCGTGACTGTTTTGCGCTGCTTGTCGGGCTTGTTCGCCGAGTTGAACTTCACTTTGATTTTGGCCGTTTCCCCTACCTTGATCGCTTCCTTCGGATATTCCGGAATCGTGCAACCGCAGCTTCCCTTAGCATCAGAGATAATCAAATCCGCCGCGCCTGTGTTGACGAATTTAAATGTATAATTCACAACATCGCCTTCATTGATATTGCCAAAATCGTGGGATGTTTTATCAAAGGACATCACTGCATATTTTCCGTCGGCGGGACGAACCGGCACGGCTTCGGGCAAGTCTGGACCGCCAATGTTGGCCTCGGGATTTGGCGTCTCTTCTTGCGCTTTTGCAACTTCAACAGCATCAACATCGATTTTTGAGGCAGCATCGTTCTTTTTGCAAGAAAAGGTCATCGCCATCACGGCAACGATCAACAAGAATTTTTTTGTAATTGACATATTGTTCGAAATTAATAATTTACATTAAACCTCTACCGGTTTTAAGCTCGGTTTTATTGTTTCGCAGTTCCTTTACGAGATTGTCGAGAATTCCGTTGATAAAAATACTGCTTTTGGGCGTTGAATATTCCTTGGCTATTTCCAAAAATTCGTTGATTGTGACCTTATAAGGAATTGAAGGAAATCTTGTGAATTCACAAATGGCCATCTTCAGAATTATCGTGTCGATCTCCGCGATTCGATCCGTGTCCCAATTTGGTGTTCTGTCTATATAATGTTTGGCCAGATCTTTCTCATTGAGAACTGTTTTCCTGAAAAGGTCGGTGGCAAAATCGCGATCCTCGGAATTTCGGTAAACGCGCGGCACAATAATCTTGGAACGCTGCGCGGTCATTGCCGTAAGGTTTTTGACCAAAAGTGTATTTACAACCGGGATATCATCGATCCAAGTCAAACGATTGTCCTCAAGATATTCGTACAGCTTTTCATTTGGCGCGAGCACATCGGTGTAGAGCGAAAGCACAAAATCGAGGTCGGTCTCAAAATCATTTTTGTCCGAAGCCATATAATCTTGATATGTTTCGCTTGCTCTTACCTCTTTTAGCAAGATCAAGATATAATCGTCATTGCGCTGGAAATTATCGATTTTTCTGTCGTCGATCGCTTTGAGGAATGCGGGGTCAATTGCCAAAAGCATCAAAACCTGATTGTCCACAAACTTTCGGTCGGGATTGCGTTCTTCTGCCGTGGTGATGTGTTTCTTGGCCGATTTGTTCAAAAAGTCCTCTTCCTTGTTACGAAGCTCTGCCAAAACCGAAAGCATTATCAAGTAGAGATCAAGAATGCTATCGAGACTGTACCGAAGAAATTTTTCTTGTTTTTCGATGTCGTCGGTCGCGCTTTGGTGCATCGCATAAATTGCCTGCATAACCTTAATCCTAATATGTCGTCTGTTTAGCACTGCAGCACTTTTTTGATTTGTTGGCGAGTTGGCCGGCGCAAAAGTAGTGTTTTATAATGGCGTTCAGGCGGCGTTCTCCTTTTTGCGCGCCTCAATTCTTTTTACCGCCAAGGCCAATGCCGCTTGATAGGTCGTGAGATTTTGGTCGTCGGCGAGCTTGAAGATATTGAGCGTTGTGTTGTAGATATCTTCCGTTCTGCGCATTGCCTCGTCCTTGCCATAGTTGACAATTTCGCCATACACGTTGATGATACCGCCGGCGTTGATCAAGAAGTCCGGCGCGTACAAAATTCCCTGCTGCTTCAGCATTTGCCCGTGAATCGGCTCGTTGGCCAATTGATTGTTGGCCGCGCCAGCAATTATTTTGGATTTCAGTTTTCCAATGGTTTCATTGTTGATCGTTGCCCCGAGCGCGCAAGGTGCATAAATATCAACATCGGCGCTGTAAATATCTTCATCCTTAAAAATTTTGACCCCATATTTTTTTGAAACATCCTCAAGTTTGTTGGCGTGAAGATCGGTGATGTAAACCTCCGCGTTTTCCTCGGCAAGATATTTCACCAATGTTTCGCCGACATGACCAATCCCTTGAACAAGGATTTTTTTTCCAGCAAGATTGTCCGACCCGAATTTGTATTTGGCGGCAGCCTTCATTCCCATATAAACGCCATACGCCGTCACTGGCGAAGGATTGCCCGAACCGCCACGAGATTCCGAAATCCCGGTAACGAACTTTGTGACGTCGTTGATGCGATCCATGTCTTCGGTGGTCGTTCCAACATCTTCGGCAGTGATATATTTTCCACTGAGGCTATTGACAAATTTTCCAAAACGCGTGATGAGTTCTGGTGTTTTATCTGTTTTTGAATCGCCTATGATCACCGCTTTCCCACCACCAAGGTTGAGTCCCGAAATCGCGGATTTGAAAGTCATTCCGCGCGAAAGACGCAGCACATCGTTGAGCGCTTCCCATTCATTGGTATATTTCCACATTCTGGTGCCGCCCAAAGCAGGTCCCAAAACGGTATTGTGAATCCCTATTATTGCTTTTAATCCAGTATCTTTGTCGTTGCAGAAAACGATCTGTTCGTGATTGTCAAACGATGGTTGCCCAAAAACCGGATCGATCTTGTGCAAATCTGCAGCCGTGGTAAGTTCGATGTTCATAAGGATTGTTTTTTTATGGTACTGTAATATTTGCGCTGCAAAAATAAAATTAAAATCTGCAGTATTTGACCGAAACGTTCTTTAAAAACGAATCTTTCAATTAATCCAAGGGAGAGCGACAACACAATTTGGCGAAAGCCGACAGAGCTACAGACAATTGCAGGTCTTTAAAACATTTGCGTTTAAATGAAGGAACTTGGCTATCTCAACAAATATTTTGTAAAATATCGAAGCCGATTTATTCTCGGGATCGTGATCACGATTGTTGCACAAATATTTTCGCTGTTCACACCAAAGCTCATTAGTAGTTCCATCGAGGCGATCGAACTTCAGATAAAGAACCCCAGCATCGACAAGTCTGCGGTGAGCACTGAACTTTTGCACAATATTTTGCTCATCATCGGGACTACGATCATTGCGGGTTTTCTGACTTTTTTGATGCGCCAAACGCTAATCGTCATGTCGCGCCACGTTGAATTCGATCTTAAGAATGAGGTCTTCAGACAATATGGAAAGCTTTCGCAAAATTTCTACAAGGCCAACAGAACGGGCGATCTAATGAACCGCATCAGCGAAGATGTTGGAAAAGTCCGGATGTATGTTGGGCCGGCGGTGATGTACACGATCAACACTTTTATCCGCTTCACGATCGTCATCGTTTATATGTACAATGTTTCGCCCAGATTGACATTGTACACAATTCTGCCCTTGCCGCTTTTGTCCTTTGCAATCTTCAGGTTGAGCAAGGAAATCAACAAGCGCAGCACGATTTTTCAGCAGAACCTTTCCAGGGTCTCCAGCTTCACGCAGGAAATATTTTCGGGTATCCGCGTCATCAAGGCGTATTCATTGGAAGAACAGCATCAACAGAACATGGTTGATCTTTCCAATGAGAGCAAGACCAAAAGCCTTGATCTTGCAAAAGTGCAATCGCTTTTTGGCCCGTTGATGATCGCGCTGATCGGCGTCAGCAATCTTGTGGTTGTTTATGTTGGCGGGATGATGTACATCAACAAAAGTCCTGATATCCCGAATATAGGGATCATCGCTGAATTTATTTTATATGTAAATATGCTCACTTGGCCGGTGGCGTCGCTCGGATGGGTTTCGTCAATGGTTCAAGAGGCCGAAGCTTCGCAAAAACGTATCAATGAATTTCTGACGATCACGCCGGAAATTGTAAACAATGTTGAAGAACACAGCCAAATCAATGGCGCGATAGAGTTTGAAAATGTTGTTTTTACTTACGATGACACAAATATAGAAGCGCTAAAAAACGTGAGTTTCAAAATCGGCAAAGGCGAAACGCTGGCGATTTTGGGCAAAACCGGTTCGGGCAAATCGTCCATTCTTTCACTGATCAGTAGACTTTATGATGTAACATCGGGCAAGGTTATGATTGATGGCAATGACATTCGACAGATCAATCTCAACGACCTTCGAGATAGCATAGGAATCGTGCCTCAAGATGCGTTTCTATTTTCAGATTCTATAAAGAACAATATAAAGTTCGGCAACGAAAAAGCCAGTGAAGAACAGGTGATCGCTGCTGCAAAAATGGCGGTTGTCCACGATAATATCGCGAATTTCAACAAACAGTATGAAACGATTTTGGGCGAACGTGGCATCACGCTCTCTGGCGGACAAAAACAGCGCGTTTCGATTGCCAGAGCGGTTATTAAAGATCCGCAAATCCTTTTGCTCGACGATTCCCTTTCTGCCGTTGACACTGAAACAGAAGAAACGATATTGAACAATCTATTGGAATATTGCAAGGATAAAACGACGATTATCGTGAGCCACAGGGTTTCATCTGCAAAAAACGCCGACAGAATAATCATTCTTGACGACGGCAAAATCATACAGCACGGCTCTCATGACATGCTGATAAATGTCGAAGGTTATTACAAAGCACTTTATTATAAACAACTTGCGGAAAAAGAATTGTCGTAATCGTTTGCTTATCTATTGATTTTTTAGCACATTTGGAGTTACCAAAAACAACATATTATGATGCGAGAAAATGAGATGATGGAAAAAGATGAGATTTTTTCCAAAGTTTTGCGTGCCGGTCGAAGAACTTATTTCTTCGATGTTCGCGCCACAAAAGCCGATGATTACTACCTCACCATCACCGAGAGCAAAAAATTTACAGAGGAAGATGGTTCTTACCATTTCAAGAAGCACAAGATATATCTGTACAAAGAGGATTTTGCAGCCTTCAATGAAATTATGGAGGAGATGACGTCCTACGTTCTCAACAACAAAGGCGAAGAAGTAATCTCTGAGCGGCACCAACCAAATTTCAGAAAAAGCCATACTGAAAATTCTACCGGTCTCAGTCTTGCAGCAGAAGAATCGCAGGCCTACACAACTCTATCCTTTGAGGATATATAATTTTTAAAAAAATAATTTAGACCGGAGCATAAATGCTTCGGTTTTTTTTTGCGTGGTTTAAACACACCAAATCGATTTTGTGAAATATTGAAGTTCTCACTGATTATTCTGTAATGTAAAAACGTTTAATTAACGTGAAATTACACATCGATATTTTTCAATTTTCAAATCATTTAATCTTTAGATTCACATGCAAACAGATCATCTTCAAACCCCAAATTCAGACAAATACATTCCAACTTCGGACGGAACCAAAATCTACACTCGAGATTATGGAACCGGAAAACCAGTAATCTTAATTCATGGCTGGCCATTGACCGGCGAAATGTGGGAATATCAAATCCAGGAACTCGTTGACAACGGAAATCGCGTTATCGCTTATGACCGTCGCGGTTTTGGGCATTCGTCCAAAATGTGGAATGGCTATGACTATGATACTTTAACTGACGACCTAAGTACGGTCATCGAAACATTGAATCTTTCGGACATCACATTAGTCGGGTTTTCGATGGGCGCGGGCGAAGTTGCCAGATATTTCAGCAAACACGGCGGCAAGGGTGTTTCAAAAGCGGTGATAATTTCTGGCTCAACACCGTTTATGTTGAAAACTCCAGATAATGAAAAAGGCGTACCGCAAGAGGAATTTGACAAAATGGTCAAAGGCATAAAGGACGATAGAATTGGATTTTTGGATGATTTTGGCAAGGATTTTTTCGGAATGAGCTTGATAAACCATCCATTGAGCACGCCACTGCTGGACTACTACAGAATGTTGTGTTCAATTGCCTCGCCAAGAGCAACTTTGAAGTGCGCAGAATCGTTTTCGTCAACAGATATGCGTGCGGAGATGCCCAAAATAAACGTTCCCGCAATGGTGATCCACGGCGGAGACGACAAAATCGTACCTATAGAAGTTGGCGGCGAGCAGTCTGCGCACATGATACCCGATTGCCGATATTTGGTTTACGAAGGCGCGCCGCACGGACTTTTCTACACACATAAGGAAGTTCTGAACAAGGATTTGATAGGCTTTATAAATTCCTGAAAAAACCAAGATTCTGATAGTCCGAAAGTTCTGAAATATTTCAGGGCTTTCGGA